>JBKBNZ010000072.1:0-6582 GCA_046294875.1 Aquificaceae bacterium | reverse complement strand
TAAGGAGACCAATTGCCTCTATAGTTGCTTTTATGAGTAGCCCAATTTCCCCTGCTTGGAAAGCTCCACACGGTGGAATCTTCTAACCTATAATCCTCTGGCGGTCCAAGGCTTTTAACCTCCCAATGCTTTTCAAGCTTGATCTCAACATCTTCAATAAGAACCGATGGATTGTTTTCAACGAACTTAAGATAATCCTCGTGGCTAATCTCTACCATTTGTCTGTATTTCTTCTCCATTCATATCTCTATGTATTCCATGACCTTTTCCACGTCTGGAGGTAAGGTTATGGGAGGGTCGCATACCTTTATGGCCGTATCTGGATCCTTCAAGCCGTTTCCCGTCAATACACACACCACGAGCTCACCACCTTTAAAGTAGCCTTCACGGTTAAGCTTGATAAGTCCAGCTACGGAGGCAGCCGATGCGGGTTCACAGAAAACTCCTTCTGTAGAAGCAACAAGCTTGTAGGCATGGAGTATCTCTTCATCACTTACTGCATCTATAAGACCGCCAGATTCGTGCATTGCCTGTAGTGCAGATTGCCAACTGTAGGGATTGCCTATCCTTATGGCGGTTGCTACGGTTTGCGGATTTTTTATAGGATAGCCTTTTACAATAGGAGCGGCACCTTCTGCCTGCCATCCCATCATTCTTGGAAGGTTGTTTATTTTGCCCGCTTGGTAATACTCTTTGTAGCCTTTCCAATAGGCGGTTATATTGCCCGCATTACCCACCGGTATAAAGTGATAGTCAGGAGCTCTTTCCAAGGCATCGCATATTTCAAAAGCGCCCGTCTTTTGCCCCTCTATTCTGTAAGGATTTACGGAATTTACTATTTCTACAGGTAAAAGCTCTCCTATCTTTCTAACTATATACAAGGCATCGTCAAAGTTTCCCTGAATGGCTATTACTTTGGCTCCATATATAACCGCTTGGGAGAGCTTACCCAAAGCAACGGCACCCTTTGGCAATAAAACATAGGCCTTAAGCCCTGCCTTTGCCGCATAGGCTGCTGCAGAAGCAGAGGTGTTTCCGGTGGAGGCACATATTACGGCCCTTTTACCAAATTCTACCGCCTTTGATATAGCAACGGTCATGCCTCTATCTTTGAAGGAACCCGTGGGGTTTAACCCCTCGTATTTTAGATAAATATCACCTTTAAAGGCTATGGCTTTTGCAAGGTTGTCTGCCTTTATAAGGGGTGTATTTCCTTCGCATAGAGTTATTACGGGAGTGCTATCTCCTATAGGTAAAAATTCCCTATATTTATTGATTATACCTCGCCAATATCCCATAACAGCCAAAGAATATTATACTTTATAATTATATATGCTGGGGGTGTGGCGGAACTGGCAGACGCAGCGGACTTAAAATCCGCCGGCCTATGGCCGTGAGGGTTCGAGTCCCTCCACCCCCATAAAAGCTATGATACTAAGCGATGGCAGTATAAAGGAGCTTATAAAAAGTGGTAAGCTTGTTATAGAACCATACAAAGAGGAAAACATACAGGCTTCTTCCATAGACCTCACCCTCGGTAATGAGTTGCTCCTTTATATGACAGAGTGTATAGACATAAAAAGCTCCTTAGTGCCTGTGGAAAAGGTAGCCATTCCTCCGGAGGGCTTTCTTATACCGCCAAAGGCCTTTATGCTTGCAACCACGGAGGAGTACATAAAGCTTCCGGAGGATATTACCGCCTTTGTGGAGGGTAGGTCTTCCCTTGGTAGGCTTGGCTTGTTTATAGAGAACGCAGGATGGGTGGATGCAGGCTTTGAAGGGCAGATTACCCTTGAGCTTTACAATGCCAATAGCTGTCCTATAAGGGTCTACAAGGGAGTTCGTATATGTCAGATAGTGCTTGCCAAGTTGGATAAGAGGGCGGAAAGGCCCTACAGGGGGAAGTATCAAGGACAAAGAGGCGCCACTCCTTCAAGGATATACATGGACTTTAATCTTTAAGTTATCCTTCCTCTTCTTCCTGTTTCCACAAAAGGTCTATGGGCTTTCTTCCTACGAAGCCTTCATCTAATTCGTGCCAATACATTATGGTGTCTTCGTCTTCTTTCCAACACAACCATATATAACGGTTTTGATGGAAGGAAAGGAAATCCACCAATATGGGGTCTATACCCTTTATAACTCCCCCGAGGGTTTCAATCTTTTGGAACAGCCTCCTTATATCTGTTTCCAAGTCCTTTATGTGGCTTTCTATGTACATCCTTTCCAACAGATCCTTCTCCTCTTCAAGTTTAAAGATGCATTCTTGGAGTCCTTCCCTTTTTAGGTTTATCTCCTCCACTATGGGCTTTATGACGGTTATTAGTTCTCTGGCCGTTTCTAAATCAAACAGCTTCATGGCTTATAAATTTAGGACAAAAACACCGTTGAGCAACAGTTAGGAGATACAATAGGATTTAAGCCAAGGCTTTTGGCGTAGGTAAAAATACCTTCTGCGGGGAAAGTTATACCATTCACGCCCGCGTGCAGAGCATAGAAGTCCAGTTTAATCCTATCGGGGCCTGCAGGCCTTGCACAACCTATTACCACAGGCCTTTTGGGAAGTGCTTTTCTTGCATAAAGGATAACCCTTGCGCTATCCTCTGCCTTTGGTGGGGGCAAAAGTTGAAAGCGAGCCTTTCCATAATAAGGCATAACCACCACCATCACCAAGGCAGAAGGATCAAACTGAGCTATCATATCTATGGCTTTGTACTCTCCTTTTATCTGCCCGTAATGGAGCCCTATTATCACATGGGGTACTATGTTATGACCGTATTCCTTCAAAAGTCTAAGGGATTCCTCATAATCTTTAACACCTTTATGGGGCAGTTTATAAACCTGCTCTATAGTTTGGTCGTCTCCTATTATATCAAGCAAAACAGCATCCACGTTAGCTTCTTTTAGACCTTCGGATAGCTTTTTATCCACAAGCCCCACATGGCAACTAACCAACATACCCAACTCTTCTTTAATCCTTTTCATCACATCCAAAAAGGGATATAGCTCCACCACACCATCCTTGTTGGAACCACCAGAGATTAAAACCCCTTCTACACCCCTTTCCTTAAGTTGGTTCGCAACTTGCCAAAGCTCTTCGGGGGTGGTTGCGGGGATCATGTGCCAGAGTATCTTTGAGGCACAATGATCGCACATAAGCTCACAGTTTTTACCAGTTATGGATATATCCACAAACTTGGGAGTTGTCTTTATGGAAAAGTCTTCCACTTCGTAATGTTTAAATCCGGGGCTATAAAAGTGTATATCTCTTCCAAAATTTTTAAGCCTTATTTCAAAACCCTCGTTAATCTCCTCAAGGAGTTCCCTGTCAAGCTCTATATCTTCTAAAGAGGGTGGGACAAGCCCACCCTTTAACTCTATCATCCGCACTTTATACCCTTTTCGTTTATTACCTTTGTTAGAGCATCAACGGCCGCTTGGCCTTTAAGTAGGTTGTTTATCTCCTCTGGATTTGTGGGTTTTATCTTTGCTATCCATCCAGCACCATAAGGGTCGTCGTTTGCCAAGGCAGGATTTGCCTTTAAAGCTTCGTTTATCTCTACCACCTCTCCCGTGAGGGGTGTAGGCACAGGACCCACCCATTTGCCGCTTTCTATGGTGGCTACGCTTTTGCGCCTTTCTATGACCTTGCCGGGCTTTTTTGGGGTGTAAGCCACTAGCCTTCCTGCCATTGCTGCGGCCACAGAGGTTAGCCCTACGGTGTAGGTGCCATCTCCGTTATCCTTCGCCCATGTGAAGGCGTTTGCCTCTGGGTCTACATCGTACAAAAGGTCCTCGGGTATGTTGCACCCATTAACTGTCGCCATCTTTACCCTCCTTTATAAGAATTTTAAAAGGTTAGCACTTTATCGGCCTCCATAGCCCTCAGGGCAAACTCGCTGGCTGGAAAAACTCCATCCAGCTCCGGTATTAGATCCTCTGGCTTGTAACCCAAGGAGTCTATGGCTTGCTTGCAAGAGTAAAACTTAACACCTGCCTGCTTTGCGTCCTTCATAAAATCGTACACAGTTTTTAGCTTTTTGCCATTTGGAGAAAGGCAGTTGGGCTCACCCGGGATTATCTTCTCCGCCACACCCTTCTTTAAAAGCTTTGTCCCATCCATGTTAAAGAAAACATCCACTTCCGCCTCGTTGGCAGCCATCAGGGCGGCAATATAAAAGGGAGAGGCGCATCTCCAAGGAGTTCTTGGTCCGCTTGTCATAAGGATAACCACCTTCACGATTCTATGGCCCTCCTTGCCTCTGCTTCATCGGGGACACCCACAAAGGCCAACTTCCCGTCTATTATAGTGGATGGGACAGCCCTTACTATAAGCTTCTTCGCCCACATTCTTCCCTCGGGCTGGGCTACGTCCAGAACTTCGTACTTGAAGCCGTACTCTGCCTGTAGTTTTTTCCACAAGGCATCTGCATCAGGACAAGTGGCACACCATTGTGAAACCAAAAGTATTACATGCTTGTCCTTTGCCGCCATCATGTACACCTCATGCAGATTATATCCCACTCATCAATGTATTTTTTCATCTCCTCTATGGCATCCTTACCATAAAGGAGTTCTTTTATATCCCTCTGTAAATCAAAGGGCTTCATCCTTACTATCCACCCTTCACCGTAAGGGTCGTAGTTGATTATATCGGGCTGCTCAAGGACTCTTTCATTTCTTTCTACCACTTCACCTTCTACGAGAGCGTTTATGGGACCAGCCCACTTTCCACTTTCCAAAGAGGCCACAGGCTTTCCCTTCTTTATCACCTTTCCCCTATCCTTTATCCTTGCATGCAAGAGCCTCCCGGCGCGGACTTGCCCCACGTCGGTAAGGCCCATGGTTACAGTACCATCTTCGTTTATTCTAAGCCATGTTTGAGTCTCTATCTCATAGTAGAGGTTGAGAGGAACCACACAACCGTTGTATTCCCATTCTTCTGTGTTTTCAAGCCCTTGCAGCCCACCCATGGATACATCTCCTATGCAAGCCCAAGCCTTTTAAGTACTGGCAAAGGATCAGAAAGGTTATCTTTCAGCTTTACATCGTTGGCGCTATAACCAAAGGCAAGCCCAAGAAGTTGGGTAAAGTAGGCAGCAGGTACATCCACATCTGGCACACCCTTCATCATCAATCTGTGACGGTACATTTCAAGGGATGCGTGGCATAGCGGACATTCGGTGGCTATTATATCGGCACCGTTTCTTTTGGCAGTTTGGAGAATCATCATAACAAACTTCTCAGATACCATCTCATCGGACAGAGAGTGAGGGCCTCCACAGCATTGGGTGTGCATAGGTTCAAACTCAACGCTCGTAGCACCGGCAGCCTCCAAAAGGGCGTTCATGTAATAGGGATGTTCGTCGTCGTCTGCCGTTTCTCTTCTCCTTGGCCTTGCCTCTTCGTCCTGTCCGCCCGCATGGGCATAAGTCCTTGCGTAAAAATGAGGCCTTGTATAGAGACATCCATAATAGTTGGCTACCTTTAATCCCCTTAAGGGCTTCCTCGTTTTCTCTTTGACCTTTTGAGGCCCAGCTTCTGTATAGATCCACTCAAGGATATGGTAGGTATGGGGTATTTGGTCAAGGGGGTCTACACCACCTTCTCTAAGCAAAGAGTTCACCTTATCAAGGATGGCCTTGTCTGTTTCCAAGAAGTACTCAGCCCTCTGTAGAGAAAAAGAACAACCATTACAGGGAGCCACTATAACACTGTGGCCTTGTTTCCTTGCCAAGGACATGTTCCTTGCGTTCAAAAGCATAGTACCCATAAAGGTCACGTTTTTAGACTCCATAGCACCGCAGCAGTTGTAGTCTTCCAAGTAGTCAAGCTCCAAGCCCAGTTCCCTTGCCACTATCCTCGTGGATACGTCATAAGCCCTTGCTGCACCCTCAAGGGAACAGCCAGGATAGTAAGCCACTCTTTTACCTATCACACCCATCTTTAACCTCCTTAATGTAATGCTCCTTCCTCTTGCATCACTTTGCGTAGCACTTGTTTAAACCTGCTCCAGTCTTTGGTTTTTGGATGGAAAAGCATATGTTTGGCGTTTAGTATAAGAAAGCCTATATTCATAGACTTTATAGGCTTCATGGTTAGTTGCTTTAGCCATTCGGGGGTTTCACCTATAAAGGGTATGGGCTTTTTGAGTATGGGGTCTTTAAAGACCTTATATCCTTGTTTTTCTATCCATCCAAAGAGAAGCTCACCGTCCTCTATCCTTCCATACTCCACCACCGATTCGGTAAAGAACTTGTCAAACTTCTTGGAGGGATACTCTTCTACAAGCCCTCTCTTTGCCATAACCTTGAGGATGGCCTTTATAACCTCTTCTACGAGGACACCCTTGGGGCATCTGTGGGTGCATTTATGGCAGGATACACACCTCCACATTACATCCACACGCTTTTGAAGTTCATCGATCATTCCGAGCCTTGCAAGGTATATAAAGTGCCTTGGATTGTACCTTTCATCCCAATAGTTATGTATGGGACAAGAGGCGGTGCAATAGGAACATTGATAGCATTGGTTTATGGTCTTGCCCTCGGGAGTGTTTAAAACCTCCTTGCCAAAATCAAG
>JBKBNZ010000071.1:0-6586 GCA_046294875.1 Aquificaceae bacterium | reverse complement strand
CCGGCGTATAGGAAAGGGTATAATTATCATCTATGAGAGAGATCCTAAAAAAGCTTTCTGAATTTCAGAACCTAACAAAGGAAGAGGTTATAAAGGCTTTGGAAGATATAACGGAGGGAAGGGCTACCGATGCCCAGATAGGTGCCTTTATAATGGGCACAAAGATGAAGGGTGAAACTCCGGAGGAGATAGAGGGAGCGGCAAGCTTCTTTAGGGAAAAGGCTACAAAAGTAGAGGTAAAAGATCTGGAAAATCTCGTGGATACTTGTGGTACCGGTGGGGATATGTCGGAAACCTTTAACGTATCCACGACGGTAGCCTTTGTGTTGGCAGGTTTGGGTATAAAGGTAGCAAAGCATGGGAACAGGTCTGTTTCCTCAAAAAGTGGAAGCGCAGACCTTTTAGAGTATTTGGGGGCAAAGATAGACCTAAACCCCCATCAAGTAAAGACTATGATAGAAGAGGTGGGAATAGGTTTTATGTTTGCTCCCAATTTCCACCCGGCTATGAAAAGGGTAATAGGTCCAAGGCGGGAGGTGGGTATAAGGTCCTTGTTCAACCTTGTTGGTCCCCTCTCCAATCCTGCCGGGGCAAAAAGGCAACTTCTTGGTGTTTTTGCAGACAGTCTCGTGGATAAGGTGGCCTTTGCCCTAAGAGGTATAGGTGTAAAGAAAGCCTTTGTGGTACATGGAAAGGATGGCATAGATGAAGTATCCATAAGCGCACCAACCCGTGTAGCGGAGCTAAAGGAGGGAGAGGTAATACTTTACGATTTCCATCCAGAAGAGGTGGGCATAAAGACCTATCCAACAGACTATATAAAGGTATCCTCCGTAGATGAAAGCGCAAAAATGGTGATTTCCGTGTTAAAGGGAGAGGTTTCTCCTGCCTATTATATGGTTTTATTAAACTCTATGTTTGGCGTTTTGGTGTCTGGACTAACCGATGATAAAAAGACAGCATTGGATATGGCAAAGGAATCCATCCACTCAGGAAAGGCCTATCAAAAACTCCAAGCCTTTATAGAAACATCCCAAAGACTTTGATGATAAAAGTAGGAAGGGTCAATTACCTTAACACACTACCCCTATTCTACCGTTGGGATCAAAAGGTGCTCTTGGTGGATGGCCATCCCTCACAGTTGGTGCAGCTATTAAGAAAAGGAGAGATTCAAGCGGGAATAGTATCCTCCGTTGAGTACCTTATAAACAGAGAAGATTACATCCTTGTACCAGATGTATCCATATCCTCCAAAGAAAGGGCTTGCTCTGTGCTTATCTTTTCAAAAAGACCCTTTGAAGATGTAGAAAGCCTATACCTAACACCCGCATCCCTTACTTCAAAGTGGCTTGCCCTCTATATACTTGAAAGGGCTTACAAAAGAAAACCAAAGGTGGTAGAGGATAAAGATAAGGCGCAGGCCATTTTGTTGATAGGTGATGAAGCTATAAAGGAAAAACTTTCTAATAAATGGCCCTACATTTACGACCTTGGAGAAGAGTGGTATAAACTCCACCAGCTTCCCTTTGTCTTTGCCCTCTTTTTGGTAAGAAGGGATGCACCTCCATGGCTTGCAGAGTACATAAAAGAACAATGCAATAACTCAATGGAAGAATTCTATAGGGACTTATCAAAGGGGAAGATACAGGTAGAAGGCTTAAGTAAGAGCTTTTTACTTGACTACTTTAATTCTTGCTTAGTTTATAAGCTAAACGAGAAAGGGTGGAGCTCCCTTGAAATTTTTAATAGGTTTTTAACAAGCTTGGTTAAGCAAAGGGCCTCATAATTGTCCTTACACAGTTCTTCATTCCGCAGGTATGCTTTATAATTTTAAACCTGTATGGATATTCTTTGGTACATAATAATCTTCATCTTTGGTTCTATCTTTGGCAGTTTTTACAACGTGCTTATATACCGTATCCCAAGGGGGATGTCTATAGTATCTCCACCTTCCCATTGTGGTGCTTGCGGCAAGCCCATAAAATGGTACGATAACATTCCTATACTCTCCTATATATGGCTAAGGGGAAGATGCAGGCACTGTGGCAGTAAAATATCCATACGCTATCCTTTAGTAGAAGCTTTTAGCGGCCTTCTTTTGGTTGTCTGTTTTTTGCGTTTTGAAAAGCCCTTTATGGCCGTTTTATTTTTTGTATTCTTTTCAATGCTTCTTGTGGCAAGCCTTATAGATTGGGATACCTTTACGCTTCCCGATAGCCTTACCATAGGGGGCTTTCTTTTAGGCCTTTTAAGCAGTTTTTTCCGACAAGACCTTGGAGTAAAGGAAAGTTTAATATCTGCCTTGGTGGGAGGCGGGTCTTTCCTTCTTATATATCTCTACTATACAAAGGTCAGGGGTATTGAGGGGCTTGGCTTTGGTGATGTAAAGCTTATGGCTTTTATTGGTTCTGCTTTTGGTATATGGGGCGTTTTATATGCGGTATTTCTAGGGTCTTTGTTTGGACTTTTATATGCTCTTCCTTTGATTATAAAGAACCGCACCATGCAATTTGCCCTTCCTTATGGACCCTTTTTATCCCTTGGCGTCTTTGTGGGAACCTTGCTAAACCTTAAGGATTTTATCCTCTGAAGCCCAGTTAAAAAGCTCCTTGTATAAAAAGGAATCTATCCTTTTTGCTATGTGCCTCTCCTTTGGTACTTCATCCAATTCCACAAAATAAAGACAGTTGGTAACACACTTGGAAACACAGGAGGGCAATAATCCCCTTTCAAGCCTTTTATAACAATAATCACACTTTTCTACCTTCATGGTGTTGGGATTAAAGGCTATGGCTCCATAGGGACAGGCTATTATACAAGCTTTACAGCCTATACATCTTAGCTCCTCCACATAGACTATATGGTCTTCCCTCTTTCTCATGGCGGAGGTCGGACACGCATAAACGCATGGAGCGGGATCACAGTGAAAACAGTTCATAGGTAAGAAAAAGGCATCTGCACCCTCTCCTATACCACCTATCCTATGTACCTTCATAGGCCTTATGCCAAAGTTTTCTATACCCTTTTCTTGCTTGCAGGCAACTTCACAAGAAAGGCAGCCTATACATCTATCAAGGTCTATCAACATAACAGATCTCTTCATGCTTAAAATTATATGCGTGAAAATACGCTAAGTAATAGGTTTAAAATTATAACATCTATGCAAGGATGAAGATCCTGTCGGTGGTGGATGGTGTAGGTTGGAGTGGAACAAAGGAACAGGTTTATCTTCTTGCCCGGGAGCTTTCCCAACATGTGGATTTTCATATGGCTCTTTCCTTTGAGTATAAGCAGATGGTACAGAAGTTATCCCCTCATAGGGTGCGCTTTAACTATTTTGAACACCACGGACGTTACAACAGGTTAAACCCGCTAAACTATTACAGGCTTTGGAGGATGATAAAAGAGGGCAATTTTGATATTGTTATTGCCAATTCTCCCCATGCTTTGGATTTTGTCACTTTGGTCTATCCCTTCCTAAAAAAACCTCCAAAGCTTGTAGCCGTTAAAAGGTCTGCAAGGCTGCCAAACTCCCTTTCCCTATGGCTTAAATACAGGAGGGTGGATAAGCTCGTGGCAGTTTCAGAAAAGGTCTTTGAGGTTATGCTAAAAGCTGGATATCCCAAAGAAAAGCTTATTTTTATACCAAGCGGTATAGACACATACAGGTTTAAGAAAAACAAAGATATAAGACCTATGAAAAGGATGGAGCTTGGCATACATCCTGCTGCGAAGGTTTTTATAAACGTCGCCAATTGGAACCCCCCCGTTAAGGGTCAAGATAGGTTAATTGAAACTTTTTTAAAGCTTGATTGTAAAGATTGCTATTTGCTTTTGGTGGGTTTGGAAACAGAAAAGCACTCCATACCTCAAAAGGGGGTTTTGGGGCTTGGCTTTAGGGAGGATGTGGAGGAGCTTCTTAACGCTTCGGATTTTTTCGTCCTTTCTTCCTTTCTTGAGGGTCTGCCAAACGCCCTTCTTCAGGCTATGGCTTGTGGTCTTGTGGTTATATCCACTCTTGCGGGTGGCGTAGGAGGCTTTTTGATAGATGGCTTTAATGGGTTTTCCCTGCCAGTGGGAGACTTTGATACCATGTTGGAGAAGATGAAAAAAGTGCTTGAACTTTCACAGGAAGAGTACGCTATAATCTCAGAGAGAGCTATGGAGACAGCCCAAAACTTTTCTATCCGGCGTACCGCAGAGAAGTACCTTGAACTCTTTAGAGAGCTCTTAAGATGATTATCTTGCTTTATCACAAGGTAATAAAGTACCCTTCCTTTGACCTTTGGTGGAAAACCTTTGATATGGAGCTTAGGTTTTTAAAGGATTTTTTTCGTGTGGTATCCTTAGATGAGGTTTTGGAATATCTAAGCGCTAGGAAAGAGCTGCCAAAAAGAACCGTTGCTATAACCTTTGACGATGGATACGCGGACAATTACATATACGCCTATCCTTTGCTTAAAAAACATCGGCTAAAAGCCACTCTTTTCGTTGCTTCTTCGAGGGTGTTGAGACAAGATTACAAGAGAAAAAACCTTGAAGATTACTGGAAAGGTAGGGCTTCTTTTAAAGAACTTTATAAGCCAAAAAGTATGCATGAGGCAAACTTGGAGTTTTTAAAGGAGGGCAAAAGCCAAGACTTTCTCACACAAGAGGAGTTAAAAACAATACGGGATGTCTTTGATATAGGTTGGCATTCCAAAGACCATACAAAGGACTTTTACAAAGAGGATATATTGGACTTTTACGAGGACAAAGGGCACTGGTCTCTTGTACATGCTTACGGAGAAGAGCCAAGGATGGGATTTCCCCTATTTCCTATGAAGGGTTCTTTGTCCGTTAGGGTTGGAAAACTAAAAAAGGAGGTAAAAGATTTTATAAAAAACAAGCCAAGGTCCTTTTTTGAAAGGAAAGACTGGAAAAAAAGCCTTCACAAAGAACTTTCTGAGAACTTTATCCATCTTCTTGATTTTGAAAGCCAAGAGGAAAGACTAAGGAGGATAGAAAGGGAAATAGAGGAGTCAAAAAGAGAACTTGAAGAGCTTGCTGGAACAAAGGTCTATCATTCTGCCTATCCCTTTGGAGATTACGACCATCTGTTTAAAGAGGAGCTGTCTAAAAACTTCCATTCTGCCTTCACCACGGAAAAAAGACCAGTTAAAAAAGACGATGATCCATACCTTTTGCCAAGGATAACAGTGCCCAAAGATATCTGGTCTTTTTTTGCCATTATGCTAAGGTATCTATAGCCTCCAGTAGAAACAATCAACCTCTTCCTTTGAATACACTCCCTTTATATCTATGAAAAGACAAGGTTCTGTGATAATTTCCTTATACTCTTCTATAGGCTTGTCTAAAAATATCCTATGTCTAACGGCCAAAATTGCCACATCGTAAGGGGCTTTTTCCCTTGGGTCTTTTAAAAGTTCAATGCCGTATTCTTCATAGACTTCTTCAGGGTCTACCATTGGGTCATAAATATACACTTCCAAGCCAAAATCTTTGAGTTCTTTGTAAAGTTCATAAACCTTACTGTTTCTTATGTCGGGCACGTTTTCCTTAAAGGCTATGCCAAAGATTATGGCTTTTGTGTTCGTCTTCATCTTTCCCGCTTTGGTTAGCATTTTTACAGTTTTCTTGGCAACGAAGGAGGGTATTTCTTCGTTGACGCTTCTACCGGCTAATATAAGCCTTGGCACATGTCCCACCTGTAAAGCCTTGTGGGCTAAATAGTAAGGATCTACGGGAATGCAGTGTCCTCCTACAAGTCCGGGCTCAAACCTAAGAAAGTTCCATTTGGTGGATGCAGCCCTTAAAACGTTTTTGGTATCCAACCCCATCTTTTCAAAGATCATGGCAAGCTCGTTCATAAGGGCTATGTTTATATCCCTTTGGATGTTTTCTATAACTTTTGCTGCTTCCGCCGTCTTTATATCCTCGGCCTTATAAACGCCAGCCTTTATAACCTTTCCGTATACCTGAGCTAAAAGCTCTGTGGTCTGTGGAGTGTCCCCTGCTACAACTTTTATCACCTTCTCAAGGGTATGCTCTTTGTCTCCCGGATTTACCCTCTCCGGTGAGTATCCCACAAAGAAGTCACTTTTCCATTTAAGCGCGCTTTCCTTTTCCAAGATTGGAACGCATACCTCTTCCGTGGCACCGGGATATACGGTAGATTCATAAACCACCACAGATCCCCTTCTTAGATGTCTTCCTACCGAAGCAGAAGCTAATTTTAGAAAGGTAAGGTCTGGGTCTTTTAATTTATCAACGGGTGTAGGTACGGCGATTACTATAAGCCTTGCCTCTTCTATGTCCTTTTCCTCATGGGTAAAGACAAGGTTTGTCCTCTTTAACTGCTTCCCTTCTACCTCCTTTGTTCTGTCTATGCCCTCTTGAAGCTCTTTTATCCTCTTTGGGTTTTTATCAAAGCCTATAACTTTAAAATACTCTGCAAATGCTACCGCCAAAGGCAAACCTACATAACCAAGCCCCACCACGCATATTTTTTCCTTACCTTGCAAAAGGTCTTCAAAGCTAACCATTTTTATTTAATATACCATTTTTAAGCTTACAGATGTTTTTA
>JBKBNZ010000070.1:0-6593 GCA_046294875.1 Aquificaceae bacterium | reverse complement strand
GGAAACATCACGGTGCTCGTCCGGCTCTATAGCCAACTTTTCTGCCTTTCGCAGATACTTAAGAGCCTGCTTTAGTTCCCCCATTTCAAGATAAGCTCTTCCAAGGCAAAGCAAAGCGTCAAAGTTGTCTGGATGCTTTTTTACCCCCTCCAATGCCACCTTTAGAGCCTTTTCATACTCTCCAGAGTTTAAAAGTTCAAAGCATCTCCTGATCATCATATATTTAAGATAACACCCTTCTCACATTCTTTCCCAGAACCTGCAGCATATACTCAAACTTCTTGTCGCCACGCCTTTTTTCTTCCACCCTTTTTATGGCATAAAGGGCAAAGGTATGATCTTTTTTACCAAAGAGCTTAGCTATTTCCGAGTAGGACATGTTAAGTATGGTCTTGCAAAAGTATATGGCTATCTGCTTGGCGGTGCTTATCCTTCTTTCCTTTGTATCCTTCCTTAGGTCTTCTACCCTTAGGTTAAAGTGCCTTGCTATCAGGAAAAGAAGTTCTTCTTCCCTTTTTTCCCTTTTTGGTTCCTCCTTTATGCCTGTGAGCTTTATGGTCTTTATAAAGCCCTCAATCTCCCTAACACTAAAACCCGTATTTTCCATTACATAATCTACGTACCTTTGGTCTACGGGAAGACCGAAGAGTAAAAGCTTGTGCTTTACTATGGAAAGCTTTGTATCCTCATCAAGGCCTATTTCCAACAAAAGGCCACTGGAAAACCTACTTAAAAGCCTTTGAGAGATGTCTTCCATGTCTTTTGGATGCCTATCGCTTACGAAAACTATCTGCCTTTCCCCTGCCTGAAGCATTTCAAAGATCCTAAAAAGCTCCACCTGAGTTCTCTCTTTTCCCGACAAAAACTGAACATCGTCTAAAAGGAGAATATCCACCTTTGAGTAGTATTCCCTTAACTCATCCAACTTTCCCTGCTTTAGGCTTTTTACCAATTCCTCGGAAAAGTCGTTGGCTTGTCTGTATAAAACTTTATAGCCAAGGCTTTTAGCCCTGTTGCCTATGGCGTGCAAGAGGTGAGTCTTTCCAAGTCCCACACCACCGTATATAAAAAGGGGGCTGTATATACCGGGAGACTTAGACACTTCGTAGCATACCTTGTAGGCAAGCTCGTTGGACTTTCCCACCACAAAGTTTTCAAAACTGTACTTTTCCAAAAGTCCATCTTTTATCTTTTCCCTTTTTTCCTCTTCCTTTGATCTTACCAAGATCTCCTTTTGATAGTCGGAAAGCCGTGCCTTTATGTACTCAAGCACCCACCTTTTTTGCTCCAAGGTGGGGGTAACGATAAGCACTCGGTTGGGCGTTTCCTCTATAAGGAACTGTCTGAAAAGACCCACCGCAAACCTATCTCTGTTTTCCAAAAACAACAAAAAGTCCCTCATGGCTCTTTTTCTTTTTTTGTTATTCTTTACCCTTTATCATAAACCATAAGACCCCTACCCTCCAAAGGGAAAAAAGCTTATGGGAAAAGCCTTTAGCCATGTTTAATCTAAGTATGAAGTCTTTTGAAGCTATTCAAAAAGGCTCAAAAACTCACCCTTTTCTAACCTTGGAATACTTAGCACCTTTAAGTTTTCCCTTAGGTGTTCCACCTTACTCATACCCACCAGAGCACTGCCCACTCCGGGCGTACTTAGAACAAACCTAAGACCTGCCAAAACATCACTATCTACGCCAAGTCTTTCCTTCAAAGCTTTGGGCACTCTGCCTATTAATCTTCCTTGGTAGATGCTTGCGCTGGTATAAACGTAAATACCAAACCTTTGGCACATGGCTAAGGTAGAAAGGCTTTCGCCCTTTAACTCTTGATTTTTCAAGGTATATGCCTCTAACATGCCAAGGTTGTAAGGAAGCTGTATAAATCTAAAATGATGGTCTTCTCCTGCTACCCGTTGAGCTATACTCCATAAATGCCAAAGGTTAAGGTATTGGGGATTAGTAGGTGGGACTCTAAAGCCAAACCATGTGGCAAGGCCATAGTATCTTATCCTTCCCTTTTTTACTTCTTCCTCCAAATACTCAAAAACCTCCCCGATCCTTCTGTAAAAGGTTTCCTTATCCACGAAATTAAGCTGTTCCTCTGGGTTGTGGAGAAAATATACATCCACATAGTCTGTGTTTAAGTTGCTTAGACTCTTTTCCAAGCACCACTCTATAAATCTTGGAGAAAGGGAGTGCCCCTGTGGTGTCATCTCTTTAGGGTTCAATATGCCCGTGTCTATGAAGTTTTGATAAAAATAGTTTTGTGGGTCTATGCCTGAATCCACGTCGTAGGGTACATAGCCTCCCTTGGTAGAAAGGACAACCTTATCCCTTTCCACCTCCTTTAGCACCTGTGCTATATCCCTCTCGCTTCTCATATACCGATAGACTATGGCGGTATCTATAAGGTTTATGCCTTCCTTTAGGGCAAGCCTTATAACCTCCCTGTAGCCTTGGGAAGTCTTCTGGTCTATATCCCCAAGGTAGGTACCAACGCCCAAGGGGGAAAGTTTTAGACCCATAAAGTTTTTCATAGTTTCCTCCTTTAAAAGCTCAAAAAGTCAAAGCCACTTTCCTTTTGAACCAAGCCCTTTTCTAAAAGTAGGCTATCCTCCTGTTTTATTAAAAACTCGGGCATTAGTCTTTTTGGACAGACATAAGAGCAGTTCATACAATGGGTGCAGAGGTTGGATTTCATCTCCCTTAGGCTCTCAAGTGACATGTCTTGTTTTGCATTCCTTGGGTCGAAAAGGTATTTGTGGATCCTTGTGAGTAGCAAGGGGCCACCAAAGGAATTATCCACGGAAAGCACAGGACAAAGGCTGTCGCATATACCACAAAGGATACATTCCCAGCTTTTTGAAGTTTTTCTGTTTATCTCCTCGCTTACTTTTACGTTGTTTTCCAAAGAATGTAGCCATACCTTATATCTTTTTAGCCTTAAAACCATGCCCTCATGTTCCACCACCAGATCCCTTATTATCTCGTACCCATCCAAAGGCTCAACTATCACAATCTCCTCCCATGGGTCTATCCAAGTAGAACAAGCAAGCACGGGCTTCCCGCCCAACTTTACACCGCAGGTGCCACAAATCCCAGCCCTACACATACTCCTAAAAGCCAAGGTTGGGTCTTCTTCCTTTGCCTTTTGCAAAAGGTCAAGGAGAGTAAGGGCTTTATCGGTGAATATTTCAAACTCTTCTTTGCCTTCTGGATAGCGCCTTATCTTAAGCTTCACCTTAATACCTCTTTAGTTCAATTTGGTACTTTTTGATCCTATAGTCAAGCTGTCTTAGTGTGTAGCCAAGTAGCCTTGCTGCTTTGGATTTAACATAGCCCACCCTCTCCAAAGCCCTTATTATCTCCTCCCTCTCTGTACTTTCTATAAGCTGGGGCATGTTTTTTGCCTCTGAACCATGGGGCCTTACAAAAAAGTAGGGGGGTAGGTCTGTATCCTTTATCAGTCCCTCCTTTAGTATAACAAGGCGCTCTATGGTGTTTTCAAGCTCTCTAACGTTTCCATACCAAGGATAATCTATAAAGATTTCTATAACCTTTGGATGTAATCTTACCTTCTTGTTGTACCTGCGGTTGAAAAGCTCAAGGAAATGGTCTACCAGTATGGGTATGTCTTCCTTTCTTTCCCTCAAGGGTGGTATGTGTATGGGCAGGACGTTAAGCCTGTAGTATAGGTCTTCTCTAAAAAGCCCTTGGGATACCAGGTCCATTAGGTCTTTGTTGGTGGCGGATATTACCCTTACGTCAACCTTTATGGTCTTTTCGCTTCCAAGCCTTTCTATTTCCTTCTCCTGTATAGCCCTTAGTATTTTGGGCTGTAAGGAAAGGGGCATGTCCCCTATTTCATCTAAAAAGATGGTGCCGCCGTTTGCAAGCTCAAACTTACCCTTCTTCGAGGCATAGGCTCCTGTAAAAGAGCCCTTTTCATAGCCAAAAAGCTCTACCTCAAGCAAGGTCTCTGGTATGGCGCTGCAGTTTATGGTTATAAAGGGCTTTTCTTTCCTTTTACTCATAAAGTGTATGGCCTTTGCCACGAGGCTTTTGCCCGTGCCGCTTTCTCCTGTTATAAGCACGTTGGCATCCACCTGGGCAACCTTTTCTATCAAATCGAGGAGTATCTTTGTACTTGGGCTTTTCCCCACTATTCCCTCTACGCTGTACTTTTCGCTCAAGGCCTTTGTAAGTATTCTCTTTTCCTCTTCCCATTCCTGCCTTTCTTGATTTATCCTCTCATTCAACTTATAAAGCATACCTATCATAGTCCCCACTATCATAAGAAGCTCCACACCCCTTTCTACGCTTTTATCACCAAAGTCCTTAAAAACTGCAAGCACACCAATGATCTCACCCCCAACCCTTATGGGCACCGCCACAAAGCTCTCTCCCTTTGCGAGCCTTTCCCTTATACCCGTTTTATTAAGGTAGGCGCTTACCCTAACATCAGGTAGAAAAACAGGCACACCATCCTTATAAACCTTACCCACCACACCTTCCCCCCTTTTAAAGATCCCCCTTTCTATCTCCTCTTCCATAAGCCCAAAGGCCTTTACTATTTTCAATGCCCTTATTTCATGTTTGTAAAGAGCTACATAGCTATGCCTTACATCCCAAAAGGAATAAAGGACCTTTAACAACTCTTCCAAGCTTTTTGCAAAATCAAGACCCTTACTAAAGATCTTGGCGATCTCGTTTATTATAGTTAGCTCTTTTAGATTAAGCCCTTCTTCCATCAGTGCTCTTCTTTCACCTTATAGTAAAAGATAAGCACTCCTACCACGATGGCTATGGCTATACCGAAAAGGAGGGTATTCATAGGTTCTTTCCACTTGACTACGTTCTTGGTAAAGGTGATGGCAAGGATCAAAATTATTACGCTGGCAAGCTTTGCCTTTAGCTGGTCTATACTTTCTATCTTTAGCCAATCGGGCACGTTCAGCTTACCCACAAAGAGCTCGTAAAGTCCCACCGCAAAAATGTAAAGGATCACGGAAAGTAAGTGAATATCCATCACCGCTATAAACTTGGTGGAAAGGATGGCGGTATCCAAATACTCGGGATCCTTAAAAACCTTGTAAAGGGTTTCAAAGGAAAGATAAACACCATAAAGACCAAGGAAAACGGCGCTAATAAACAAGCTAAAGGCTGGTAATATGGCAATAGCCTTTCCCTTCTCTACGAAGCTTTTCACAAACCTATCCATCATTCCACCTCATCCTTTATTATAATCTTTAAATTCCTTGTACCTACCTTAGTCTGTGTGGAGCCTATCAGGTCTCCTCTTTTTATCTCCGCAGAGTCTTCCCCGCTTAACCGGGCTGTTATTATGACGTCTCCTTCCATTATCCTTTCATGGCTTAGTTTGTGCTTTCCTGTAATTTTGAAGTTGTAGGGAAACTTTGGATTTTTCACCCTTAAAACCGCAATAGGCATAGGATTCTCTAAATCTCTTACGGATATGATCAAAAAGCTGTTGCCCTTTGGAGCCTTGTCCCTTAGTTTTTCGTCCAGTATAACCTGACCTTCTATAAACTGGTTTCTGTACTTTTCAAGGGGTACATCCTTTGGCAAAGGCTGGCAAGAAAAGATAAATAAAAGAAAAAACAAAAACCACTTCACGGAAAATATATTTTACACCAAAGAGTGGGCAAAGCCGCCCCATAGATTAAAACTCAAAGCCTGCTTCGGCAAAAAGACCTTTGAGCTTTAGCTTGGACTTTACATCAGAAACATCAATCTTTAGGTCTTGCCATCTGTATCCACCCGCTACAAAGGTGTGAGCTATTGGCTTTATCTTTACTCTTGCTATACTATCGTAGTAATGGTTTTTACCATAGGCTATGCCTCTGAATTCCCCTTCAAGGGATACAAACGTTATAGGTCTTATACCCACACCTGCATACACCATGGGCACTGGAGCAATCAAGGATTTAGATTCATCAATGTTGTTTTGTTCCTGTCTTACCCTTACCTTTAGGTCAAGGATCCTTGCGTTGATACCAAACTCCGCCTTTAAAACACCTGCGGTAGTAGTTCCCAAAAAGGGCATGTTATAGTAAAGGCCTATATCGTAATGATGGAGCTTTGCTTCGGAATAGAAAGGGACATTCTCTTGAAAGGTTTTATCACCAAATTTGAATTGTACATTCTTTGAACCTTGGCCGGAGAAATTGCTTTGTGTTGCCATTAAGTAAAAATTGGGAAGAATAGAAGGAGTTTGTATTTTTAACCTTGCCATGAGTTTGGTCTTCTTGCCATATCTTAGATCCCTATCCACGTCAAGGCTGTCTCCTTTGTAGCTTGCGTAACCGCTTGGATCCTGACTCCAACCACCTATGGATCCTTCAATGCCAAGGGCGAATACGGAAGAAGACACAAAAAAGCCTGCTAACAACGAAACCTTTGATAAGTTTCTCATAGGTCACCTCCTGTTATAGGTTTAATGTAAATTATACAACTCTTTAATAAAGGTTTCAAACTCCTTAGGCTCCACCACTTTGCATAGGGGCATGCCCAAGCATAAGATCCTTTTGGCATTTTTCAAAACAAAGCCCACGTCGTGGGACACCACAAGAA
>JBKBNZ010000069.1:0-6640 GCA_046294875.1 Aquificaceae bacterium | reverse complement strand
TCTTCTATTACATCTGCCACAGGTACTTTAAAAATAACAAGGGGGATACCATCCCCCCTATCTGTAAAAACCTGCGGTAGCCTGTCATAACACAACTGACAGGCGGTGCAGGTATCTATGTCAATTTTTACCTTTATACTTCTTCCGTTATTATGGATCCGCTGGGGCATTCGTCGGTGACCTCTTTTACCTCACCTTCCAACTCCGCGGGCACCACCATCCAGCCATCCGCTCCGGGATTTACCACCTCTGCAATACCATCGCCCCTGTTTTTGTATACCTCTGGCACTCTATCATAGCAAAGCTCGCAAGAAGTACAGGTGTCTGGGTCTACCTTTGTCCTCAAAGCCATCTTAACACCTCCTAAAGCTTTATTTAGGGCTAATAAAGTATATCACATTTTAAGCTTATCAATATAGACTTAATCATACTTTACCCAAGGCTTCTGCGATGGTCTTTCCTATAAAAGCAGGGTTTTCTATAACTACAGCGCCAGCTTCTCTTAGGGCTTGCATTTTTGCCTGCGCCGTTCCCTTTCCTCCACTTATTATAGCCCCTGCGTGTCCCATACGCCTTCCCGGTGGAGCCGTTATACCTGCAATGTAAGCAAAAACAGGCTTTTTAACGTGTTCCTTTATAAACTCCGCCGCTTCTTCTTCCGCCGTTCCACCTATTTCACCTATCATCAAGATGGCTTCTGTTTCTGGGTCTTGGTTAAACATGGCTATAACATCCCTATGGGAAAGACCATGTACAGGGTCTCCTCCTATGCCCACTGCGGTGGATTGACCCAGTCCATACTGGGTAAGCTGGTAAGAAGCTTCATAGGTTAGAGTTCCGCTTCTTGATACAATGCCTACATTACCTTTTTTGAAGATATGACCGGGCATTATACCCACCTTTGCTTCCCCCGGAGTTATAACACCCGGACAGTTGGGACCTATAAGTTTGGCCCCTGGATAGTTCTTCTTCATATAGTCCTTTACCATCATCATATCTCTTACCGGTATCCCTTCCGTTATGCAAACTATCACCTCTATACCCGCATCCAAGGCTTCCACTATGGCATCGGCAGCAAAGGCGGGCGGTACAAAGATAAGAGAACAATTGGCACCCGTTTCTTTGATCGCATCCTCCACTGTGTTAAAAACGGGTATATCCTCTACCCTTTGCCCTGCCTTTCCGGGAGTAACTCCTGCTACCACTTGAGTACCATAGGCCTTGCATTGGATAGCATGAAAAGAGCCTTCCCTTCCTGTAATACCTTGTACTACCACCTTTGTGTTTTTGTTTACAAGGATAGCCATTTTTAACCTCCTTTTGATGCTAAGGCTGCAGCCTTTTGGGCTCCATCCCACATATCCACAGCGTTTATAAAGTTTAGGCCGGACTCTGCCAGTATTCTTCTACCTTCTTCTACGTTGGTGCCCTCCATCCTTACCACCACAGGCACCTTTATCTCCACCATCTTAGCCGCTTCAATAAGACCGTTTGCTAACCTGTCGCATCTTAAAATTCCACCAAAGATGTTTATAAAGACTGCTTTGACGTTGGGGTCTGCCATCAGGATCCTAAAGGCGTTGGCTATCTGTTCCACGTTTGCGCCACCGCCTACGTCCAAGAAGTTTGCAGGCTCTCCACCCGCAAGCTTTATTATATCCATGGTAGTCATTGCAAGCCCCGCACCGTTTACCATACAACCGATGTTTCCATCAAGCTTTATGTAGTTTAGGTTGTACCTTTTTGCCTCCACCTCAAGGGGGTCCAACTGAGTTAAATCCTCAAGCTCTTCAAGGTCTTTGTGCCTTAAAAGGGCGTTGTCGTCTATGTCCACCTTGGCATCAAGAAGTACAAGGGTGTTTTCCTTGGTAAGCACCAAGGGATTTATCTCCACAAGGCTTGCATCCAACTCTACATAAGCCCTGTACAAGGCAAGGGCCGTTTTTACAAAGTCATTAACGGGTAATCCAAGCCTAAAGGCTATTTTTCTTACTTGGGAGGGCATAAGGCCAAGGGCTGGGTCTATATGAAGCATATGTATAGCTTCTGGCTTTTCCTTCGCCACCTCTTCTATTTCCATTCCGCCCTCTGCAGAAACCATTAAAACGGGCTTTGAAACAGCCCTGTCAAGGGTTATAGACAGGTAATATTCCTTTTGTATGTTGGTCGCCTTTTCTATCCACACTCTACTAACGGGCTTTCCATCGGGACACTGGAAGGTTTTAAGGACCTTTCCAATCATACCCTCAACCGCCTGCTGGAGTTCTTCCATATTTTTAACGAGTTTTACACCGCCTGCCTTGCCCCTTCCACCGCAATGTACTTGGGCTTTTACCACGAGGGGAAACTCACCAAGCTCTTCCGCCGCTTGCAAAGCCTCTTGAAGGTTAAAGGCCACTTTTCCCTCTGGCACAGGAAGGCCATACCTTTTAAGGAGTTCTTTGGCCTGATGTTCGTGTAGCTTCATGCTACCCTCCTAAGAGTTGGTTTAAACAATTATAATATTACAAAGCTATGAAAGCGAAAGTAAAGAAAGCCCTGCAGGATACGATAAAAAAGTTGTATTCTGTAGAAATAGACAACTTTAGCCTTGAGCCGCCAAGGGAAGAAGAATATGGAGACTATGCTACCAACGTAGCCTTTGTATTGGCAAAGAACTTAAAGAAAAACCCTCAAGATATTGCACAGGAGATAAGTCAAAACTTGGAAAATTGGCTTTATGCAAACGCCCTCCGGGGCTTTGTAAACGTAAAGCTAAAAGAAGAGTTTTTAAAAAGGGAGTTTAAAGAGCTCTTGGAAAGAAAGGGAGATTACTTTTTTGACCTCGTGGAAAATCCCCTTTATATCCAGTTGGAGTTTGTAAGCGCAAACCCTACAGGACCCCTGCATGTGGGACACGGAAGAGGTGCGGTGGTAGGTGACGTGCTGTCCAAAATTCTAAAAAAGTTTGGGCATAGGCTTATAAAGGAATACTACATAAACGATGCAGGTAATCAGGTTTATATGTTAGGGCTTTCCCTTTTGCACAGATATTACGAGCTTTTTGGAAAGGAAGACCTAAAGGAGGAGTTTGAAAGGGAAGGCTATAGGGGTAAATACATAATAAAACTTGCCAAAGACCTAAAGGCCTTTTATGGAGAAAGGCTTTTGCATATATCCAAAGAGGAAGCTATAAACATAGCAAAAGAGTATGCCTGCAATAGGCTCCTTGAGGATATAAAGGATACCCTTTACAGCCTTGGAGTGGAATTTGATCAGTGGTATAGCGAAAAAAGTCTTTATGAAAGGAGATCCTTAGAGAAGGTGATAGAAGAGTTGGATAAAAGGGGCTATCTTTACGAAAGGGATGGAGCTTTGTGGTTCAAAAGCAGCCTTTTTGGAGATGATAAGGATAGGGTAATTAGAAAGTCCGATGGTTCTTATACCTATTTTGCCAGCGATATAGCTTATCACTATGACAAATTCAAAAGGGGCTTTGAGAAGGTTATAAACTTATGGGGTGCAGACCATCATGGATATGAAAGAAGGTTAGTGGGTGCCCTAAAGGCTTTAAATATACCGGATGGTTGGTTGGAAATAAGGTTTGTTCAGATGGTAAGGCTTATAAGCGGAGGGCAAGAGGTAAGGATGTCAAAGAGAACGGGAGAGTTTATAACCCTTGAGGAGCTTATAGAAGAAGTAGGTAGAGATGCAGTGAGGTTTGTTTTTCTTACAAGAAGCAGTGATACACCCCTTGACTTTGATATAGACCTTGTGAAGAAAAAAACTTCGGAAAACCCCGTCTTTTATGTGCAGTATGCCCATGCAAGAATTAGGGGAGTGATAAGGGAAGTTAAAGAAAGGTATCATATGAACGCAGATGAAGAAGACTTAACTCCTTATGTAGAAGAGCTAAAGACCGAAGAGGATCTGAGGTTGATAAAAAGGTGTCTCTATCTAAAGGATGTTTACCAGGGGGTGCTAAACACCCTATCTCCCCACCTTATAACCTATGCCCTTGTAGACCTTGCAAGGGACTTTCATTACTATTACAATCATAACCGTGTTATGGTGGAGGATAGGAAAGTGATGCTTTCAAGGCTTGCCCTTTTCAAAGGTGTGGAGGTCACTTTAAAGTCTGCTTTTGAAATACTTGGAATAGAAGCACCGGAGAGGATGTGATGAGGATAACGGTAATAGGTGGAGGATACGTAGGCCTTACCACTGGTGTGTGCTTTGCCCACCTTGGCAATGAAGTAATGGTGGTAGAAAAAATACCCCAAAAGGTGGAGCTTCTAAAAAGAGGCAAGTCTCCCATATACGAGCCCGGGCTTGAGGAATTACTTCAAGAGAGCCTTAGGGAAGGTAGAATATCTTTTACCACAGACCTTAAGGAGGGGCTTGAGTTTTCCCATGTGATCTTTATATGTGTGGGAACTCCCCAAAGGCCCGATGGCTCTGCAGACCTTTCTCAGGTGGAGGAAGTAGCCCGAGAAACCGCAAAGCTTATGAAGTCCTACAAGCTTCTTATAGAGAAGTCAACGGTACCTGTAAACACTCACAAGCTTATAAAAAGGACAGTACAGAGATATCTAAAAGATCCCGACCTGCCCTACGACGTGGCTTCTAACCCAGAGTTTTTAAGAGAAGGCTCTGCCATAGAAGACTTTCTAAAACCAGACCGAATAGTGGTAGGTATAGAAAGCCAAAGGGCAAAGGAGGTGTTTGAGGAGCTATACAAAGATTTTAACTGTCCCATTATATACACAGACCCAGCAACCGCAGAACTTATAAAACACGCCAGCAACTCTTTCCTTGCTATGAAAATATCCTTTATAAACATGGTAGCAGACTTATGTGAAAAGGCTGGTGCCGATGTAAAGCTCGTGGCAGATGGTATGGGATACGACAAGCGCATAGGAAGAGCCTTTTTGAACGCGGGTATTGGTTACGGTGGCTCTTGTTTCCCCAAGGATGTGAAAGCCTTTATAAAGATGGCGGAGGATTATGGCTTAAACTTTGGGCTTTTGAAAGAAGTGGAAAGGATAAACCAAGAAAGACCTATAAAGTTTGTGGAGAAGCTAAAAAATGTAATTTGGAGTTTGAAGGGCAAAAAAATAGCCCTGTGGGGCTTGTCCTTTAAGCCCAACACGGACGATATTAGAGAAGCTCCTTCTATAAGGGTGGCCGAATTGCTGCTAAAAGAAAATGCTCTGCTTTCCCTTTATGACCCAAAGGCTATGGAAAACTTTAAGCTACTTTTCCCAGAAGGCAAGCAGATAAGCTACGCCAAGGATCCTTACTCCGCCGTGGAGGATGCAAACGCCCTGCTCATACTTACTGAGTGGGATGAGTTTGTAAAGGCAGACTTAAGGAAGGTTAAAGAACTTATGGAGTTACCTATTATATTGGATGGAAGAAATATATACGATCCCCAAGAGGTAAAAGCCTTGGGCCTTGAATACTATCCTACCGGCAGATGAGAGTTTTAATAACGGGAGTTGCAGGCTTTATAGGTTCCCATCTATGTGAAAGGTTTCTAAAGGAGGGCTTTTATGTTATCGGTATGGACAACTTTTTAACAGGAAGTCCCAACAATATAGCCCACCTTTTTGGGAATAAAAACTTTCATTTTATCCACTACAACGTAGTCAACTACATATACGTAGAAGGTCCTGTGCATATAGTGGTGCATTTGGCCTGTCCTGCCTCTCCTGTGGATTATATGAACCATCCCATACACACCATGAAGGTGGACTCTTTAGGAACTTTAAACACCCTTGGACTTGCCAAGCTAAAAAGGGCAAGGTATGTTTTTGCCTCCTCTTCGGAAGTCTATGGCTCTGCCCAAATACATCCACAAAGGGAGGATTATTGGGGATATGTAAACCCTGTTGGACCAAGAAGTGTGTACGATGAAGCAAAAAGGTTTTCAGAAGCCTTGTGTATGGCCTATCACAGAGAACATGGCCTTGATGTTAGGATTGCAAGAATCTTCAACACCTATGGACCAAGGATGAGAAGGAAGGATGGAAGGGTTATACCCACCTTTATAGACAAAGCCTTACGGGGAGAAGCAATACCCATCCATGGAGATGGTTCCCAAACAAGGAGCTTTTGTTATATAGATGACCTTGTGGAAGGCCTTTTTAGACTTTCTGTAAAAGAAGGCATAGAGGGAGAGGTGATAAACCTTGGAAATCCGCAAGAGATCGCCATTAAAGAGTTGGCTCAGAAGATAATAGAGATATGCAATTCTCCATCCTCTGTTGAATTTTTGCCTCCAAGGCCAGATGACCCACCACGAAGATGTCCCGACATAAGCAAAGCTAAGAAAGTTTTAGATTGGTACCCAAAGGTGGAGCTTGAGGAGGGGCTAAGAAGAACCATAGAGGAATTTAGATGTTTATAATTTATTCTTAAAAGGAGGGTTAAAATGAAAAAAGAAAAGCTTGTAGTTTTGCTTGGTATGCTTATGGCTCTTATCTTCTTTTTCTTAGGGCTTAATCAATGGCTAAAGACTAAGGAAGAAGTGCAACCACCACCCCTTGTGGTAAGTCCTCCACTTGCAAAAACGCCCGAGGAGCCTCCTAAGGTAGAAGCCCCTACCCAAGAGGTAAAACGGGAAGAGCACAAGCAGGAAGAAAAACCCATTCAAAAG
>JBKBNZ010000068.1:0-6855 GCA_046294875.1 Aquificaceae bacterium | reverse complement strand
TTAACTTGGGACTTTACAAACTCTGTATAAAGGTCGTTTCCAAAGGAAAGGGTGAAAAGCAAGACCAGAAATAACAAGTACCTCATAGAGAAAATTATACCGATAAAAACGCTGAGTAAAAAATTGTATGCGGGGCACTCACAAATTGCCTACATGTATGCACCTATGTAGTTTAATATAATCCATCATGGTCATAAGGGAGATGACAAAACAAGACCTTGAAGAGGTCATCAACATAAGCCAAGAGTGTTTTGGTAAGGACGCATGGAGCAGGAAAGCCTTTGAAAAGGAGTTTAACCATGGGCATTCTTATAGGTTTGTTATAGAGGAGGACGGGAGGATCCTTGGCTATGCCATAGTTTGGAAGATGTACGACGAGGTGGTTCTTATGTCCATAGCGGTAAGGAAAGAGCTCTGGGGAAAGGGTATAGGCAAGAGCCTTATGTTGTTCCTTGTGGATTGTTTCAAGGGAAAGGCAAAGAAGTTTATTTTAGACGTGAGGAGGTCTAACCTTAGGGCCATAAGACTTTATCAATCCCTTGGATTTAAAATAATCTACGAAAGGCAAAAGTATTACTCTGATGGTGAAAATGCCTTTTTGATGGCTCTTGATTTGGAGGAAAAGGATGGAGATAAAAGGCAGGAAGTTGGAGCTCTTGATACCGGAGGAGAAGCTTCTACAAAGGGTTAAAGAGCTTGCAAGGGAGATAGAGGGGTCCTTCGGTAGGGATTTTTTGGTTATTAGTTTGCTAAAGGGTGCCTTTGTTTTTACCGCAGACCTTATTAGAAGCTTTGACTTTCCCGTGCAGGTGGATTTTATGTGGGTTTCCAGTTATGGCTCTTCCCAAGAAAGCCAAGGCCATATAAAGGTGGTAAAGGACTTAGAAAGGGATATTGAGGGTCTTGAAGTTTTGCTGGTGGATGACATCTTAGACACGGGATATACTCTTGCAGAAGTTTATAGACTTTTACAGTTAAAGGGAGCAAGAGAGATAAGGACTTGTGTACTGCTTGATAAAAAGGAGAGAAGAAAGGTGCCCTTTGAAGCGGACTTCGTAGGCTTTGAAGTGCCCAACCTTTTCCTGGTAGGCTATGGCCTGGATTGGGACGAGGAGGGTAGGAACCTAAGGGGTATATACGCAGTGTCTTAGCTAATATCCTCTATGCTTACAGCTACCGCTCCTGCTTGTAGCATATCCTCGATCGCCCTCTGAGAGTCACCGGGATTTACGTCCACCCCCTTTATACCGTCGGCGAGCAAAAAGACCTGATAGCCAAGGTTTATACCTCCAAGCACCGTATTTTTTACACAATAATCGGTAGCCACACCGCCCACAAAGATCCTTTTTATGCCTCTTTCCCTAAGTAGGCTGTCAAGAAGGGTGCCCTGAAAGCCCGAGTAGGCATCAAAATCCCTACTGGTTCCCTTTGAGATTATAAAGCGGTTGTCGTGAGGAATAAAAAGGTCTTTGTGAAACATAGCTCCCTCTGTGTTTTGCACGCAGTGGGGTGGCCAAAGTCCCCCTTGGTCTTTGAAAGATATGTGGTCTGCCGGGTGCCAATCCCTTGTAAAGAAAAGGGAAAGCCCTCTTTTGAAAAAAAGTTCAATATATTGGTTAAGCAGTGGTATTATTAAATCCCCTTCGGGCACCGGTAGGGCACCTCCCGGCATAAAGTCCCTTTGCATATCAACAATCACAAGGACATCCATTGGTCCAATCCTTACCTTCATGTTTTACCCTCCAACACCACAGGTATCTCTTCTTTTAATTTAATCTCCTCAAGGCTAACTTCACACCTATAAGCCCTTACCTCCAATCCAAGCTTGGAGTATTTTAAAAGGGCTTGCGAAAACTCTGGGTCTATCCGCCAATTGGGAGAAAATACCTTTCCATCTTCTCTTTGCACTACAAAGACTATAAGAGGCTTATAGCCCTCCTTTGAAAGTTCTATAAGCTTTTCAATGTGCTCCCTTCCCCTTTTAGTGGGAGCATCGGGAAAAAGGGCAACATCCTTTTCCACCAAATTTACCGACTTTACCTCCACAGGCCTTTTATCCAAAAGTAGGTCAAACCTTTTATTACCAAAGCATGGCTCAAACTGAGGAGATACTCCCAAATATTCCGCATAAAGCTTTGGCGTTATGTGGGAATCTATGCAAACCAAATATTTACCAAAGCTTGCAAGCACTATTTCAAAAGGATGTTTATTTTCCCTTCGTGCCACGTAGACTTCATTACCCTCAAAGAGAAGCTCTTTTAACCTTCCCGTATTTCTTATATAGGCAGTGTATTCCTTTCCCTTTAGCTCCACAAGTCCTACAAACCTGTTTAGCCTTTTTATAAACCTTGCAGGCTTTAACTCTGGAAATTTCATTTTTAGAAAGGCCCCACCGGGCGGTGGGGCAAAACAATTAGGGGAGGGAGGGGGAGGGAGTTTCTAAATAGGCATCTTTTTAATTTCCCCGTTCCCACACATCTTTTTCTCTATTTATACTATTATAACAAAAATTTTCCCTTTGTCAAGTCTGATTTAAATCATAAAACAATCCCTGCCTACCACCACTATCACACCATCTTTTCCAGAAAAAACCTTCGCCTTGCCAAAGGAATAACATACGCCCGCAAGCCAGCAAGCTATGGCGTCCAGCTCGTCCTGCGTATAACTTCTATCTTCCAAGTTTACAGATAGCCTACTGTAAAAATTTAAAAGGGCTGCTTTGTCCTTTCTTTTTAAACCGAGAATATCGTAGGTAGCCCCCGGAAAGGTTTCAAAGACCTCTATTCCCAAAGCTTTTAAGCTATTGGCAAGCCTTATACCTCTCTCTGTTAGTCTCCTCATGGGACCCAAGCTTACAGGGAAAAATCTATGCCCTTCCCTCCTAAGCATAATATCACACTCCCTTAGATGGGGTCCTTTATCTTCTATGCTTTTTCTTCCAAAGGGCAAAGAAAGAGGAGCGTCTATCATCACAAGGCTAAAGGCTTTTGCAAGCTGAAAAATCTCCTCATCTTCGTAAAGGATCCCTACCCTCAGATCTCCATCCCTCAAATATGCGTATCCTGTTTTTCTTTTGGAGCTTCCTGCCAGGTCAAGCCCTAATATGCTCTCCAAGTCTTTCAAGGTACTCTTTTATGCCCTCTTCAAGGCTATACAGAGGCTCGTAGCCCAGTTCTCTTTTTGCTTTGGAGATATCCGCTTGTGTGAAGTTTTGATAAAAGTCATAAGGGCAGTCAAAGTATTCGGGCTCGTAGTTGGTGTTAAGGTATCTATTAAGCAGGCTAACGATTTCGTTAAAACTTCTCGCCTGACCTGTGGCTACGTTGAATATACCCGATACATCCTTTTCCATGGCAAGCAAGTTGGCACGTAGCACATCCTCCACATAAACAAAATCCCTCTTTTGCTCTCCCCATTTAAAGAGCCTTGGCCTTTTCCCTTCCTTTATCTGCCTGTAAAGCTGATAGACCATGCTTGCCGTTTTTCCCTTGTAAAACTCTCCTGGGCCATAGACATTAAAATACCTTAAACCCACCACTCTTATTTCGGGATGCTCTTGCATAAAGTTTATGGCTATCCTATCCATTATAAGTTTAGAAAAGCCGTATATATTTTCTGGCAAAAGCCCTTCCTCCTCTCTCATAGGCGCCGGGCTATTACCATACACACCGGCAGAGGAGGCGTAAACAAGCTTGGCACCCCAGTACAAGCATGCAGAGAGTACATAACGCATGCTGTCCGCGTTTACCTCCATCATCCTCTTTTGGTCCTGTACCGTGGTGTCTGTAATGGCGCCTTGGTGAAATACCACGTCAAACTGGAAGTTTTTCCCAAGCCAATCCCACATATCTTTGTTGGCTAAGTCTCCTGTGATCACCTCACACTTGGTGTTTAAAAGGTTTTTAAAATGCCCTGAAGAAAAGTCGTCAAGGACATAAACCCTTGCACTGGGATAATTTTTCTCAATAGCCCTTACCAAATTAGAACCTATAAAGCCTGCACCGCCCGTTATTAGAACCCTCATTTTTTCCTCTTCTTCTTTACAGGTTTTTCTTCCTTGCCCTTAAAAGTTAGCCTCTTTATTAGATATGTTTGTCCAAGGTTAAAGACATTGTTAAGAGTCCAATAAAGCACAAGCCCTGCAGGAAAGCTTGCAAAAAGAAAGGTAAAGACCACGGAGGTTATGATCATAATAAGGTTTTGACTTTTTTCTGGGCTGGGGCTTACAAACTGCTGGGCTATCATGGTGATACCCATAAGTACTGGCAATATATAATAAGGGTCTTTTTGGGCAAGACTTTGTACCCATAGGAATTTGGCAAGCTGCAGATCTACTGTTATGGTTAATACCTTATACAAGGCAAAGAAAATGGGGATCTGCAAAAGGATGGGCAAGCATCCCGACATGGGGTTAAAACCCACCTCTTGGTAAAGCTTCATCATCTCCTCTTGGAACTTGGCAGGGTCGTTTTTATACTTTTCCTTTAGCTCCTGCATCTTTGGGGCAAGCTCCGCCATCTTGCCCATGGCAACAGTGCTTTTGTAAGTAAGAGGAAACATAAAAATTCTCACTATAAGGGTTAGGGCAAATATGGAAAAGACCCACGAGTGAAGATGTTCGTATATCCAGTGCATAAAGATAAAGAGGGGCTTCACTATAAGCCTCAAGGACCCAAAGTCTATAACCTCGGAAAGCCCTATCTTTTTCAACCTTGAGTATTCCTTAGCCCCTCCATAAAAGATAAGCTCCCCCGTTCCTTTTACCAAGGTGAGAGTTTCCTTTCCTTCCAAGCTGTATATGGCCACAGCCTCTATGGAACCTGCAAAGCCTTTAAAGTAATACCTGCTTTCCTCACCTGCAAACTTTATATCTCCCGTTATAAGCTCTCTACCCTCTATCTTTCCAAGCCTTTCCACCTTGTCCCCTATCTTTATCACAGGTCCCGAATGAGTAAAGAAATCATCCTCTTTAACCTTCATTCCAGAAGATACAAAGGGTGTAGGAATTCCAATAGTTTCTATCTTCAAAGAAAAGTAATCGCCCTTGTAGCTTATCCTTTTTATAAGCTCAAAACCCTCACCTTTGAACGCTGCTATTATCTGATCTCCCTCCTTTTTTACCTCATAGGGTGAAAAGTTCAAAAGTAGGTCCTTTTCTGGATCACCGGTGAAAACCTCAAGGGGAAAGAGGTTTAGTCTTTTTTCCTCGTCTGTTATTAGCTCTTTGTTGTACTTTTTATCCACAAGGCTTATTATCCTTGCACCTTCTTGGGAAAGGACAAGCTTGTACTTTTCAAAGTCGTAGGTTATAAGGTTCTGTGGCTTTTTCTCCTCCCTTGAAGTGCCAAGAAGAAGAGATGGCATATTTTGGGGCTTTTCCTTTATTTCTTGCTGTGGTGGTGGCTGTGGCGTTGGATGAAAGAAGATAAGATAAGCTTGATATGCAAACAGAAACAGGGTTATAACTACGAAGATGATCAACAAACCTTTAAGGTCTAAGTCCTTCTTTTCCATTAGGGATAATCTACACCTCCTTTAGAAAAGGGATTACACCTTAAAACTCTCCAAAGGGCTTTTAGCGTTCCTTTAAAGACTCCGTACTTTTCCACAGCCATTATAGCGTAGTTGGAACAAGATGGATAATACCTACAACTTGGCGGGTACAAAGGGGATATAAACATCTGCCAGAACTTTAAAAATCCTATAATTAACCTCTTCAAGGTGTAAGTCTCTTTCTTCCCTTTTGTCTTCTTCTCTTTATTATAGCCCTTCCACTCTTCGTAGACATACGGGCTAAAAAGCCGCTTTTCCTCTTACGCTTAAGGTTAGAAATACGTGTTATATTTCTCTGGGTAGCCATACTTCTTTACCTCCAAAAAATAAAAGGGGGCAAAGCCCCATACCTTACTTCACAAAGAGAAGTATTATAGCTATCAAAAGGGCATAAAGGGCAAGGGTTTCTATAAAGGCAAGACCTATAAGCATTATAGTTTGCAACCTTCCACCAACGGTAGGATTCCTTGCTACACCCTCTTGGGTGCCTTTTATCGCATAACCCATGCCTATACCCGTTCCCAATGCGGCAAGTCCTATGGCAAGTCCTGCACCAAGGAACATAAGCCCCTGATTGAGAGTATCTCCACTTCCTGCCTCCGCTGCCATTGCCAGGGCAGGTGCAAAAGCGGTCATCAAGGCTATGAGTTTGCTTTTCATAGTCTAACCTCCTTTAGTTTTATTTTAATGTTCTTCATGAGCTACTGCACCCGCAAGGTAAACCACAGAAAGTATCATGAATATGTAAGATTGGATAAAAACTGCAAGGAATTTGATGGCTATTATAAAAAGCAGGAATATGGGCGATACCGCCATGGTAAAAGGATTTTGTACCACAAGCCCTACCAAAACCAATAAAAGCAACGCACCACCCTTCATGTTGGCAAAAAGCCTGAGGGTAAGGGTTATAGGCCTTGCAAGGTGGGATATAACCTCTATAAGGAAGAATACTGGAGCAAGGTAAGGGTTTGGTCCCATAAAGTGTTTTAGATATCCCAAGCCATGCAACCTGAAGCCCTCTATGTTATAGAAAAGAAAAACTATAAGAGCCAATGCCAAGTTTGTATTTACATTAGCAGTTGGAGCAGAAAGCCCCGGCACCATACCAAGCAGGTTGGAGAAAAAGACAAAAAGGCCAATGCTTGCTATCAGAGGCACATACCTTAGCCCCTCGTGTCCGATGTTTTCAAGGATCATACTCCTCACAAACCTTACATAGCCTTCCCAAAGGGCTTGAAATTTGGTGGGCTTTAAAGAGGGCTTTCCAGCCAAGGCAATAAGACCAAGGGAAATACCCATAGC
>JBKBNZ010000067.1:0-6892 GCA_046294875.1 Aquificaceae bacterium | reverse complement strand
AAGGACTACAGCACCATAGTAAAGCTTGTGGAAGAACTCCTTAAAAAGGGCGAAGTTGCCCTATTTTTCACAGGCAACGGTGCCTACTATACTGTAAGACCTGAAACCAGAAGATTAAAAGAGATGGGGGCAAGGCTTTTGTACTGCGCCCATTCCGCCCACCAAAGGGGCATAGAAAAGCCTTTAGAATTTTTTGAAAGCAGCTCCACCTATAACCTTTCAAAGTTTGTGCAGGAGTATGATAAGGTGATAAACTTTAATTAGCATGAAGGTAGCCTTTATTATAAAAGGAGACCCTTTCTCCTGGAAATGTCATGAAGCCCTTAGGGTAGCCATGGCCCTTGGTATAAGCACAGAGGTAAGCCTGATCTTTATAAAGGATGGTGTGTATGCCCTTACCAAGTGGCACCCTGAAGAGCTTTACATTGAAGGCTTTGAAAGGCTGTTGGAAAACATGAGCTACGTAAATCTTAAAGCATACGTCGAGGATACCTCCTTGGAAGAGAGGGGTTTAAACAAAGAGGATCTTTTGTGCGATGTGGAGATAATAAGCTTGGAGGATATTAAGGAAAAAATAAATGGAGCGGAGGCTGTGTTGGTATGGTAAAGACTTTGTGGTTGGTAAGAAAGCTTGGAGATTTTAGTTCTGACTTGGTGGATGAAGAGGATATAGTTATCCTTATTCAAGATGGTGTTTTGCGCTTTCCCACCAGGAAAAACTGGTTTGCATGCAAGGAGGACGCCCACGCAAGGGGCATAAAAATTCCAGAAAACCTTACCAAAAGCTATGAAGAGATAGCAGAGCTTATAATAAAAGCCAAGAGGGTAATAGTATGGTAACCAAATGGCAGATTACAAAAACCTTTAGGTTTGAGGCCGGGCATAGAGTTTGGAAGCAAAACCTTACCTGTGGAAGGGGTGCGGAGCTTAGTCTAAGCAAAGAAAAGCCTGTTAATAAATGTGTTAATCTACACGGGCACAGCTACGTGCTTGAAGTCACCCTTGGGTCTGACAGCCTTTCCGAACAGGATATGGTTTTGGACTTCTACCATGTAAAAAACGCCTTAAAAGAGCTTATAGACACCATAGACCACAGCTTTATCATAGACATCCACGACCCCATGTACCAAGAGCTAAAGGAAGTGGCTGAAAAGTACGGAGCCCTCAAGATCTTTCCTGTGGATTTTTGTCCTACGGCGGAAGCCTTGGCAAAGTTTTTCTACGATTTCCTCGTTGAAAAGCTTTCACAAGTGGGCCTTTTGGGGGATGTAAGAGTTATAAAGGTTGTCCTCTGGGAAACTGCCACCTCAAAGGCAGAATACTACGGAGGATGAACCTAAAGCTTGCCCTACCCAATGGAAGGACCCTTAATGTAGAGGTATACTTTCCCTATGAAACAAGCCCTATAGGCTACAGGGTGCTTTTAAAGGGTCAAACTGCCATAGTGGTAGGCTTGGGAGAGGGGGGAGAAAAATTAGAGCTTGAATTTCCAGACCAAAAGCCCGTCACCACAGAAAAGCATATAGCCTCTTTGCTTGATACTGCCAAGTATTATTCCCTTTTTCCTTGGAAGCTTCTTTTTGACCTTTTGCCCTCCGCCTTTAACTGGAGAGAGGAAGAGTTTATAGTCCTTGGGGATAAAAAGGCAGCCTTTTTGGATAGGTTAAGTTTTCAGATGCTTGATTACGTAAAGAAAAGAAGACAGGTAAAAGAAGAAAGTTTAAAGGAGAAGTTTGGGAAAGACCTTGTGGAAAAGCTTATCCGTCTTGGCTTTTTAAAGAGAAAAAAGGAATGGGTTATGCCCTCTTTGGAGACAAAGGTTTATTACCTTGTTCTCCCAATGGAGGAGGCCCTTCATAGGCTAAAAAGGTTCAGAAAGAGGGAGGAAAAAATCAGGCTTTTGCATTATCTTTTCGAAAGAAGAAAGGCAACGGAAGAAGAGCTAAAGGAGGCAGGCTTTAGCAATGAAGATATTAAAGCATTGGTAAAAAAGGGCATATTGGAAGAAAGGGAAGAACTCATAGAAGAGGTAAGGTATGTGCCACACGTAAGGCAAGAAAAGAAGGAGTACATAAAGCCCTTGGGTGAAAGGTCTATCCTTTTTGGTGATTGGGAGAAAACAAAAGACTTTTTAATAGAAGAGGTAGATAAACAAATATCCCAAAATAAATCTGTCTACATCTTTTGCAACACTGTAAACCTTTCCAACGCCCTCTACCAAGACCTATATCCTCTCTTTGGCGATAGGCTTGTCCTACTTAATTCCTCCGTAAAGCCCAAGGAGTTTATAAAAAGGTGGTTCTACGTGGCTTCTACCGACGGGATCGTGCTTTTGGGTAGCAAGGTTTCCCTGTTGGCTCCCGTAAAGGGTTTAAGCCTTTTGGTGTATTTGGAAGACAGATCTTTTAAAGATTTTGAAAGCTTTGACCTTAAGTATTTCCTCTACGGTTTATGTAGATACTACGGTGCTAACTTTCTTTTTCTTTCTTCTTTGCCGCCTGTTGGTCTTTGTATAAAACAAGATTGGCAAAGCTTTTACCAAGAGCCAGTATCCCAAGTTTTTACCTTTAAAAGGAAAGCCCAAGAGATACTCTCACCGCAATCAAAAGAGCTTTTAAAGGAAAACCTAACAGAAGAATGGCTTTTCCTTGTGAATAAAAGCGGATATGCTTACGCTTATTGTGGCTATTGTGGTTGGGTATTGGAATGTCCAAGGTGTGGCAGCTTTTTGACCCTTAATAAGGACAAAAGCTCGGTCTTTTGCTCCTCTTGTGGCTACAGGGCTCCAGCCTTATGCCAAGAGTGCGGAAAAAAAGTCCAAGAGTTGGGCTTTGGTATAGAAAAGGCGATGGAAGAGATAGGAAACCTTTTTGGCAGTAGGGAAAACTTTCACTTTGATACAGTCCCAAGGTTGGGCAGAAGCTATGAAAATGTGATGGTGCTTCATGGAGACAACATCCTTTCCGTGCCTTGGTTTGACAGTGAAGAGAGATATTTTTCTTACCTTTGGACTGCCCTCTGTATAAGCAAAAAAAGGTTGGTAGTTCAGAGTGTTTTGGATAACAATCCCTTGCTCCATCTTTTGGAAAACAAAGACTGGCAAACTTTTTGCCAAGAGGAGTTAGAAAAAAGGAAAGAGGATGGTCTGCCTCCCTTTAAAAGGCTTGTACTGGCAAAGCTAAAAAAGGTTCCACCTTTGGAAGAGCTTCCCATAGAGTTAAAGAAGAGAAAACTAAAAGACTTTTGGGAGGTTTTTATAAAAGTGGATAAAAGACACCTTCCCCATATCCTTAAACTTTTGAGAGGGTATGAGCCTATACACCTTGAGGTGGTATAATTAAAAAGGTTGGGGACGTAGCTCAGTGGGAGAGCGCCTGCATCGCAAGCAGGAGGTCGGGGGTTCAACTCCCCTCGTCTCCATTATAGGCTTATATAGTAGGAGCCATTTAGAGAAATTTTCCCTTCCATTTCCAACTGCACAAGCTTCATGGTAAGCTCTGTAGGAGAAAGCCTTGTGATCTCCAAAAGCTCGTCAAAGGTTTTCGGAGTGCTTAGTATCTCAAGGATAGGGTCTTGGTACTCCCTCTGAGAGGGTAAGTCTTGAAACAAAAGGCTTGGGCTGTAAAGTATTTTGGCGTAGCCTTCGTTTACCAACTTTATGGATCCAAGCCATCTTTGGCTTAGAGAGTTTCCTATATAGACCCATATAGGCCTTTTTTGTCTTATGGCAAAGCGGGCGGTTATCAGGGCTCCGCTGTTTTCTCCAGCCTCTGCTATCACCAAAGCCCTTGAGGCGCCACTGATAAGGCGGTTTCTCCTTGGAAAGGTGTATTCTTCTGCCCTCTCATCGGGCAGAAACTCCGAAAGAAAGAGTATATTCTCTCCTTCCAGTTTAAGAAGATAAGGAGGTATCCATAGCATGCCCATACCCAAAAAGCAGATAGTGTATCCCCCCATGGAGATGCACTCGCTGTGGCTAACAAAATCACATCCTATGGCACCCCCCGAGCATACACCATAACCCCTGCTTACAACCTCTGAAACCAAACCTCTTATAAAGCTTTTGCTTAGAAAATCTGGCTTTCTGGAGCCCACTATGCCTATCATAGGTATGGCTTTCAAAGGTCCTCTTAAAAAAAGAACTGGTGGAGGGTCTTCTATCTCCTTCAAGGAAAGGGGGTAATTTTCCTCCTCTAATGTGACCCAGTTTATACCCTCCCTTTCTACTACTTTGATCACCTTCTCGGGGTCAAAGGTAAGCTCCCTTTTCTTTAAAAGTTTAGCCCTCTCTGCACCTATAAGGTCTTTTAACTCTCCTACCTCTGCGGAAAGTATAGCCTCTGGACTGCCAAACCTAAGCCAAAGCCTTTTTATGGATACCTCTCCCAAACCCTTTATAGCCCTTAGAAAAAGCCAGTTATAGAGCCTCTCCATAAACCCAGTTTCCCAAAAGGCTTCCAAAGCTTTCAAAAAAGGCTTCTATGACCTCTTTTTTTGCCTGCAACTGTAAACAGGGCTTGCCATTAAAAAGCCCAAGCTTTACACCTTCTATCAGGCTTTCTGGCATCAGGGAAAAAAGCTTTTGATTTATAACATAGGAAACTCCCCAAACCTCGGAAAGTTCAAGGGCTTGCGTGCTTACAAGTAGTTGATAATCTTCCTCCTCTATTAGGGCTCCAAGGGCTGTTAGCTTTCCCTCTATTAGCTCCTTTAGACCACACTCAGAAAGCACCTTTACCTTTAAGCCCCTCAAGTCCCTCGACCATTGAGATCTTCCCCCCTCCTTTTCTAAGAGCTTTATCTCCTCTATAACCATGCTATCGTCCATGCCCTTACACATATCGTATATGGTAAGAAGAGCCACGCTTACCGAGGTCAAAGCCTCCATCTCGTAGCCTGTCCTTTGAAGTCCCTTTACATAGGAAAAAACTTCTATAAGATCTTCCCCCAATTCCACCTCTACCTCCATATGTTCAAAGCTTATGGGATGGCAAAAGGGGAGAAGCTCTGGAGTTTTCTTTCCTGCCATTATACCCGCAAGCCTGCAAGCGGACAGTACATCTCCTTTTGGCACTCTCCCCTCTTTTATGGCCTCTACCGTTTGCCTTTTTAACCTTATCCTACCGTAGGCTTTGGCGCTTCTGAGAGTTTCTGGTTTGCTGCTTACATCTACCGTTCTCATAGTAAAAATTTTATTAAAATTAAAAGCATGCTTTTAGCTTTCATAACCGCATGCCAAGTACTTCTTTTTGAACAGGCAGGCTGTGCCTCTTGTAAGGCTTCCTACAGAGAGCTTACAAAATACCCTCAGCTCAAAGTAGAAGTTTATAACATCTCTCAGCATAAGGAACTTTCAAAAACCTACGGAGTGATAGGAGCCCCTACGCTTATATTCTTAAAGGACGGAAAGGAAATAGGCCGAGTGTACGGATATATGCCCCCGCTTATAAGGTCTTTCGCAGAAAAGTGTCGTTGAGGTACTACCTTTTAAAAACCGAACCCTCTTCCTATTTAGGGAAAAAAGGACTGTTTGGGATGGTGTTAAAAATCCCTTGGCCCAAAAGTACATAAGGGGTATGGAGCCAGAAGATATATGTTTCGTATACCATTAAAACAGGGCTTTGGGTGGTAGATGTTGAAGCTTTGGAAAAGCTAAGTAAAAGGGTAGAGCTTAAACTTTTGAAAAAGGCTCCTTTGTTTAAGTATTCTCTCTTGATAAGGATTCCACACCTTTCTGTAATACCTATTACGCAAGAACAGGCAAAAAGGATATTGGAGTTATTCCAGATCCCCTAAAAGTTCTTTGGCGTTCACTATCCGGCTGTTGGGAACTACTTTGTCTGCTCCAAAGGCTTTTGCCGAATCCATCAAGGATATGTTCTTGTGGCCACAGTAAGCTATAACTTTGGCACCTTTTTCCTTCAAACTTTTTATAATCTCTGTTGGATACTGCTCTATATTTATCAAAACCACCTCTTCGTCCTTATAGTCTTCGCCGATCCTTAGTTGGTGTTGGGACAGTGATTGCCTTATCCTGCTAAGAAGTATAAGATTTTTCTCCATGAGAAGCACCTTCATGTTTTAGACCCTCCAAAGCTTTTATAAAGCTTTTTTTAAACTCCTCTTTAAACTTGTGAGACCAAAAGGCTACGTACAAAGTGTTGCCCTCAAGCCTTGCCCATACCTTGCGGTGGACTGTATAAAAGGCTATTAGCATCCCACCTACCACCAATATGGAACCAAGCCATATGATTGGAGTGCCCGGCTGTCTTGAAACCTGAAGCCCACTAAAATACTGGGGCTCAAAATCCACGAGGAAAAAGAAATAGGGGAAGTCTTTAAGCCCCGCCAACTGACTTTGGGCGAATATGGTAAGCTCTGGTGAGTAAACCACGGGCACGTCATAAGCTTTGCCCTCTTTTAACACTTTTACCACCAAAGCAGGCTTTAGCTCCCCTTGGAATCCTTTTTGCTCATCCTCAAGGTTCAAAGTAGACCTATCTATGGATAGGAGCATATCCTTAAACTCAGAAACCTTTCCAGCCCTTAGCTCTACTTCCCCAAGGAAAGCCCTTTGGGGGTCTTTCGGAGCAAGGTTTTTATCAAAGATGGCTATCTTTGCCCTTCCTGCCTCTCCCGTAAGTCCGTAGGTGGCTTGAAAGATCCTGTAGCTGCCAAAGTCAAAGGGAGAGTTCACCGCCGTCATACCTTGCGCAACCACCTTACCATCCTGTATTATCCTTATATCGCTTTCAAAGCTTGCTATGGCATCCTTAAAGGGCGTGTCTTTTCTTTTACCCTTTCTTTCAAACTCCTCCCCGTAGCTAACTATCCTAAAGTCTTCAAGTTCTATCTGAAAGGGAAGCTTTAAAACCTTTTCCTTGGCGGGGAT
>JBKBNZ010000066.1:0-7324 GCA_046294875.1 Aquificaceae bacterium | reverse complement strand
CTTTGCATATATTTTATACTTTTAAACTACAAGCTGGAGGTAAGTTATGTCAAGGAAAGGAGCGGATATTGTAATAGAAACCTTAAAGAAAGAAGGGGTTGAGGTGGTTTTTGGTATTCCCGGCGGCGCCATAATGGAAGTTTACGATGCCCTTTACAGAGATGGCAGCGTAAAACATATACTGGCGAGACACGAACAAGGCGCTGGCCACATGGCGGAAGGCTATGCAAAGGCCACTGGAAAGGTGGGCGTGGCCATAGCCACATCTGGTCCCGGCGCCACAAACTTGGTAACCGCTATCGCTGATGCCTATATGGACTCTGTACCGGTGGTTTTTATAACGGGGCAAGTGCCAACCCATTTGATAGGTAACGATGCCTTTCAAGAGGTAGATATAGTAGGCATTACAAGGCCTATAACAAAGCATAACTTTTTGGTTAAAAGGATAGAAGACCTTCCTCTTATAATCCGCCAAGCCTTTTACATAGCCAAAACTGGTAGACCAGGACCTGTATTGATAGATATACCCAAGGATATAACGCAAAAGCTTAGTGATGTAGAAATACCTTCCTTAGAGGAGGTAAAAGAATCCCTACCGGGCTACAAGCCCCACCTTGAGGGCAATCTTCAACAGATAAGAAGGGCCATAAAGTTTATGGTAGAGGCAAAAAGGCCTGTGCTTTACGTAGGAGGCGGAGCAGTCCAAGCGGAGGCTCAAAAGGAGCTTGTAGAACTTGCAGAATTGATGAAGATACCTGTAACTACCACAAACATGGGCAAGGGGGCCTTCCCAGAAAACCATCCTTTGGCCCTTCACATGCTTGGAATGCATGGCACTTATTATGCCAACATGGCCGTTTATAACTGCGACCTTCTTATAGCGGTAGGGGCAAGGTTTGACGATAGGGTTACAGGAAAGATAGAAGAGTTTGCCCCACAGGCAAAGATCATCCACATAGACATAGACCCAGCGTCCATATCAAAGAACATAGTGGTGGATGTGCCCATAGTGGGCGATGTAAAGATAGTTTTAAGGAAGTTGCTTGAGGAGTTAAAGAGGGAAGCGCTAAAGATGTTATACCCAGAAGAAAGACAAAAATGGATAGAGCAGATAGAAAAGTGGAAAAAGAAGCATCCCCTAACCTATTCCATGTCTGACAAGGTTATAAAGCCCCAGTATGTAATAGAGCAGATCTACGAAGCCACCAAGGGAGAGGCAATTATAACAACGGGAGTAGGCCAGCATCAAATGTGGGCTGCCATGTTCTATAAGTATTCTTTCCCAAGGCAGTTTATAAACTCTGGAGGACTTGGTACTATGGGCTTTGGATTGCCCGCAGGCATAGGGGCAAAGATAGGAAGACCAGACAGGGAAGTTTTTGTAATAGACGGGGATGGTTCCTTTATGATGACCATGCAGGAGATAATCACCGCAGTGCACTACCAAGTGCCTGTAAAGGTTGCTATAATAAACAATAGCTATCTTGGTATGGTACGCCAATGGCAAGAGCTTTTCTACGACCGTAGATACGCAGAGGTAGAGTTAAGTACACAGCCAGATTTTGTAAAGCTTGCAGAGTCCTGTGGTGCGGTGGGCTTTAGGGCAGAAAAGCCTTCCGACGTAAGACAGATAATAGAAGAAGCCTTAAAGATCCAGGACAAGCCTGTAATTATGGACTTCCACGTGGATAAGGAAGAGAACGTTTTTCCAATGGTGCCAGCAGGCAAATCTTACAGAGATATGATATTACACAACGGCAAAAAGCATGTAGAGGCAGAAACTATGTACTTGGTGGGATAAAGGAGGTTTCATTATGGCGGATACCCTTGGAAGCTCACAGCTAAACACGGTAAAAGCTCCCCTTTTTAGGGAAGTGAAAAAGTCAAAAACGCGTAAGCATTTAATAAGCTTAACCGTTAGAAACGAGCTTGGAGTTTTGGCAAGGATAGCCACCTTGATAGCGGGCAAGGGCTATAATATAGAAGGGCTTTCTGTGGGAGAAACCCACGAAAAGGGAATTTCCCAGATGACCCTTGAGGTAATAGGGGATGACGTAGTAATAGAACAGGTGGTAAAACAACTTAGAAAGCTTATTGACACCTTAAAGGTAAAGGATATAACCGACGTGCCCCATGTGGAGAGGGAGCTTGCCCTTATAAAGGTTTATACAGCCACACCAAGGGCAAGGGACGAAGTCCTAAGGCTTGTGGAAATTTTCCGCGCAAGAATAGTGGATGTATCACCGGATACCTACACGGTGGAGATAACAGGGACAGAAGACAAAATACAAGCCTTTGTAGACCTTGTAAGACCTTTTGGCATAAAGGAAATGGCAAGGACTGGAAAGATAGCCATGAAAAGGGAAGGCACACCGCAAGAAGAAGATTAGGAGGAAAAGCATGCAGATAAAACCTTTGAGCTTTGACGTGGAAAGCATAAAAGGTCCTTTGGGAATTTTTGTCTTTGAAGATGACAAAAAGAACCTTGAATTTCTTGGATCCTTTAAAGGGGATGTGGAAAAGATCCTTGAAGTAGAAAACTTTAAGGGTAAGGAAGACAGCCTTGTAAAGGTACCTTTGCTTTCAAACCAAGAGGTAAGGATCTTCTATATAATAGGCCTTGGTAAAAAGGAAAAGGCAACGGAGGAAAGTTATAGGTATGCTTTGGCCTTGCTTGTCAAAAGGGCAACCAAGGACAAGGTAAAGGAGCTATACCTGTATGCGGGGGAGCTAAATTATAGGTTAAGCAAGGCCTTGGCGGAAGGTGCCTTTCTTGGAAGCTACCGTTTTGATAAGTACAAAACAAAGATAGAAGAGGAAAAGACGCAGATAGAAAGCCTTTATATACATGGTGCCGATGAGAAGGGCCTTCAGCTTGGTGAAATCTTTGCACAAGCCCAAAACTTTGCAAGAGACTTGGTAAACGAGCCCGGTAACGTGATAAACCCCATAACCTTGGCAGATATAGCCCAAAAGCTTTCTCAAGAGTATGGCCTTGAGTGTAAAATTTACGATGAAAAGGAAATACAGGAGATGGGCATGCACGCCCTTTGGAGCGTAGGTAAAGGCTCTGCAACTCCGCCAAGGTTTGTTCATATCATCTACAAACCAAAGACAGAGGCCAAGGACAAAATAGCCATAGTGGGGAAAGGTTTAACCTTTGACAGCGGTGGCCTTAACATAAAAACTGGAGACTACATGAGGACTATGAAGATGGATAAATCGGGGGCTTGTGCAGTCCTTGGTATTATGAAGGCGATCGCCCAGATAGAACCTTGTGTGGAGGTTCATGGTATCTTTGGCGCGGCAGAGAATATGCCAAGCGGAAGCGCCTACAGGCCTGATGACATTATAAGGGCGATGAACGGGAAAACCATAGAGATAGACAACACGGACGCTGAGGGAAGAGTAACTCTTGCAGACGCCCTTTCTTATGCCAGCAACCTTGGAGTTTCAAAGATCATAGATATGGCAACCTTGACAGGCGCCTGTATGGTAGCCCTTGGAGAATACACGGCAGGACTTTTTACAAACGACGAGGATTTTGGAGAAGAAATATTAGCCATCTCAAAGCTAACAGGTGAAAGAATGTGGAAGCTACCCATGGACGATAAAAGACTTAGGGAGAAGATAAAGAAAGGGGAGGCAGATGTTTTAAACTCTGGGGGCAGGTACGGGGGAGCCATAACGGCGGCCATGTTTTTGGAGGAGTTTGTGGGAGAGGGTATAAAGTGGGTGCACCTTGATATAGCAGGGCCAGCCCATCTAAGGGAGGAGTTTGGCTACTACACAAAAGGTGCCACAGGCTTTGGTGTAAGAAGCTGCTTAGAGTATATACTAAAGGTGTGTGAAGAGGGATGAGAGTAGTAATAGTAGGAAATGGGCCTGCGGCAGCCAGCGCCATAGAGGCCTTTAGAAGGGTAGATAAAGACTCACAGATAATAGTCCTTTCCGACGAAGAATTCCCCACTTACGCTCCCAACTGTATGGAGAACGTCATAAGAGGGGATATATCCCAAGAAGCCCTTTTTTATAAGGGCGGTTATAAGTTTTACGAAAGGTATAAGGTGGACTTTAGGCCAAAGAAGGAAGTTGTAAGCATAGACAACAAAAGAAAGGTAGTCCTTGTAAAGGGTGGGGAGGAGATCCCTTACGATAAGTGTTTGTTGGCTGCGGGGGCTTATGCTTTTGTGCCACCCATTCCCGGGGTAGAGCTTGGTGGCGTTAGCACTGCAAAAAATCTTTACGATGCAAAAAGGATAAGAGATTGGGTACTTTCTGAAAGGGTTAGAAGCGTGGTGATAGTGGGAGCAGGGCCAATAGGTATAGAGGACGCAGAGACTCTAAGGCACATGGGCTTGGAGGTACACGTGGTAGAGTTTTTCGACCGTGTGCTTCCAAGGATGCTTGATAAGTTTATGGCAGACAAATACATGAAGCCCTTGGAGAAGGAGGGTATCCACTTTTATTTAAACCATCAAGTAGTTGCCATACATGGGGAAGACCATTGGGTTGAGGCGGTGGAAATAAGACCAAACGGGACTGATAAAAGTAAGTTTATAAGGGCGGATATGGTTATCCTTTCTACGGGCGTAAGGCCCAGAACAAACCTTGTGGCAGATACGGACATAAGACTACACATAAACGAAGCCACCGGAAGGGTGGTAGGTGGCATATTGGTAAACGAATACCAGCAAACTTCCGACCCCGATGTTTACGCGGCGGGGGACATATGCTCTGGCATAGACGCTTGGGGAAACCATCGCTGGATTGCCCTCTTTCCACCGGCACAGCAGGGAGGTGCCATAGCGGGCTTTAATATGGCAGGTCTAAAGGTTAAAAACCCAGGGCTTGTAGATTACAATGCGGTAAAAACAAGGTCTGCTACCGCAGGCAGCGGTGGTATCTTTGAGGAGGCAGAAGAATCCTTTAGCTTTGAATGGGAGGGTAAGCTGGTAAAGATCTTTCTAAAGGAAGGGTCTGTTTGTGGCTATCAATTTGTAGGCCTAGGAAGAGAGAAAAAGCCAAACCTTAGGAATAAATTCCTGCATAGAGATTGGATTGACAGGATCACTCAAGATAGGGGGCTTGGATTGGAAGCCAGTGGCGTGCTATTCCATCACTTTATAAGGTTCAAAGGACGCAAGGCAAAGGAGGAGATAATAAAGGCTATAAAACATGGCCTTTTAAGAGCCCTTGCAAACCCAGCCTTTGAAGTGCCTATTTTTTAAATAAAGCTCTCTCCGATAAATTCTCACATAGTTTTAGTGCGTGCACAGAAGGAGTTTCATCTGCGATGCCTTTCCAGGCTATATCATAGGCAGTGCCATGGTCGGGTGAAGTTCTTACAAAGGGCAGTCCGAGAGTAAGATTTACACCTTCTTTAAAGGCAAGAAGTTTAAAGGGTATCAAGCCTTGGTCATGGTACATACAAAGATATAAGTCAAAACCTCTGTTTAAAAAGGCACTATCAGGCGATAAGGGACCTTCTACCTTATAGCCTTCCTCTTTTAGAGCTTCCACTGCAGGAGCTATCTCCCTTACATCTTCTTCTCCAATGGTGCCGCCTTCTCCCGCATGGGGGTTTAATCCCAAAATGCCAATAAAAGGCTCTATACCAAACAACTTTTTAAACTCTTTTACTATAAGCCTTACCTTCCTTATTATCTCTTGGCTTTTTATCCTTTCCGGTACCTCCCTCAAGGGTATATGGGTAGTGAAGGGAACCACCTTTATCTTCTCAGAATACATAAGCATGGCATAATCTTTTACATTGCATGCTTGGGCTAAAAACTCTGTTTGACCTTCAAAGGAAAAGCCTGCGAGCTTTGCCCAAAACTTATTTATGGGCATGGTAAGAAGTCCATGAATCTTTCCATATACCGCATCCACCGCCGCCCTTCCAAGGTATGCCACCGCCACCTTGCCGGAGGTAATAGAAGGTAAAGGTCTGTCCGTCTCGCTTATATTTAGGTCTGTTATATAAACGCCGGGCTTTTTTATCTCATCTACAGTGTAGATCTCTCTTAAGTCAAGGTATATCCCCAACTCTCTTTGTATAGCTTGTATAATTTTGCCTTCTCCGTATATCACATAAGCCTTTTCTGGGTCAAAGTGTTTGGAGATTTTCAAAATAAGCTCAGGTCCAACTCCCGCAGGGTCTCCTATGGTTATTCCTATTTTTACCATGCTAAAATGATATAATAAGCTAAACCATGAAAGTAAAGGTTTTAATACTTCCAAAAAAAGGATTGCTTGACCCAGAGGGCAGGGCTGTAAAGGAGATGTTGGTGGATGAAGGCTTTCCTGTAAAAGAGGTAAAGGTAGGCAAGGTGGTGGAGATAGAGTTGGAAAAGGATACGGATATAAAAGCTATGGTGGAAAAGTACTTGGTAAATCCTTTGGTGGAGGAGTATCTTATAGAATGAAGTTTGCGGTTTGTGTTTTTCCCGGTTCCAACTGCGACTATGATACCTACTATGTTATAAGGGATCTACTTGGCAAAGAGGTAAGCTTTGTAGATTATACCACAAGGAGCTTAAAAGGCTTTGATTGTGTGGTAATACCGGGGGGCTTTTCCTTTGGTGATTACCTTAGGGCTGGTGTGCTGGCAAGCAAAACACCCCTTGGTAATGCTATAGTGGAATTTTCTCAAAAGGGTGGCTTTGTTTTGGGTATATGCAACGGCTTTCAAATACTAACAGAGCTTAGACTTCTTCCGGGGGCCCTTTTGAAGAACGAAAATATGAGGTTTATTTGTAAAGATGTACATCTAAGGGTGGAAAACAATCAACTGGCTTTTACCAAAAGCTTTGAAAGGGGTGAAGTTATAAAAATGCCTATAGCCCATGGGGAAGGAAGGTATTATGCCTCGGAAGAAGATTTAAAAAGAATGGAAGAGAGGGGTCAGATAATATTAAGATACTGCGATGAGGAGGGAAACCTAACACAAGAAGCCAATCCCAACGGTTCTGTGAGCAACATAGCCGGCATTTGCAATCCCGAGGGCAACGTCTTTGGCCTTATGCCCCATCCAGAAAGGGCATGCGAAGACCTTTTGGGCTATCGGGATGGAATAATCCTGTGGTACTCTTTGATAACTTAAAGGATATAATTAAAGCATGAGATTTTCCAACGAGGCAAAAGTGGGATTTTTGGTCTTTGTTTTTTCCCTTGGTTTTGCCTTTATTATCCTGTTTTTTGGTGAGGTTCCCTTTTTTAAACCTGCGGTGAAAACCTATAAGGTCTATTTTGACAACGTGGCAGGTTTGAGCCAGGGTGCGGAGGTTAGGGTAGCAGGCATAAGGGCGGGTAAGGTCAGGTC
>JBKBNZ010000065.1:0-7493 GCA_046294875.1 Aquificaceae bacterium | reverse complement strand
AGTAGAGCTTAATATTTCTCTATGGCTCAAGAGCATTGGGATTTTATAAATGCCCTCATTATACTGGCAAGGTTTATACAGGTTTTTGGATTTTTCTTTGCCATACTAATGCTTGTAAGGGAGTTTCCCGTAGGTTATACCTTTGGCGTTTTTGCGGTTAATTTGGTGGGCTTTTTTGCCATCCTAACAGGTATTCTAACAAAAGCCCTCTCCCTTGTTGGTGTCTTGGTAGCAGACTTTTTCATAATAGCCCTAAGCCTCGGGCTTTTCCTTAGGGCTTACACAATAAAAAAACAAAGGGAAAAGTTTCCCCCGCCCCCAAAGCCTCACGCTCGTTGTCCCGTGTGTGGCACCTATATAAACCCAAACTCCGATTATTGCGTTCTTATGGATAGTAAAAGCATACTTTACTTTGATAGCAAAGAGCACATGAAGGCCTTTTTAAAAAGCCCAGAGAGCTACAGGATATCAAGGGAGATAAACTACGACGGCGTTAGAAGGGTGTGTCTAAATAAGAAGGAAGGTTGGATAAACTGGGGGCAAAGCCCCCAAGGGGAAATTATTTTATAAAGTCTTTCAAGGCCTCATAGGCTTTCATAGCCTTTTCAAAGCGCTCGTTTATAACATCCCAGTTTAGGCTTTGAAGGAAGGCATCTATGTAAGGAGGCCTTTTGTTCTTTTGGTCTACATAATAGGCATGTTCGTAAGTGTCAAGCACTATCAAAGGTATAAGCCCTGTGTAGTTATACACATTGTGGGCATCCAAACCGTTTATTACCAGTCTTCCAGAGAAAACGTCAAGGCCAAGTATAGCCCATCCTCTAAAGGCTATTCCTGCAGCCTTTAACTCTTGCACACAGGCATCCCAAGAGCCAAAGTCTTCTTCTACCTTTTTCCTTAAAGCCTCAGAAGGTGACCCCTTTGGACCAAGGTGTCCAAAGTACAGTTCATGAAGGACCACTCCCATGTAGTTAAAGGTTTCCTCTACCTTTAGCTCCCTGTATTCGGAGTAGTTTTGGTTTGCTTTGCTTCTATCGGAGAAGCTTTGGTCTGCAAGCTTTTCTTGAATTTCGTTGTACTTGGTTACATAGCCTTTGTAGTGGGCTTCAAAGTGGGGCTCTATCTGTTCGTTGGAGATGCCGTTAAGGTTAGAGGGCTTTAGATGGTCTTTTGGTTGTAGCTTGTGTACAGGCATGGCTTTACCTCCTTTTTGGTATTTAATTTATATATTATAAGGCTTTTCAAGAGATAGATTCTATGAGAAAGCTCATCTTTTGGGAGGGCAAGGCAGAGCCTTGCCCATAGGGTGATTTAATGCTTGTGATGGTGATGGTGCATACCGCCCATACCCTTTTTCACAGGGGCTTCTACCTTTACCTCCCCAGATTTTTCAAACTTAAGGGTTATTTCCACCTTATCTCCCTCCTTTAGAGGCTTGTTAAGGTTTATTAGCATTATATGGTAGCCGCCGGGCTTTAGCTCCACCTTTGAGCCTGCTGGAATTTCAAGGGCTTTTATTCTTCTCATCTTACCCTCTACTGTTTCGTGTATCTCCGTTATTTTGGATGCGTTGTTGCTGGCGTCTATTAACTTGTCTGCCTCGTTGCCCTTGTTTTCTATTACCATGTAGGCGGCAGACATTTTAGAGGTGGGTGGTACCTCTCTTACCCACGCATCTTTAACTTCTATCTTTGGTTGGGCAAAGACCAAGCCCGTTAAAAGGATGCTGCCAAGCAATGCCTTTTTCATGACTATACCTCCTTGGGTTAATTTAAGGATAATTTTAAGACAATTTTGTGAAAATTCCATGAAAACCAGCCCGGCGGGAGTCGAACCCGCAACCTTGGGATCCGTAGTCCCACGCTCTATCCAGTTGAGCTACGGGCCGTTAGGAATATATTATATGTCATAATGTTAAAAGAGACCATAGAGCCTTTAAGTATCCAGTATGAGTTTGCAAAAAGGTACTTTAAAGACTTCCTAACAGAGAGAGAACATCTAAGCCCTTACATCAAGCCCGAAAGGACTCCCCTTTTGATAATAGACCTCCGTGGTATAAAAAGCCGCTACTTGGAGGTAAAGTACCACTTTTCTCAGTTTAAGGTTTATTATGCGGTAAAGGCAAACGACCATAAGGAAATATTGAAAACTTTAGCGGAGCTTGGCTCTGGTTTTGAAATAGCCTCTTCTCAAGAACTTCAAAAGGTTTTGGAGCTTGGTGTAAAGGGCGATAGGATCATATCCAGCAATCCTATAAAACCTCTGGACTTTATAGACCATTGCTATAGGTCTGGTGTAAATAGGTTTGTGGTGGATTCCTTTATAGAAGTGGATAAGATCTCAAAGGTCGCTCCAAGAACACGGGTTTATGTAAGACTTGTGGTGCCCAACGAAGGCAGCGATTGGCCTCTTTCAAAAAAGTTTGGAGTGGATGTGGACACTGCCTTGGATATCTTAGAGTATGCCCAAGATAAGGGGCTTGTTCCCTATGGTATTACCTTTCATGTGGGTTCTCAGTGCAACAACTTTAGAAACTGGCTTATTGGCATAAAAAAGGCAAGCGAGCTATGGCAAAGGGCAAAACTAAGAGGCCTAAGGCTTCAGATGTTAAACCTTGGCGGTGGCATACCTGTAAAATACACCTACGAAGCCCTTAGAATAGAGGATATAGCATACTATGTGAAGGGGCTTCTTCAAAAGTTTATGCCCTCTTTCCCTCATGAGCTTCAGATAGAGCCCGGCAGGGGCATAGTGGGAGACCAAGGCATAATGGTATGCAGGGTTATAGGTAAAGCAAGAAGGGGGGAGGAAAACTGGCTGTATATAGACACGGGTGTTTTTAACGGCCTTGCGGAGGCCTTGGGTGGCATAAGGTACCCCTTTTATTTGGATAGAGAAGGAGAGTTGAAAGAATGGACTATAGGGGGTATCTCTTGCGACAGTATGGATGTTGTAGCCCGGAGGGTGCCTTTGCCCGAACCAGAGGTGGGTGATTATCTTTACATCCTTTCCGCAGGTGCCTACACCACCGTTTATGCGGCAGAGTTTAACGGATTTCCAAAACCGGATGTTTTGTGTTTATAAGCTTTGATAATTCTCATAAAAGTTTTATAAGCGATAAATATATTATTTTAAAGTCAAGGAGGAAAGCATGGCGATCAAAGACATAATGGATTCTCTCAGAGATGTTGCTATAGAAAATTCAAGACTTTCAGAGCTTGTAAAGGATATAAAACTTATAGGTAGTACACTTGAAATAGTATACAGGCTTCCCAAAAAAGGCTTAGAAGAGGAGATAGTGGAGAAAACTCAAAGGGCTTTGGAAAGCGTTCCCGATGTAGAGGATGTAAGGATCAGGTTCGTGGAGGATATACCAGCGCAGCCTGTTATGGGAGCTCCAGCCTTTACAAGGAGAAGAGTCCCCGGCGTGAAACATCTTATAGCGGTGGGTAGTGGAAAGGGCGGCGTGGGTAAATCCACCGTTTCCGTCAACTTAGCCCTCGCCCTTTCCAAGCTTGGGTACAAGGTAGGCCTTTTGGATGCAGATATATATGGACCAAGCATTCCAACCCTTTTGGGTATAAAGGGTGAAAGAGTCCATGTGGATGATGAGAATAAGATAATACCCATAGAAAAGTATGGTCTAAAGACCTTATCCATTGGTTTTTTGTTGCCCTCTGAGGATACGCCCGTAATATGGCGCGGCCCCATGCTTATGAGGGCTCTTACCCAATTTCTCTTTGACGTAAGGTGGGGAGAGCTTGACTTTTTGGTTTTGGACTTGCCGCCGGGTACGGGAGACGTACAGCTTACCCTTGCCCAAAACGTTTATATGAGTGGTGCCCTTGTGGTTACTACTCCCCAAGACGTAGCTTTGGCAGATGTTAAAAAGGCGGTAGCCATGTTTAAAGAGGTTAATATTCCTGTCCTTGGCGTTATAGAAAACATGGCTTACTTTGTATGCCCCGACAGCGGCAAAAGGTATTACATCTTTGGAAAGGGTAAAGTGCCACAGTTTGCCGCCGCTTATGGTTTAAAGATCCTTGGCTCTATTCCCATAGATCCCGAGCTTTCTGAGACCTCCGATATGGGGATCCCTGTGGTAGAAAGCCATCCCGATTCGGAAACGGCAAGGGCTTTTATAGGCATAGCAAAGCTAATAAGCGATATTTTACAAAGGAGGTAAAAGATGTTTATTCAGAAGGCAGGCAAGAGGGTGGTTTATTTAGACCACATAGCTACTACACCGGTAGCCCAAGAAGTAATAGATGCAATGCTTCCCTACTTTAGAGAAAGTTTTGGAAATCCCACCTCACTTCACAGCTTTGGACAAATCGCCAAAAAGGCTATAAATGAAGCCAGAGAAAAGTTGGCAACCCTTATAAAAGCCAACTCTCCAGAAGAGATCATCTTCACATCTGGTGGTATAGAGGCAAACAACCTGGCAATAAAAGGTATAGCGGAAGCTTATGAAAAGAAAGGAAGGCATATTATCACCACAGAGATAGAACACCATTCCATACTCCATCCTTTGAAAAGCCTTGAAAGAAAAGGATGGGAAATAACCTACTTAAAACCCGATAAGTATGGCCTTATACATCCAGACCAACTGGCAGAGGCCATAAGGCCTGACACGGTTTTAATAAGCATCGGCCATTCCAACAGAGAGATAGGCACGATACAAAACATAAAGGAGCTTGTAAGGGTCGCAAAGGAAAAAAATCCAAAGGTGATCTTTCACACAGACGCATGCCCTACCCTTGGCCATTATCCTGTGGATTTGAAGGATTGGGGCGTGGATGCCGCATCCTTTACCGCTCACCTTATGTACGGTCCTAAGGGGGTAGGAGCCTTATGGACAAGGAAGGGGGTAAAGGTAAAGCCTTTGATAGAAGGAGGAACCCAAGAAAGGGGTATAAGGGCTGGTACAGAAAACGTGCCGGGAATAGTGGGCTTTGGCGCCGCTTGCGAGCTTGCCATGAAAGAACTACCCGAAAGGATGGAAAGGCTCGCCCATTACAGGGATACCCTAAGAAAGGGCCTTGAAGAAAGGCTTGATATGATAGATTTTACGGGACATCCCACCCAAAGGCTTCCCCACCATCTTTCCCTAATAGTGCACCTGATAGAAGGAGAGGCCATGCTTTTAAGGCTTGACCTTATGGGCATTGAAACCGCCTCTGGCTCTGCCTGTGTTTCCTTGGCTTTGAAGCAATCCCATGTTCTCTTTGCAGTGGGAGTGCCAAAGGAGGTAGCCAACGGGTCTATAGTCTTTAGCTTTGGTAGGGACAACACCCAAGAGGATGTGGATTATGTATTGGAGGAGTTTCCAAAGACGGTTAAACTCTTGAGGGAGCTTTCCCCCTTTAATAAGGAAAACTGGGAACAGTATGTAAAGGGCAAAAAATGAAGATCTTGGTGCATGTTTGCTGCGCTCCCGATGCCCTTTACTTTCTAAAAAGACTAAAAGAAGACTATCCCCAAGCCCAAATAGTGGGCTTTTTCTACGACCCCAACATACATCCCTACGAAGAATACCAGCTAAGGCTTGTGGAAACCAAAAGGGTTTTTGAAAAGCTTAAAATTCCCCTTTACGAAGGCGAGTACCGTGTGGAAAACTGGCTTTCTCACGTTAAAGGTTACGAGGACGAGCCAGAAAAGGGGAAAAGGTGTGCTTTGTGCTTTGACCATAGGCTTTTAAGAAGCTTGGAGTTTGCCAAGCAGGTGGGAGCAACCTATCTAACTACAACCCTTTTGATGAGTCCCAAGAAGGACTTTTTGATGTTAAGGGAGAGCGCAGATAGGGTATGTAAGCCAGCGGGTATAAAGTTTTTGGCTCTTGATTACCGAAAAGCTGGTGGCACTCAAGAGATGTTTAAACTTTCAAAGGCTATGGAGATATACCACCAAGATTACTGTGGATGTATCTATGGGCTTTTTAAACAAAAAAAGGAAAAATCCATGTGGGACCTTGTATCCTTTCAAGGCAGAAGGCCCGGAAGCAAAGAAGAAAAGCTTTTTATAAAAGAAATTAGGCTTTTTGCAGAGTCCCAGCTTGGTTTACCTTGCAAAGAGTGGGAGTTTAGCTTTCTAAACTGGAAGCTTCTTTTAGGTAAGATAGAGGTGGCCGGTGAGGCTATACCCTCCTTTGTAAAGCCCTTTTCTTCCTCCATAAGGGGGCTTTTAAAGGCAGACCCTCTGGAAAAGGTAGGAAACACCATCTACTACAACAAGGGAGGGCTTAGAGTAGTACTTAAGGAAAAACTTGAGGATGAGCCTTTGGAAGTTATAGAGGGGCTTTGTAACCCCACCTTTTTCGTTCCAAAGGAGTACGAGGATATGCTTTTAAACAACCGCGTAAGCGCCACCTTGCAAACGGAGATAACCTACGACAACTCTTTGATGCTTTTGGTGGGAAGTGAAAGGGCAAGGGAGGTATACAAGCTTCCCGCAGATACCTTGCAGGATGGCAGAGGTATAACCTTGGAAGGTGTCAAGGATATCCTTGATGGATTTTCAAAGCATATAACCCTTGGAGAAATGGCTTTGTTATTTGTGGGCGCGAGCACCCTTGGAGACCCCGGATCAAGGTACTTTGAAGAAAGAACGAACAAAAAGCCTATTCCTCTTTTTCATAGTCAAACGCCTTAGACTCTATCCAAAGTTTATCCATCTCCTCAAGGCTCATATCCCTTAGGCTTTTACCCATCTCCTTTGCCCTTTTTTCCATATACCTGAACCTTTTTTCAAACCTATCGTTTGCTCTTTGAAGACACATCTCCGCATCCAACCCACACAGCCTGCCAATCTCCACCACCGCAGTTAGAATATCACCGAGCTCGTGCTCCAAAGCCCTTTTATTCTCAAGCGCCATAGCTTCTTTGAACTCCTCTATCTCCTCCATAAGCTTTTCCAAAGCTTGCTCTGGCTTTTCAAAATCAAAGCCCACAAGACTTGCCCTATCCTGAAGCTTTTTAGACCTAAGAAGGGCAGGAAGGCTTTTGGGGATCCCATCAAGGATGCTTTCACGGTCTTTTAGCTTCCTTTCTTCCCACCTTTTTAGAACTTCCTCCGGTGCTTCACAACCAAAAACGTGCGGATGTCTGTTTACAAGCTTTTTGTTTAACTCTCTTATAACATCCCATATATCAAAAGCCCCCCTTTCCTTTGCGATCTGGGAATGAAATACCACCTGCAAAAGCAGATCTCCGAGCTCTTCCTTTAGCTTTTTGTCCTCTTTGGAATCTATGGCATCCAAAAGTTCGTATGCTTCCTCAATTAGGTATTTCTTTAAACTCTCATGGGTTTGCTCCCTATCCCAAGGGCACTTAGCCCTGAGCTCCTCCATGATCTTCAAAAGCTGCTGGAAGGAGTCCATGGGGGTTTATTATATTACCGGGTGTGTTTTAGAAAAATAACTTCCTACTTACGCCAAGCGAAAAGTTCCCCCGTATGGGTGGCTGGTCTAAATACTGCAAAGCATTAGCCTAGTG
>JBKBNZ010000064.1:0-7621 GCA_046294875.1 Aquificaceae bacterium | reverse complement strand
TTAGCACCGCCAGAAGGGGCAAATGCCAGGTGAAATAGGCTATGGCTGCAAGGGACAAGAAAAAGCTGGACAGACCTACGGGCAGAGCCCACACGCTAGTCTCGTGGTGTACTGCGTGGCTTCCCTCGTGCGCCATGTTTGTACCTCCTTTTGCTTTTGTTTTATTAATTAATGATATACATCATCTTTATCCCTTTGTCAAGAGTTATAAGCTGATAAGATTTTTTGTTTAAAAGGTTTTTTGATGTTTAAATCTTTAATGTTTAGCCTCTCAACTTCCCATAAACTCTGAAAATTATTCACAGTCTTTTAAAGGATAGTTAAAAGAAGGAAGGCTTACCTCCCCGTAGGGTGTTCTTACAGGGTTTATAAGGAGTTTTTCTATAAGCTGGAGTTTGTCTTCAAGGCTTTCATAAGGCACGCCATATATTTTTGCCAACTCTGAAAGGTCTGGTGCTTTTCCTAACCTCTTTGCTATTTCTACGGCTATAACATAAGCCTTTTGGTCTATTTCTGGATATATGTCTTTTATATAGGTGATAACCTCGTGGGAATATACTATAACTCTATGAAGCCTTGCCATGGTTTGTACCATCTGCTCTACCGTTGTCTGTTCGTAAAGGCTTATATTTCCATTAAACATAATACCTGCTATTAATTTCCCTTTTTCTTCTTGGGCATGATATATACAGTAGGTTTCTGGAACCTCTTCCCAACCCATTTCCATTGCAAAGGAAAGGAAGGCTCCCATTGCCTCTTCCTTACTTGGAAAAATATTGAGGAGCTTTTGGAACTCTTCATCTTCTATATAAGCTATCAAAAGAAAACAGTCGTCAATTTTTTGTTTTTCAAAGCTTGGTGATAACTCTTGCCAGCTTTCAAAGGGCTCTAAACCTTTGGGATCTTCCGGTATATGCTTAAAAAGTTTTTGAATTTTCATGCTATAATTATATAGCTTAAATCCCCGTTGGAGGTAGTAGATTGAACCTTCTTGTGGAGCTTAGCAAAAAGGCAAGAAAAATAGGTGGTGTAAGAGTTTACAAAAAGAACGTGGAAAGGGTTTTGTCTGCCCTTTTAAAAAGTGGAGACTTTTGGGAAATTGTGGATATGTCAGACCTTCCTGTGCCTGCGGCCTCCGGTATAATAAAGGCCTTGCTGGAGGAAGGAATAGCCTTCATAGACGACGAAGAAAACATCCGATTAACTCAAAAGGGCTTTGACTTAGTAAGAGATTTGGGAATAGAGCCTTATGTAGAATACGTATGTCAGGCTTGTGAAGGGAGAGGGATCCCCTTCTATGTAAACATAGAATTTTACAGAGAATTTTTACAGATCACCAAGGACAGGCCTAAGGCCATAAGAGACTATGACCAAGGGTCTGTGACTCCGGAAACCACCGTGTCGAGGGTCCTTTTTATGGATTCAAGGGGAGATTTGAGGAATAAGGATATTCTTGTGCTTGGTGCAGAGGATGACCTTACAGGCTTAGCGGTTGCATTGTTTAGAAAGGCAAGAAGTGTTTTGATTATAGATATAGACAAGAGGCTTATAGACTTTGACAATAGGATCTTTAAAGAGCTTGGAATAGACAACGCAGAGGCAAGGGTTTGGGACTTAAGAAATCCCTTCCCGGAGGATATATTGGGGCAGTACGATGTTTTTGTCTCGGACCCACCAGAAACCCTACCAGCTTTTAGAGCCTTTATAGGCAGAGGTATAGCATCTCTCAAAGAAGAAGGAGGAGTTGGATACTTTGGCCTTACCTTGAGGGACTCTTCCGTGTTTAGGTGGAGAGAGTTTCAAGCTTCTTTGACCACGGAGTTTGGTGTAGCCATTACCGATATAGTCCAAGACTTTAACGCTTACATAACCTGGGATTATCATATGGAGACCAAAGCCGCGGAAGTAGCTCCAGTAAAAAGAGAACCAAAGGGCGTTTGGTATAGGTCTGCTTGGTATAGGATAGAGGCCTTGCCGGGCTTCAAAAGATGGAACGAGCCTATATCCGACGATGTTTTTTACCTTGATGAGGAAGGATCAACTACTTGAAAATTTTATGAAAGCGTATTATAATATATAAAAGTTTAAGCCCCCATCGTCTAGCCCGGTCTAGGACACCGCCCTTTCAAGGCGGAGATCGCGGGTTCGAATCCCGCTGGGGGTGCTTTTAAAAAATGGGTAAGAAGAAACTCCAAGAATTCCAAGAAGACTACGTAGCTACCGACATAAAAGCAGTTACAGGGCTTGAGCACGTAAGGCTTAGGCCTTCTATGTACATAGGCGATATAGGGGAAAGGGGGCTACACCACCTTATCTGGGAAATCTTAGACAACGCCGTTGATGAGCATATGGCAGGTTATGCCGACCATATAACGGTTATAATCCATCCAGATGGTTCTGTAAGCGTAGAGGATAATGGAAGAGGAATACCCGTAGATATACATCCAGATACAGGCATACCTGCAGTTCAGATGGTATTTACTATGCTGGGGGCTGGAGGGAAGTTTGATAAAAAGGTTTACAAATATTCTGGAGGGCTTCATGGCGTTGGCGCCTCTGTGGTAAATGCCCTTTCCGAGTGGCTTATGGTAGAAGTTTACAGGGATGGGAATATACACAAGCAGGAGTATAAAAGGGGAGAACCCCTATATCCTTTAAAGGTCGTAGGTCACACTACAAAGCGCGGCACCAAAGTGGTCTTTAAACCAGACCCGGAGATATTTGAAACCACAAAAATAAAGTTTGACATAGTAGAAAGGCGAATAAGGGAGCTTGCCTACCTTAACCCTGATTGCAGCTTTAGGGTGGTTGATGAAAGAAGTGGGAAAGACCTTACCTATAGGTTTGAAAAGGGAATAGAGGAGCTTGTAAAGTTTTTGTCCGGTGGAAAAGAGCCCCTTTTTGAGGAGATCATAAGGTTAAAGGGAGAAAAAGAAAGTGTATACGTGGATATAGCTTTTTCTTACACCAAGGATTATAGGGAAGTTTTGGAGAGCTTTGTCAATAACATAAAAACTCAAGAAGGTGGCACGCATGTAACCGGTTTTAAATCTGGGCTTACAAAGGCTGTAATGAAGGTTTTACCCAATATAAAACTTCAAAAGGAATTAAAGCAAAGCGTAACGGGGGAAGACCTAAGGGAAGGTTTGGTGGCTGTAGTATCCTGCAAAGTACCCGACCCCCAGTTTGAAGGTCAAACAAAGACAAAGCTTGGTAATCAAAACGTGAAAAATATAGTGGAATCCATAACTTATGAATACCTTTTCGAGTACTTTGATAAAAACCGTGATGTCTTTAGGCTTATCGTAGAAAAGGCTGTGGAAGCTGCTTTGGCAAGGGAGGCAGCAAAGAAAGCCAAAGAGCTTGTTAGGAGAAAGTCTCCCCTTGAAGACCTGAGCTTGCCGGGCAAATTGGCGGATTGTTCTGAAAAGGACCCAAAGCTGTGTGAGATCTTTATAGTGGAAGGTGAATCTGCGGGCGGTTCTGCAAAACAAGGAAGAGACAGAAAAACACAGGCCATATTGCCCCTAAGGGGAAAGATACTTAACGTAGAAAAGGCAAGACTTGACAAGGTTTTTTCCAACGAGGAGATAAAAACCATAGTAAGCTCCCTTGGTTGTGGTATAGGTGAGGACTTAGACCTTTCAAAGCTGAGATATCACCGTATTATCCTTATGACAGATGCTGACGTGGATGGCTCCCACATAAGGACGCTGCTTCTAACTTTCTTTTATCGATACATGCCAAAGCTTATAGAAGAAGGACACCTTTATATAGCGCAGCCACCCCTTTACCGCATAAAGAAGGGTAAAAGGGTGCATTATATAAAGGACGATAGAGAATTAGAAGCCTACCTTTTCAAAGCTTTGCAAGAGGAAGCCCTTTTAATAGACTGTAAGGGAAAGCAGTACAAGGGGGAGGAGCTTATAAATATAATCAAAGGCATAAAAGAGATAGAGGAAAACTACAAAGCTTTGGTAAGGGCAAAGGGAGAAGACCTTATAAAAGCCCTTTTGCAGATAGAGCTAACAGAAGAAGACCTAAGAAATGCAAGCTCTTTAAAGGAAAAGGTGGAAAAACTTCAAAGCCTTTTACCCTATATGCACATAGACGCCCAATACGATAGACTTGAGGATGCCTACGAGCTTATTTTCAAAGACCCCCACACAGGAAGAAGGGTTATGATAGACGTAGACCTTTTGTCTTCCTTGTCTTATAAATCTTTGCTTGAAGGCGTTTCTGTATGCTTTCCAGTAAAGGTTTATTACGAGAAAAGGGATGGGGATATAGAGAAGATAGAAGATTTCTATACGAAGATCATGGAGCTTGTAAAGGGATCCTTTGAAATCCAAAGGTACAAGGGGCTTGGGGAGATGAACCCAGAGCAACTTTGGGAAACCACGATGAACCCAGCCACGAGAAGACTTTTAAGAGTCTCTGTAGAGGATGCGGCGGAGGCAGATAGGATATTCTCCATACTTATGGGAGAAGAGGTAGAACCAAGAAGGGAGTTTATAGAGGCTTATGCAAAGGAGGTTAGGAACCTTGATATTTAAAAGGATCGTGGTGGGTTTGGACGGTTCTCCGGCGGGATGGAAGGCAAAGGATTACGCCTTTGACCTTGGAAAAAGGCTATCAATACCCGTTGTGGGGGTGCATGTTATAGATAGCAGGCTTTTGGAAGAAAGCTTTTTAGAAGATCTGGCAGGCGTATTGGGCTTTACCTACTATCTTGGTATTTCCCAAAAGGTAAAAGAGTTTTTTGAAAAACAGGCAGATGCCCTCGTAGAAGAGTTTTTGACAGAAGGCAGGCAAAAGGGTGTAAAGGTTTCCAGCTTCCAGACCATAGGAATACCCTATGAAGAGTTGGTAAATCAAGCAGACCCCGAAGACCTTTTAATCATAGGAAGGAAAGGTAAAAGGCCTATAAAGGGCTTTCTTTTGAGCTCTACCGCGGAGGTAGTATCAAGGAGAAGTAAAGCGCCTGTAATGCTTGTGCCCGAAGATGGAAGAGAGTTAAAAAGCTTCTGCGTTGCCTACGACGGGGGAGAGTTATCAAAGAAAGCCCTATCCTTGGCTTTGGAGCTTTCAAAGGTTTATAAGGCTCAAGTTCATGCCCTTTATGTAGGTGAGGAACAAATACCTGCCCCAGAAAGTGTGGAGCTGACGGTAGAGGAGGGATTGCCCGAAGAGAGGATAATAAGCCATTGTAAGGAAAAGGATATAGACCTTCTTTTTATGGGCGCCTATTCAAAGGGCAAGGTTAAGGAGCTGTTTTTGGGAAGCGTTACCAGCTTTGTTATGCACCATATAAACATACCTATGATTCTGGTGAAGTAAAATGGGGAAGTTGTACGTGGTGGCGACGCCCATAGGAAACTTGGCGGATATCACTCTTCGAGCTATTGATGTTTTAAAAGAGGTCAATTTTATAGCCTGTGAGGACACAAGGAGAACCCTTATACTCCTTAATCATTACAACATAAAAGACAAGAAGCTTATATCCTACTACGAGCCAAAGGAGAGCGTGCAAGTGCCAAAGGTTCTGAAGCTTCTTGAAAGGGAAAATGTAGCCCTTGTAAGCGATGCAGGCACCCCTTCCATCTCAGACCCGGGCTATAAGCTTATAAGGGCTTGCATAGAAAAGGGCATACCTATAGAGGTTATCCCCGGTCCCAGCGCCTTGCTAACGGCCTTGGTGGGCTCTGGACTTCCCACAGACCGGTTCACCTTTCTGGGCTTTTTGCCAAGAAAAGGCCTGGAAAACTTCCTTGAAGAGATAAAAATATACAAGGATACTACCCTTATAGCCTTTGAATCTCCCAACAGACTTTTAAAAAGCTTACAAGCCATGGAAAAGGCTTATGGGGAAGATATACCCTTATGCGTGGCGAGGGAATTGACAAAGGTCCACGAGGAGTATATAAGGGGAAAACTAAAGGAAGTTTTAGAGGAGCTCCAAAAGCGTCCCGAGATAAAAGGAGAAGTGGTGATCCTTTGGAGGTTGCAGGATGTTAAATCCTGAAACCCTTGAAAGGTGGGATAAGGAATACTTTTGGCATCCCTTTACCCAGATGAAAGTTTATAGAGAAGAGGAAAACCTCATCTTTGAAAGGGGAGAGGGTATATACCTTTACGATATAAAAGGTAGGAAGTTTATCGATGCCATATCTTCCCTTTGGTGCAACGTACACGGCCATAACCATCCCAAGCTAAACAAAGCCCTTGAAGACCAGCTTAAAAAGGTAGCCCACACCACTACCCTTGGTAGCTCCAACGTACCCGCCATACTTTTGGCAAAAAGGCTCGTAGATATATCTCCAGAGGGCTTAACAAAGGTTTTCTATTCGGAAGATGGTGCGGAGGCTGTGGAGATAGCCATAAAACTTTCTTACCAATATTGGCGCAACAAAGGCGAAAAAAGAAAAGTTTTTATAACCCTCTCGGAAGCATACCATGGAGACACCCTTGGCTCTGTAAGCTTGGGAGGAATAGACCTTTTCCATGGCACTTACAAGGACCTTCTTTTTGAGACCCTAAAGCTTCCTTCTCCTTACCTTTTCTGCAAAGAGAGGTATGGAAAGCTTTGCGAAGAGTGTAAAGAGGAGCTTTTAAATATATTGGAAGATATCCTAAAAAGCAGGGGCGATATAGTAGCCGTCAGCCTTGAGGCGGGGATACAGGGAGCAGCGGGCATGCTACCCTTCCCAAAGGGCTTTTTAAAGGGCGTGAGGAAGCTTACCCAAAAGTATGGAGTTCTTATGATAGTGGATGAGGTGGCAACAGGCTTTGGAAGAACGGGAAGCATGTTTTACTGCGAGCAAGAGGAAGTAAGCCCGGACTTTATGTGTCTTGGAAAAGGCATAACAGGTGGCTACCTTCCCCTTGCAGCCACTTTAACCACCGACGAGGTTTTTAACGCCTTCTTGGGAGAGTTTGGAGAGCTAAAGCATTTTTACCACGGACATACCTATACGGGCAACAACCTTGCCTGTGCAGTAGCCTTGGCTAACCTTGAAGTCTTTGAAGAGGAAAAAACCCTTGAAAAGCTTAAAACAAAGATAGAACACCTTTCTAAGAGGCTTGAAGAGTTTTGGGAGCTTCCCCACGTGGGAGACGTGCGCCAGCTTGGTTTTATGGTTGGTATAGAACTTGTTAAGGATAAGAAAAGCGGAGAGAAGTTTCCCTACGGAGAAAGAACGGGCTTTAAAGTGGCCTATAAGTGTAGGGAAAAGGGAGTTTTCCTAAGGCCCCTTGGTGATGTTATGGTTTTGATGCCACCGCTTGTTATAGGCATAGAAGAGCTTGACTATGTAATAGACACTTTAAAGTGGGCTATAGAAAGCCTTTAATCACAGGTCTTTAGGAGTTTTATGCCATCTTCAAACCTTTCACCAAGGGCAGACCTTAAAAGGTAGCCAAGGGCTATACCACCCTTCGGGCTAAGGGAAGTTATAACTCCTACCCTTTTTTCACCCACGAAGATAGCCTTACCTTCCGAAAGGTTATCTCCTTCAAAAAGGGCCAAGACTCTTGCAGGCTTTCCTCTGTAATAGACCCTTGCTATGGCCTCTTGCCCCACATAACATCCCTTGTTTAAGCTTATGGCGTAGTTTAAAAG
>JBKBNZ010000063.1:0-7711 GCA_046294875.1 Aquificaceae bacterium | reverse complement strand
CCCTTTGAAGCAAAAGACTATCCTCTTATTTATACCAACATAATAGCCTACGACCCTTCGGGAAACGATGCCTTTTTGTTGATAGATAGGGGAAAGGGCTCTGGAGTAAGGGAGGGCATGATAGTTTTCTACAGGGATACGCTTATAGGTATAGTGGATGAAGTTTATGGCTCTTCTTCGCGGGTAAGGACTGTCTATTCTAAGGACTTTTCCATAAGCGCCATGGCAAGGAACAAAGCATACATATACGCAGGTGGATATCCCCAAGGTAGGTTAATGTACGTAAAACAGGAAGATGAGCTAAAGATAGGTGATGTGGTGTATTTGAGGGTACCAAACAAGAGACTTCCCGAATTGGTAATAGGAAAGGTAAGTAATGTTCTTCCACAGGAGCAGGGCTTTTTCAAAAAGGTCTATGTAGAACCAACTATAGATATCAGAAGTATAAGCCTTTGTGTTATTTTAAAAGAAAGGCCATGAAGTTTTATTTCTTTGCCTTCATATTGTCCTTTTTACAAAGTGCCATTTTTTCTGGCTTCTTCCAAAATGTCTTTGTAGCTCCAAACCTTATATTGGTTTATCTTTTCCTAAACCTGCTAAAGGATGATGGTATTAAAAAGGTTATCTTTGCAGGGATTTTTCTTGATATTTTTCAAGACTCTTTGGGATTAAACCTTTCTGGTTTTCTCCTTTTTTACCTTGTTTTTAACCTCTTTAAAGCAAGGTTTGAGTTCCCAAGCAGGCTATCCTTGTTGGTTATATACACTATCCTTGCATCTGTAGAAAAAGCTTGGACTTTGTCCCTTTTTAGGATCAGGTTTTATGCAGATATAAATCCCATAATTTTGTTTATAAGCTATCTTGTAGAGATAGGCTTTATGCTTTTCCTATTAAGGTGGTATAAGAATGAGTAGGAGGCGTTTTATCTTTTTGGCTCTTGTAAGCTTTTTGGCATATTTTGTAGTAATGGCAAGGCTTTTTTATCTTCAAATAATAAAAGGCAGTTTTTATAAAGAGCTTTCCAAAAGAAACTATGTGAGAAAAAGGATCCTTTATCCTCAAAGGGGTGAGATATTAGACAGAAGAGGTGAAAAGTTAGCTTATGATTTGCCACGCTATATGCTACTCCTTGACCACCAAAAATTACAAGATGAGGGGAATTTAAAGGAGGTTTTAGAAAACTTAAAAGGGTTGTTTGGTATTCAATTAGATTATGAAAGCTTGAAAAAAAAGAAAGCCATTGAACCAGTTTTACTTATGGAGCTTAAGACTCAGGAGGATATAGACAAATTTTACAATTACAGCTACAAGCTTCCGGGCGTTTTTATAAACATAGTGCCCACAAGGGGCTATCCATATGGAGAGATATGCGCCCACGTGGTAGGGTACGTGGGCTATCCAACGGGGAAGCTTTTAGAGAAGTACAAGGATAGAATAGGAACGCAAAGCCTTCTGGGTATGTACGGCTTGGAAAGGGCTTTTGATAAAGACCTCCTTGGCTGGGTTGGAGCAGAAGAGGTTATGGTGAATGCTATAGGCAGGGTAATGGGTGTAATAGGCAACAAGGAACCAAAAAAGGGAAACACTTTAATACTAAGCCTTGACATCCGCATACAACAGATAGCCTATGAGGTCTTTAGAGATTCGGGACACAAGGCAGGTGCAGTGCTTATACTTTCTGCAAAAACGGGGGAAGTGCTTGCCCTTTTGAGCTATCCTTCCTTTGATCCCAACAGCATATCAGACCTTTGGCTTGAATACTCCCAAAACGAGCTTAGGCCCCTGTTTAACAGGGCAACCCATGGCAAATATCCACCTGCCTCTGTTATAAAGCCAGCTTTGGGGATTGCCCTTTTGGAAAAGGGTATCTCTCCCAAAGAGGGTGTGGTCTGCAAGGGATCCTTTGAACTGGGAAATAGGAAATTTTTCTGCTGGAACAGAGCAGGACATGGTTGGGAAGATTTACACAGAGCTATAAGAGACTCTTGCGACGTTTATTTTTATTACTATGGCTATTACAAACTTGGTCCAAGAGAGATAGAAAAGTATTTAAGAAACTTTTCTTACGCAGAGGAGATACCCTTTGACCTTCCTTTGATAAAGGGCTTTATACCGACGCCCGAATGGAAAAGAAAGGTTAAAAAAGAACCTTGGTATGGTGGAGATACGGTGAATATGTCTATAGGCCAAGGGTTTATGAAATCCACCCTTTTTGAACAAACTCTTATGATGATGGCTATAGCGAACGACGGAGTTATATACAAGCCCATTTTGGTAAAGGAGAAAAGAGATCCAGAGGGTAACATTCTTTGGAAAGCCAAAAAAAGCGTCTATAAGGTGGTAAAAGCAAAGCCAGAGTATTTTGCCATAGTTAGGGAATCTCTTAGGGATGTGGTAAGGTCTGGGACGGCAACGTCTGCCTATTCAAGGATAGTGGATATAGCGGGAAAAACAGGTACAGCGCAGGTTTCTTCTCTCAGTGTAAGGAGAAAGAACATTCCCTACCATCTTAGAGACCATGCTTGGTTTGTAGGCTTTGCCCCCTATAGAGATCCCCTTTTTGTTATTGGAGTACTTGTAGAACACGGTGGCTCCGGCGGAAGAGCTGCGGCTCCCATAGCAAGGAGGATCCTTGAAAGGATCTATATGGAGGGATTGCATAAGGAACTGTGATTGAGGAATATACGCCAGATGAGAAATTCCCTTGTAGGGGCGCTTCAAGAACCGCCCGGTTGGAAGCCTAAGCCACTCCCTTGTGTTAAATTTTTTTTACCATGCTTAAGGGTTTTTCCAGTAAGAGGTTTCTTGTTTGGGGGCTTGGGGTAAGTGGTTTATCTGCGGTGGAGCTTTTGAGGGCAAGGGGCTTTGAGGTTTATTGTGGTGATGATGCAAGGGGGGATGATTTTAGGGAGTATTTGCCTTTGGTGGATGTGGTGGTTTTGTCTCCGGGGATTCCCCCAAGGCATCCCTTGTGGAAAGAGGCAGAAAGTAGAGGTATAGAGGTTATCGGTGAGTTGGAGCTTGCTTGGAGGTTTTTTAAGGGCAGGGCTTTGGCGATAACGGGCACCGATGGTAAATCAACCACCACAAGGCTAACCTATTTGATGCTGAAAGAATACTATGCCAACGTGGAAGAGGGAGCCAATGCAGGTGTTCCTTTGTCCAAGATAGTTTTAGAAAATCCTTCTTGTATTGCAGTGCTTGAGGTGTCTTCTTTTCAGGGTAAAACTCTTAAAAGCTTTAAGCCCCATATAGGCGCCTTTCTTAACTTTTCCCAAGACCACCTTGACTGGCATCCCAATCTTGAAGACTACCTATGGAGCAAAAGAAACATATTTGCAAAGCAAGAAGAGGGGGACTTCCTTTTGTTAAACAGCCTTGATGAAAGGGTAAGACAAACAAAAAGCAAAGCAAAGACCTTTTATCTCCTTGGTGAATCCTCCAACGGTTATATAAAAGGTGGAAAGGCTTATTTCCTTGGTGAGCTTCTTTTTGATGTGGAAAAGTTAAAAATAAAGGGAAAGCACAACTTTTATAACTCCCTTTTTGCGAGCGCCATGGCAAGGCTTATGGGGGTTCCTGTGGAAATAATACAAGAGGTGCTTTATAACTTTAAAGGTTTGCCCTACAGGATGGAATATATGGGAAGTTTTAAGGGTAGAGAGGTCTATAACGACTCAAAGGCTACGACGGTTAACGCCCTTAGGTCTGCCCTTGAGAGCTTTCCCGACAAAAGGGTGGTTCTTATAGCGGGTGGCAGGGACAAGGGCGGCAGCTTTGAGGACATAAAAGAACTCGTAGAAAGAAAAACAAAGGCGTGTATCCTTATAGGCGAGGCAAGGGAAAAGATAGCAAGGGCTTGGCAAGGTTGCTTAGTTTATCTCTCTCAGAGCTTGGAGGATGCCATACAAAAGGCCTTTGAGCTCTCCGAAAGCGGTGATGTAGTACTTTTCTCGCCTGCCTGCGCTTCCTTTGATATGTTTAGGGATTACAAGGAAAGGGGGGAGAGGTTCAAGGCTATACTTTTTAGCCTATCCTCTCCGCAATAGCCTTTGCAAAATCAAAAGTACTAAGCTCTTTTGCCTCAATTCCCATCTTTCTAAAGCCGTTGGCTATGTCCGGAGTGCCAAGCCTGTCCTCTATTGCCTTCTTGACAGCCTTGTAGATCAATTGGGCTGCTTCCTTCCAGCCCAAATACTCTAACATCATGGCCCCCGACAGGGTAATAGATAGGGGGTTTGCTATACCTTTGCCCGCTATATCGTAAGCGGTTCCGTGGGTGCTTTCAAAAAGGGCATAACCATCTCCTATATTTCCACTTGGCACAAAGCCCGGACCACCAACCAAAGCAGATGCAAGGTCGGATATGTAATCTCCGTTTAGGTTTTGGGTTATGATAACATCGTAAGCTTCCGGTTTTAAAACTAATTGCATAAGCATCTGGTCTGTTATAACTCTTACCATAAGAACTTGTCCATCCTTTGGTTCTCCTTCTGTTATAACCTTTCCTTCAAACTCTGGCTCCTTTGCCACTTCAAAAGCCCAGTTTATAAAGGCTCCTTCTGTGGCTTTCATAATGTTTCCCTTTCCTACCACAGCCACTACCTTTTTATTGTTTTCCAAAGCCCATCTTAGGGCTTTTCTCACATGCCTCTTGGTCTTGTATTCGCTCATGGGCTTTACCGTTATACCGCAATCCTCGGGAAGAGCATACTCAGAAACACCCATCTCCTTTATAAAGAATTCTCTTACCTTTTGGGTGTTTTCCGCCTTTGGCATGTACTCTATGCTCATATAAACATCGTCGGAGTTTTCTCTAAAGACTGCCACGTTAACTCTTTCAGGATTTGGTATGGGGGCAGGTTGTCCAAGCCAATAAACAGGCCTTATGGCAGAATAAAAGTCCATAGATTGACGAAGTATAGCGTTTAAAGACTTTCCTCCCTTTCCTACAGGTGTGCCCAAAGGTCCCTTTATGGAAACTATGGATTCTTTTAACACTTCAAGGGTCTCTTGGGGCATGCGCTTTGAAGTTTTCTCCTCCGCCTTGTCGCCCGCCAAAAGCTCCACCCAGTAGATCCTTTTATCTGTACCATAGGCCTTTTCTACTGCAGTATTTACCACATGAATCATGGCAGGGGTTATCTCTTTACCTATGCCATCTCCCTCAATAAAGGGAATAATAGGGTTGTTGGGCACCTCAAGGCTCTTGTCTTCTTTAAGCTTTATAAAGCTTCCTTCTGCAGGTATGTTTGCCTTACCTTCCCAAAGATAAAGGTTGTCCCAATGCATACTTTCCACCTCTGAGGTTTTTGAAATATTCTATCATAAACACCCTTCCTTTTTAAATCTTATGATATAAATCATATTGCATTCCTGTTAAATTCATGTTATATTATCACACAGGTTGCACCTCCTTCCCTCGTGCGCCTTGCGTACCTCCTTGGGGCCCTGCCCCCTATTTTAGCTTTCTTTTTACATTAAAATACAACTTATGGACTGGGTAAGACTTTCCGTAGATTATGGAGTAATAGGTATTTTGGTCTTTTTGAGCTTTCTCTCTGTGGGTGTTGCCCTTGAAAGGTATATGTATCTAAAAAGGGTAGATGTAAAAGCCTACAAGAGTAGGCAGGAAATTGAAATTGACCTAACAAGGGGGCTTTTTGTAATAGCCTCTGTGGCTTCCAATGCTCCTTACATTGGACTTTTGGGTACGGTTTTGGGCATAATGCTTACCTTTTACACCATAGGAGAAGAGGGGCTCGTGGATACCAAAAAGGTTATGGTGGGGCTTGCTTTGGCTTTAAAAGCTACAGCCCTTGGCCTTTTAGTTGCTATTCCTTCCTCCGTTCTGTATAACCACCTTCTTAGAAAAGTCAAGGAAAAGATAGCCCTTTGGGAGATGGAACATGAATGATAAAGAGTTTAGCTCTATAAACGTCATACCCTTTGTGGATATCCTTTTGGTGCTTTTAACCATCGTTTTGATAACCGCCACCTTTATAGTGCAAGGAGTGATACCTGTAAGCCTTCCAAAGGCAAGCCAAGTAAAGGAAGAAGCCATAAAGACTTTTGAGATAACCATAACAAAGGATGGAAAGATCTTTTTTGAGGGCAAAAGCCTAAGTTTGGATGAGCTTGACAGCCTTTTAAAGGGCATAGATCCTTCCTTTAAAATAAGCATATCTGCAGACAAGGATGCAAGCGTCCAATCCTTGGTAAGTGTCCTTGACCTTTTGAAAAAACATAAACTGGAAAAGGTTCTGATAAGGACTGAGGTAAGCAAGTAGCAAACCTCAAGGATAATATCCCATCGGGTGCTTTTACAGAAAACTTGCCAGAGGTGAGCGTTACCGCCACAAGGGTGGAAAGAGAGGTAAAAGATGTTAAAGGAAAAGACCTACGACGTAATAAGTCCAAGGGTAGGCTTGCTTTACAAGGTAAATCCCCATATAAGCGTTTATGGAGCAATAGCAACGGGAGCAAACACGCCTTCAATACGAAACAGGCCTTAAGGTAAGGATGAATAAACTATCCTTGAAGTTTCAGCTTCAAAAAGACTTTTGGCAAGTTTTTACTACCCTTGGCTATGCTTTTGCTCCCTTGATGATAGTGGGTGGCCTTTCCCATGTGCTTGAATTTTTCTTTATAGAGTACTATCATAATATGGTAAATGGCTTTTCCCAGGCTTTTGGCCTTGGTATAAAGGTGGAACCCTTGGCGAGAAGAGGAGAAGCTTGGCTATATATATTCAGAATATTTCCCTTTATAGCTGGCTTTTGGAGCTTGCACATACTTTGGAAAAGGGTAGACATGCTAACCCAAGAGAGAAAAACCTATGTGTTTAGCTTAGCCTCTGTGCTCCCTGTGATCTATATTCTCCTTTCCCTATTTACTCTGATGGCAATGATCTTTTTCCCACCCCATCATCACCATGGCCACTAACCCAAAGCTAAAAGCTTACACCTTCTCTTTCCTTCTTCACCTTTCCCTTCTTCTCCTTTTTCTTTTTATCACCAAAAAGCCCCTGCAGGAGAAAAAGATAGTAGAAATAGACCTTTCCCTAAGCTACATAGTCCCTCAAAAAGAAGAAAGACAACAAGAACCTACCGCAAGACAAGAAAAGCCCAAAGCTAAGGTAATATCACAGGCGCCCAAAAACATTCCAATACCAAAGGAAGAAAAAAGGATAAAAATTCCAGCGGAAGAAAAGATAGAAGAATCCAAGCTCCAAGAAAGGATAACCGAAACAAAAACACAAGAGACAGCGAGCACTCCCCAAGAAGAAACTACCACCAAAGGGCAAGGAGAAATAACACAGACGCCCGTTACCTCTTCTCCAAGTAAGGTCGCTACCTCTGGATCTTTTAGTAAAGGTGATGAAGCTTCCCATAATAAAAAAGACACGATAGACCCAAAACAAGCCCAAGATATGTACCTGCAGGAAAAACTCTTCCTTATTTCCTCTATAGTGCAAAAGCATATAAGTTATCCTCCTCTGGCAAGGAGGATGGGATGGGAGGGCAGAGTTGTGGTTCGTTTTACCCTTACATCGGAGGGCAAGTTGGAAAACGTGCACATAGAAAAAAGCTCTGGTTATGACCTTTTGGATAAAAACGCCATGGAAACGGTTAAAAGGGTAGCCCACCTTTTTCCAAAACCGCCGGTGGATGTGGTTGTAAAACTGCCGGTCAATTATAGGTTGGAGTAG
>JBKBNZ010000062.1:0-7720 GCA_046294875.1 Aquificaceae bacterium | reverse complement strand
AACGAAAGAAAGGGCAAGCACAAAAGCCCTAAACCTAAAGGCAAAGGAAAGAACACGCAGGTAAAACCTCTTAAGATGCATAAAGAATAGGCTTTCTTCTTTACCTCCTTTTAAAAACCAATAGGAAAGTACAGGCATAAAAACAAGGGCAACAAAAAGGGAAGAAAGTAAAGCAAGGATTATAGTTATAGCCAACGGCTTGTAGTACTTACCTTCCACCGATTCAAAGGTGAAAAGGGGCAAAAAGACCACCACAATAGTCAAAAGGGCAAAGGTTAAAGGCCTTTTTATCTCCTGAAGAGATTCAACTATAATGGTGGTCTTTGTAAAGTTTTTGCCCTCGGAAAGATGACGGTAGATGTTTTCTACGACCACCACCGTGGCATCTGCGAAAAGTCCAAGCCCTATGGCAAGGCCTCCCATGGTCATAAGGTTTGCAGAGATGCCCAAAGCTTTTAGAAAGATAAAAGTCAAAAGAAGAGTAAAAGGTATAGAAAGGGCTACAAGGACGGCAACCCTAAGGTTCCAAAGGTAAAGGGCTATGGCTATGGTTATTAAGGCTATCCCCTCCAAAAGAGCCTTTTCTACGGTGTTTATTGCCTTCTTTGTAAGATAAGACTGGTCGTAAATTATATCTATCTCTACACCCTTTGGTAGAAGCTTTTGCGCCTTAGATAGAGCTTCTTTTAGCTTTTCTATCAATTCCATCGTATTTACGTTTATCCTTTTTAGGACAATGTTCCCTTGAACTTCTTCTCCCTTATAGGTAAAGGCTCCCCTTCTGTTTGGTAGCTCTCCCTTTTCTACCTGCGCCACATCTCCCAAAAGGATATAGCTATTTTCTTCCTTCTTTACAGGAACCTTTAACAGATCTTCTATATCCTTATACCTTCCCAAACCCCTTACTACCAAATCTCCTGCAGGAGAATTTAAAAAACCACCTCCAGCCACTCGGCCATACTCCTCCAAAGCCCTAACAACTTCCAAAAGATTTACCTGATGTTGCAAAAGCTTTTGATTATCCACCTTTACAAGGTAAGCTTTATCTGGTCCCCACTGGGATATATCTTCCACACCGTCCACAGCTTTTACAATGGGCTTTATCCTTAGCTCGTGCAAAGCCTTTAGCTCTTCGAGGCTGTACTTACCTGTTTTGTCCCTTAGTATATAAAACATCACATTTCCCAAGCCCGAGGTGTTCGGTCCCATATTGGGAGTTACACCGCTTGGTAGATAATCTTGGGCTTGTGCAAGCTTTTGAGATACCAAATTCCTTGCGGTGTTCAAGTCCGTGCCATCTTTGAAAAAAACCGCCACGTAAGATAGACCTGGCAGACTTATACTCCTTACTACCTCCGCATCCTTTATACCGTAAAGAAGAGATTCAATGGGCTTTGTAACGAGTACTTCCGTTTCTTCTGCCGATAGCCCGGGTGTCTGCGTATAAACTATAACCTGCGGGGGCGTTGGATCTGGAAAGGTATCCACAGGTATCTTATAAAGGCTGTAGGCACCAAGAGCGACTACAATTAACATAAAAAAGCCTACAAAAAGCCTATAGTTTATAAGCAACTTACTCATTTTTCTACCTGTGATTTAAGAAATATGGTGCCTTCTATCGCCACAAGGTCTCCTTGGGAGAGTCCTTCAACGAGCACCCTATTCCCCTCTTGCCTTAGCCTTTTAACTCTTTTTGGTAAAAAGCCCTCCTTTACCTTAACAAAAACAACAGGACTACCCTTTACCTCTTGTACAGCCTGCGCGGGAAGCCAAAAACCCCGTACCTCTTGACCCTTTGTCTTGATATTTACCCTTAAACCCTCTTTTAAACTGTAATCCTTGTTTTCCACCAAGAAGCGAAGCACAAGCTTCCCCGTTTGGGGGTCTAATTTGGGAGAAACCCATTCCAACCTTGCCGGGTATTGTTTTCCCTCCCAAACCACATAGCCTTCCCTTTCCGGCTTATAGCCGGGTTCCGCATAGGCATAAGCCCAAAGCTTTGAGTAATCTTGAATTTTAAAAAGGGGACTTTGCAATCCAACGGAAGAATTAAGAACTACCTTTTGTTCTATAACCACACCGCTATAGGGACTTCTTATTATCAAATGGTCTCCCCTTATTTCTCCAAGAGAACTTCTGTTTTGCAACATGGCTTTGTACTCTGCAAGGGCTGTTTCGTACTCCACCTTTGCGGAAAAATACCTTGCGTAAGGTATAACCTCCTCCTTGTATAAAAGCTCTTCCCTTTTTAGGACTTCTCCCGCCTTTTTTAGCTTTACTTCAAGCACTCGGATCTGTGAGTTTATCTCTGCAACCCTTGGAGAGTATATCTCCGCCAATACCTGCCCCTTCTTGACCCTGTCTCCCTCTTTTACATAAAGCCTTTTAACAATACCTTCTAAGGGCGAGTATATCTCTGCAGAAAGGCTTAGGTCTGATTTCAACACTGCGGGCAGGCTATCTTCAAGCCTCCTCTCTTCAATCTTCACCGGTTGAGTTTTTATACCCAGCCTCTGTATGGTTTCTTCATCCACCTTTATAACGTTTGCAAAAACCATCAAAGGTATTAATAACATCCACACCATAGGGCACCTCCATAGACTATCCCCTTTGCATACTCATTGTGAGCTTGCAAAAGAAGTTCAAGCCTTCTCTTTAAAAGCTCATAGTATGCTTTTTTAGTTTGAGAAAGCTCAAGGATCCCTATTGCCCTTAGCTTGTAGCTTTTTATAGCAAGGGCGAGCTCTTGGTCTGCCTGTGGTAAAAGCTCTCTTTCTATCCTTTCCACCTCCCTTAAAAGGGCTGTGTATTGACTTTTTGCAGAATCTATCTGGGCTATAGCCCTTAGCTTTTGATTTTCCCTTTCTGCCACAAGGCTTTGCCTTTGGGCGGTTAAATCAAGGATCTCCGCTTGACGCCCATAAAAGACTGGCAAGCTAACAGAAATGCCCATTCTAACACCATACTCTCTATCGGCCACCTTTTCCGCAGTAAGGCTAAAGGTGTATAAAGGCTTTGCCAAGTTCCTTTCAACTTGCAAAAACTTGTTAATAACCTCCTCCATTCCCCTGTAGTATTCCATAAAGGGACTTTTATCAAGGTCAAACTCATGCCATACTGGAGCCTTTAAATCACCTTCCACATCTTCCACCTTTTTTCCCACAAGGACGGAAAGTTCCGAAAGCAAAGACCTGTATTTTGCATAGATTATTTCCTTTTCTCCTTGGAGTAACTCCGTTTCCCTTTGCCATCTAAAGACATCAAGCTTTGGGATTTCACCAAGGCTGTAGCTTTTTTCTATAAAGGCTTTTAAATCCCTCTGAAGTTTGAGCTCTTCCTCCAAAACCTTTAACAACTCTTTGTAATACAACGCTTGGTAGAAGAGGAGATAGACCTCGTGGGCTATCTTGTTCCCTTCCATCTTCACCTTATAATCCAAATACCTATTATGAAGTTGATAGGCTTCGCCTGTAAGCCTAAAAAGGCTTGGTGGTAAAAAAGGTTGGGTATAGGTTATACCATACAAGGGGCTTTTGGGAAAGCTCTCCTTGTTTGTGCCAAAGTTCCCCACCTCAAAGCTAAGGCTTGGATTTAGACCAGCTCTGTAGCTCAGACTTTTGGCTTGATAAAGCAACCTCTCTGCATACAAACCCTTAACGTAGGGGCTGTTTTCCAAAGAAAGGCGTATGGCATCCTTCAGCTCAATGGAAAAGGCAAGGCTTACAAAAAGCAGGAGTAGAAGCATGATAGCCATTTTAAAGAAAGTCCATTAACAGAAAATTAACTATTGGCAAAAACAACTTTGGCCTTAATACGGTACAGATCCCCTTCTTGATCCTCTTCAAGATTCATACTCCAGCCCTGCGCACTGCATAGCTTTTTTGCTATGTAAAGGCCAACACCACCCATCTTCCCCCTCTTTGAAACACCAAGGGGTTTCTGGGATAGGTTTTCTACCACAAAGGCATTCCTTGTTAAGCTTACCCATACTTTCCCTTCCCCATGTCTAAGGGCATTATCTAAAAGAATATCAAAGATCTCAAGAGTAATCTCTGGATCGCAAAGGACATAAACCTCATCAAGGTACAAGCTTATAACCTTGCCCTCATAGAGTTTTAAAAGTTCTTGCAGCAAATCCTTTAGGTTCTGTCTTTGTAAGGAAAGGTTATAAGACTGAACACTAAGCTTTGAAACTCTCAAAAAGGAATGGGCAACCTTCTCTATTTTATGAAGCTCCTGCTTTATCTTTTCAATCTCCCCGCCTTTAAAATCCCTTGAAAGCCTATCTAACTTGAGATATATTCTCCCCAAAGGTGTTTTCAAAGAGTGGCTAAGAGCCATCAAGAGATCCCTGTACTGGTCTGATTGATCCTTTAAAGCTTTCATCTTACCTTTCAAAGCCTCCGCCAAAGGCTTTATCTCATCGTAGGTTTCTACCTTTTGACCTTCTAAAATTCTCTTTACAGCCCTTTCAAGCCCCCTAAGTCCCCTTTTCATAAAAAGCCAATAAAAAATCAAAAAGGAAAGAATAAACAGAAAATAGCCTACCAAAAGAGCCAACTTAAGAAGCCTTAGAAACTCCAAGCTTTCGCTTATATCAATACCATACTGTAAATAATAGCCCTTGGGAGTATCCATCGTAATAAACCGGTATGTCTTCCCCCTAAAGCTTAAAGTCTCTACATAGGGCATCCGATCTTTTTTAAAGGGCGGTGTTAGTTCAGGGTTGTTGGTGTCTATTATAAGGCCCTCTTGATTTCTAAGGACGAAAACTTCCCACTTTCTAAATTCCTCACCCTCTTTGTATAACTTTTCAAACTCAGCAAGGTCTTCTACTAAGTGATGGTCTATAAGAGAATAGACACTCCTTTCCACACTTAGATAAATGGCTGCAAAAAAGATAAGACTAAAAGACCCAACAAAAAGTAAAAACCATCTGAAGTTTTTATTTAAAGACCTCATCCTATCCTGTAGCCTAACCCCCTTTGAGATTGGATTATATCCTTTCCCAGCTTTTTACGGATACGATGGATAAGCACCTCAACCGTGTTACCCTCAACCTCCTCAATTTTTAAAGCCCTTTCCAAAAGCTCTTCCCTTGAAATAAAACGAGAGCGGTTTAAAATCAAATACTCCAACAAAGCATACTCTGCCCCTGTAAGTTTTACCTCCTGACCTTTCAAGAACACCCTCTTTTGATGTAAATTGACCTTCACATCACCTATTTGCATCTCCCAACTGCCAAGCCCACAATATCTACGCAAAACAGCCTTCACACGCTCTAAAAGTTCTTCAAAATGAAAGGGCTTTGTTATGTAATCATCGGCGCCCATACGGAAAAAGTCCAGCTTGTTTTTGACCTCCGACACAACGGTGATAACTATAACCGGTACCTCTATACCTTCTTCTCTCAAAAACCTTAAAAAATCCTTCCCATCCACACTGGGAATATAGTAATCAAGGATAATAAGGTCAAAGTTTTCGGAAAGGGCAAGGTTTAGCCCCCGCCTTCCATCAAGGGCTAACCTTACCTTGTAGCCTTCCTCTTCAAAGAGCTCTTTCAAAGAGATTGCAAGCTCCTTGTCGTCCTCTACCAACAAAAGCCTCACTTACCTTGCTTCCTCCAAAAATCTTTGCCTTAACTCCCATCTTTCCCTTTTCATCTGAGCTTTCACCTGAGCCTTGCACTCTTCAAAGCTCCAAAAGTCCTTTGCCTTTTGCAGGCATTCCCTATCTTTGGCGATGTGTTTTTCCCTTAGCTTTAGCTCTTCTTCCTTAAATTTTTTGCACTTCTCCCAGTTTTGTTGACACCAATATTTATCCACATGGTACCTTTCATGGGGCTTTCCCATCGTAGGGCCTACAAAGGCAAAGATGGGCAATGCGGCCAAAGATGCAAAAAGCAACTTTTTCATGGATATACCTCCTATTGGATTTTATAAGAATAAGATAGATGCTATGGATTAACGAAAAATTAATAAAATCTATGCTCTAAAATGGTCAAATCCCGTGAGCTCTATAGGCTTATCTCCAAGATAAACACCTTCTCCCTTTTCCACAAAGCCTATATGCACCATGCTTAAAAAGGGGTTTATCTTCTCCAAGGAATGAGTAAAAAGAATCTCATAATCCTCTCCACCCGAAAGGGCATAATCTATAGGATCTTTACCATGCCTTTTACAAAAGGAGTAAAGCTCTTGGGATATGGGTATCCTTTCCGGAATAAGCCTTATCTTTACGTGGCTTGCCTTTGCCAACTTTTCCGCATCGGAAGACAGTCCGTCGCTTATATCCATACTGGCAGATGCGTACTTGGATATATGCCTTGCAAAATCAATCCTGGCCGTAGGCCTTAGATGTTTTTCTATTAGTCTTAGTTCAAAATCCTCATAGCTTTTCTTTTCCATGAGCAAAAGCTCAAGCCCCGCCTTTGAATCTCCAAGGGTGCCCGAAACAAATACGCCTTCACCGTCCTTTGCCCCTTTCCTTCCCACAAACCTATCCCCCCTGCCTACCATAAACACATCAAGGCATAATTTCTCCCCCTTACTCACATTACCACCCACCACCTCACACCCATAAAAATCACAGGCCTTCTTTATGCCAAGGTAGACCTCTTCCATGTATTTAACTTCCATATCGGGCAAAACCAAGGAAATCAAAGCATACAAGGGCATGCCCCCATTTGCTACCACATCACTAACATTTACAGAAATAGCCTTCCATCCTATGGCAGCAGGGGGATAACTTCTTTTAAAATGCCTATCCTCAAGAAGTACGTCGCAGGTCAAAAGCAGATTAACATCACCCACTCTTACGCAGGCCGTATCATCCCCTATTATTTGACTTTGAAGTATGGATTTTAACTTATCTATAAAGCCAAACTCTCCAAGTTCTGAGATCTTCATTCGCTAAAGATCTGACCTTCTATAGGTTGCACTATCACCCCCCTTTCTTCCATAAACTTTATGGCCTTTTCTATCTCTTCCGCATCTCCATCTATTTCAACGGTTAATATACCCGTATCTTTGCTTACCTTTGCAGTCCTTATATTTACAACCACGTCAAAGCTCTTACAAACCATACAAAGAATAGGCTCCTTTACCTTTTCCTCGGGATATATAAGCTGAAGCCTTATTATATTCATGGCAAAAATTATATCAGATTATACGCCGGGTGAGAAATTCAAAAAAGTCCAAACACAAGCTTATCAATAAAAAAAGACAGTAGGGCTATAATTATTAGCCCTATAAAACCTTTTAGGAGGTTTAAACATAAATATCTTACCACATTACATGTCCATCTACAAACAAGTACTCCAAAACCTTGAAAATGCTCTACCCTTTGAAAGTATTAAAATTAGTCCATCTGTTAATTGACCCATCCATACAATCATGGCACATACTTGGATATAGCCAATGTGAATAGGGAAAGGAAGAAAAGGAGTGTATGGTTTAGGGAGCTTGTGGAGAACTGTGTGGTGTATAGGGACAGAAGTTATAGGGATTGTGAGAATGTGGTGGTGTGTATGTATATGCGTATGCTATTGGGTACAGTTTTTATAGGAGGTTTGTTTGATGATGTTTAATTTCTAACCCGGCGTACAAAATACATTAATATATAACCTATGAGGCTTCTTTCCCCTGCAAAGATAAACCTTGGGCTTTGGCTTTTGGGTAAAAGGCCAGATGGCTACCATGAGCTATTTACCATATACCAA
>JBKBNZ010000061.1:0-7782 GCA_046294875.1 Aquificaceae bacterium | reverse complement strand
CTATGCTTTTTGTAAGTGGTACACAAGGCATATGTTTAAAAGAAAATCCATCCGAAGAAGAGGATATACCGATAGATAACGAACTTGAAGGGATAGTAGATCCTAAATATCTTAAAAAAGAGCAAGAGCCTTCAATAAAGGAGATCCCTTAATGAAAGAGCTTTTGCTTGAGGGTACTTTTGTCAGCATAGACATAGAGGCAACGGGCTTTGACCCTTCAAGGGCAGACATTATAGAGATAGCCTGTGTAAGGGTTGAGGGAGGGATCATCACCGATAGGTTTTCCACCCTTGTAAACCCCGGATATCCTCTGCCCCAAAGGATAAGGGAGCTTACAGGCATAACCAACGCCATGCTTGTGGGAAAACCCAAGATAGAGGAGGTTCTTCCAACCTTCTTAAAGTTTGTGGAGGGCAGTATCTTAGTAGCCCACAACGTGGAAAAGGACATAGCCTTCATTGATAAATACTACAGAAGACTATACGGAGAAAGGTTTAGACCTCCCCATATATGTACCTTAAACTTGGCTAAAAACCTCCTTCCAGAATTAAAAAGATACTCTTTGGGAAGTCTGGCGGATTACTTTGGCATAGAGTACAGCAGAAAACATAGGGCTATGGAGGATGCCCAAACAACAGCTTTGGTTTTTCTTGAGCTTTTAAAGATCCTTTGGTACAGTTTGGGTATAGGGAACTACCTTGAGGTAAAAAAGCTTTCAAAGAGGTAATATGTTTTTTATCCTTTCCACAAGGCTGATTTTCTTTTCCACCCCTTGGTCTCCCAGATCCTTTGCAAGCTTTTCAAGAAGGCTTCTCAAATTTGGATTTATATCCTTTGGTACCTGTATGCGGAAGGTTATAACAAGGTTTCCTGTGCCCGTGGAGGCGGGAAAGCCCATGCCTAAAAGGGTTTTGGTGGAGCCGCATTCTGTACCCGGTTGGACAAAGACCTCTACCTCATCGCCCTTTAAAGTTTTCACCTTTATGGTACCGCCAAGGACAGCCATAGGGTAAGAAATAAACTTCTCCGTATGTAAGTCCTTTCCCACCTTTTTGAAGACCTCATGGGGCTTTAGAGTTATCCTAAGGTAAAGGTCTCCTGCCTCTCCTCCCCTTTCCCCCATATGTCCAAAGCCTGCCACCTTTAGCACATCCCCTTCATCCGTACCGGGTGGGATGTTCACCTTTACCTTGCTTTTTTTTGCAACCCTTCCCCTTCCACCGCATGCAGGGCAAAGGTTCTTTATTATGTAACCCCTGCCTTTGCATACGGAACAAGGTCTTGGAAAGTTGAAAATACCACTCACCCTCCTTCCTGTGCCACCGCAGGCATGACAAGATACCTTTTCTATGGGCTCCCCATGCCCCTTGCCGTTACAAGATGGGCAATCTATCCACCTTTCGTAATCTATCTCCTTTTCTCCACCAAAGGCCGCCTCTTCAAGGCTAAGTTCAAGCTTTAGTCTTATATCTTGTCCCCTTTTGGGCTTTGGTGCCCTTCTCATACCTTGCCAGATACCTTCAAGAAAATCCTGTATGTACTCCATAAAGTCCCTATAACCCTTCTCGTCGCCCTTTTGAAGAATCTGGTCGTACTTTTCCCTTTTTTCTTCATCCGACAAAATGTGGTAGGCCTCGTTTATCTCCCTGAAGCGTTCCTTTGCCTGAGGGTCTGGGTTTATATCGGGATGCCATTCCTTTGCAAGCCTTCTGTAGGCTTTTTTTATCTCCTCTTTAGTAGCCTTTCTGCTTACTCCAAGTATTTGATAATAATCTTTGATAGCCACAGGCATAAATATAATATAGAATTTCTTCGGTAGTTAAGGCGGACTTACCTGAGAAAAAATACAAATCAACCCTTAAATATAACCTTCAAATCTCCGTAAGGCTTTTCTTGGTATAGCTCTATTACTTCCTCTTGATAGAGCGCCATAAGGGCCATAAGGTAAGGTACTATGCTCTTTCCCTTCACAAGCCGGTGAAAGGAAAAAACCATACCCTTTTCCTTGAAGAGATTCTTTAGCTCCTCCAAGGCGTCCTCAAACTTGGATATGTGTATGGGAAATTTTCTTTCCCTTTTCCTTTTGACCTTTCCCTTTGCCAAAGTTCTTTTCTTCAAAAGTTTTCTTACCTTCTCAATCTTTTCCGTTAATTCTTCCACTATCTGTTCCTCTTGGCTTTCAAACTGTTCTACTATCTCCTTTAATGTGATCCTTTTCCTTTCCCTTTTTTGTTTTGGCTCTGGGAAGAGCACCTCTGCCTGTTTTTTCAGTAAAAAGGAAGCTGCCAAAAGGGCTCTTGCGGGCACTCTAAGATCAAGAAGCTCAAGCCTTTTTATCTCCTCCATATAAGCCTTTGCAAGAGCAGATATATCCACATCCCAAGGATCAAGCTTGCCTTCTTCTACAAGCCTGTGGGCAAGGGCAAAAGGATGGTCTTCTTCAAACTTCCACATTCCCTCTCCAAAAAGTAGCCATCTTTATGAGGCTGTAAAGGGTCTCCTTTAACTCCTTGCGGTGGACTACCATATCCACCATGCCCTTTTGAAGGAGGAACTCCGATGTTTGAAAGCCTTCTGGCAGCTGCTGTTTTATGGTTTGTTCTATAACCCTTGGTCCTGCAAAGCCTATTAAAGCCTTTGGTTCTGCTATTATTATGTCTCCCAAAAAGGCAAAGCTGGCAGATACGCCACCCATGGTGGGGTTTGTAAGAACTGTTATGTAGGGTAATCCCTTTTCCTGCAACAAGCCAACCCCTATGGATGTTTTTGCCATCTGCATAAGGGAAAGGATGCCCTCTTGCATGCGGGCACCTCCCGACGTAATAACCGCCACCAAAGGAAGCTCCTTTTGGCTTGCATGCTTACAAGCCCTGTAGAACCTTTCGCCCACCACAGAGCCCATACTGCCACCTATAAAGTTAAAGTCCATCACCGCAAGGACTATCTCCTTGTCCACCAATCTGCCCTCCGCCACGAGCATGGCTTCCGAAAGGCCTGTAGCTTCTTGGGCTTGTTTTAGTCTATCTTTGTAGCTTTTAGAGTCTTTAAAGTTAAGAGGGTCTGTGGGTTTTATGCTTTCAAAGAGGATCTTGTAATCTTCCAAAAGCTGTTGCACTCTTTCAGCGGCTGGGACGTTAAAATGGTACTGACACTTGGGACAAACCTGCAAGTTTGCCTTTAACTCAGGTATGTATAAAAGAGCTTTACAGTTGTCACACTTTGTCCAAAGGACTTCCTTTTTTTCCTTTTTCCAAAATTTGTCCAATAAACCCATACTATGCTATTTTACCATGCTAAAATACTACTATGAGCTTGCGAATATACAACACTCTTAGCGGTAAAGTGGAGGAGTTCGTTCCCATAAACCCTCCCCATGTGCTTATATATACCTGCGGTGTTACCGTGTACGATGATTCCCATGTGGGACATGGAAGGAGTCTTATAGTTTTTGACGTGCTAAGAAGGTTCCTTGAACATATGGGCTATAGGGTTAGGTTTGTAAGGAACTTTACCGATGTGGACGACAAGATAATAAACAAGGCAAAGGGTGAATGCGTGGATTTTATGACCATAGCCAACAGGTACATAGCCAGTTATTACACAGATATGGAAAATATAAGGGTAAAGCCGGCGGACGTGGAACCAAGGGTGACAGAACATATCCAAGAGATCATAGAGGTTATAAAGGGTCTTGTACAAAAGGGCTACGCCTACGAATCGGGTGGTGATGTTTATTTTTCCGTATCTTCTTTTCCAGAGTATGGAAAGCTTTCTAAGAGGAACGTAGAGGAGCTTGAGGCAGGAGCAAGGATAGAGCCCTCGGAGAAAAAGAGAAATCCCCTTGACTTTGCTTTATGGAAATCGGCAAAGGCTGGCGAACCCTCTTGGGATTCACCATGGGGACCGGGAAGGCCTGGATGGCACACAGAATGTGTAGCCATGATCTTTAAACATCTTGGTCAAACCATAGATATCCATGGTGGTGGTTTAGACCTAATCTTCCCCCACCATGAAAACGAAATAGCTCAGGCGGAGGCTCTTACGGGCAAGCCCTTTGCAAGGTATTGGGTACACAACGGGCTTGTTACCGTTGGCGGACAAAAGATGTCCAAATCCCTTGGTAACTATATAACTTTAAAGGAGATTTACTCCAAGTACCATCCCGATATCCTTAGGCTTTTGGTTCTTTTTACCCATTACAGAAGCCCTCTTGATTTTTCTTGGGAAAAGATGGAAGAAACAAAAAGAGCCTACGAAAGGCTTTTAACAGCCCTTGAAGACCTTGAACTTTTGAAGAAGCTACCAACTTATGAGGAAAAGGGAACCCATCCCCTCTTTGAAAGGGTAAAACAAACGGAAGAGAAGTTTTTCCAAGCTTTAAGCGAAGATTTCAACACACCTCAAGCCCTGGCAGAGATCTACAGCCTTATCGCCGAGCTTAATAAGGTAAAAAACAAAGCCTTTTCCCAAGGAAGCATATCCCAGCAAGAACTACAAGCCTACCAGTTTGCGGTAGAATCCGTTGTAAAGAACCTTAGGGGAGTCTTTGGGCTTTTGGAAGATTTCAAGCCCCAGTGCGAGGTGCACAAGGTAGTACAAAAGGAGCTTTCTGCGGGTGAGGTCTTTGATAGCAGACTTATTGAGCTTTTAATAGAAGTGCGGAATATGGCAAGGAAAGAAAAGGTTTATACAATAGGAGACCACATAAGGGACAGATTAAAGGAGCTTGGTATAATCCTTGAAGATACGCCTGCGGGGACAAGATGGAAAAAACTATGAGCCTGCTATTAGACGGAAAAACCCTTTCCGAGAAGATAAGGGCTCAGATAGCGCAAGAGATACAAGAATATACATCCAAGGGCTATAGGGCGCCAAGCTTGGCGGTTATATTGGTAGGGAATGACCCAGCAAGCCAGGTTTATGTATCCAACAAGGAAAAGGCATGTCAAAAGGTAGGCATAAGGTCTTTGTCTTACCGATTACCTTATAACACGACTACCCAAGAACTCCTTGAACTCATAGCCCAGATAAACGCGGAGGAAGATGTGGATGGCATTTTGGTACAACTTCCTCTGCCACCTCATATAAACCAACAGGAAATACTGCTTGCCATAAATCCCAAAAAGGATGTGGATGGATTCCATCCGGAGAATATGGGAAGACTTGTGGCACGTATGGAAGATGGTTTTATCCCCTGCACACCTCTTGGTATAGACTTGCTGCTTAAACATTACCACATAGACCCAAAGGGGAAAGATGTGGTAATCGTAGGGGCTGGCTTTATAGTGGGGAGGCCTCTTAGCCTTTTGATGCTTTGGAGGGATGCCACTGTGAGCGTATGCCATATATACACCAAGGATATAAAAGAATACACCAAAAGGGCAGATATACTTATATCGGCCACGGGTGTACCAAGGCTTATAAAGGGGCATATGGTAAAGAAGGGAGCTGTGGTGATAGACGTAGGTATATCAAAGGAGGGGGGTAAAATAGTAGGGGATGTGGATTTTGAAGAGGTTAAAGAAAAAGCCTATGCCATAACACCCGTGCCCGGTGGAGTGGGACCTATGACGGTCACAGGTCTGCTTTTGAATACTTTAAAGGCTTACAAACAAAGGATAAAGGAGTAGATCCCTTCAGGGCTTTAGTAGGGGGCCTACCTAAGTAAGGATCTCCTTTAAGATTTCTATGGCTTTATCCACGTGCTCTTCTTGTATTATCAAAGGTGGAACAAACCTTAGAACCCTTTCGGAGGTACAGTTTACTACCAAACCCTTTTCCAAAGCTTTTAAAACTATCCGTTGGCAAGGTTCATTTAATTCAAGTCCAAGCATTAGCCCCTTGCCCCTTACCTCTCCAACCCCAAGGTCTTGTAGCCTTTTCTTAAAATAGGCACCAACCCTTTCCACATGGCTTAAAAGCCCTTTTACCTTTTGAACCACCACCAAGGCGCTTTTACAAGCCAAAGGATTACCACCAAAGGTAGAACCATGAGAACCAAAACCAAAGGCTTTTGCCACTTCGTCCCTTGCCAAAAGAGCGCCTATAGGAACACCGCCTCCAAGCCCCTTGGCAAGGGTTATAATATCCGGCTTTACAGGATAATGCTGGTATGCATAAAACTTTCCAGTCCTGCCTATTCCCGTTTGAACCTCATCTATCATAAGAAGCAATCCCTCTTTCTTACAAAGCTCTTCAAGGTCTTGTAAAAACTCCTCCTTTGCCTCCCTAATACCGCCCTCACCTTGTATAACTTCAAGCAGTATGCCCGCCGTATCTTTTCTTAAAACCTTCAAAACGGAACCTATGTTGTTTAATTCTGCATAGTCAAAGCCCTCAAGCAAGGGCTCGAAGCCCTTTTGTATCTTCTCTTGGGCTGTGGCGGACATGCTACCAAAGGTCCTTCCATGAAAGGAGTTATAAAAGGTGATAATCCTATACCTTTTTTCTCCCTTATCGTAAAAGTATTTCCTTGCAAGCTTTATACAGGCTTCGTTTGCCTCCGTGCCACTGTTGCAAAAAAAGACCTTTCCCGAAGTCCAAAAGCTATCCACCAACTCCTTTGCCAAAGCTTCTTGCCAAGGATTTTCAAAAAGGTTGGATATATGAATAAGCTCCTTTGCCTGATGGCATATAGCATCAACGAGGTCTGGGTCTGCATAGCCAAGGCTGTTGACCGCTATACCCGCCAACATGTCAAGGTATTCCTTGCCCTTATCGTCGTAGAGATATACGCCTTTCCCTTTAACAAAGCTAACAGGCAGCCTTTTGTAATTTTCCATAAGGTGCATGAGTATAAAGTTTAATAAAATTAATAAGCAGATGGTTGGGAACATACAGGAGTTTTTAGAAAAAAACCTTTCCATAAAGCCAAAAGTCTCTTACTATGACCTTTCCTTTATATTGTTGGAACTTTCCATGCTTTTGGAGTCTGGTCTTTCTTTGGTAAAAGCCCTTGAGGTGGTAGAAAGCCAAGTAAAGGAGAAGAGTTTAAAAAACGCCCTAAAGGAGATAAGGCAATCCATAGAAAAGGGAGAAAGCATATACCGGTCTTTTTCAAAGGTGGGGATATTCCCAGAGTTTTTCCAAGAGATGCTAAAGGTTGTCCAAAGGGGAGAAAACCTTCCCTACCTTTTACGCATAGCGGGCGAGTATCTCCAATCAACCGCGGAAACAAGGACAAGGATCTTGAACGCTATAGCTTACCCTTCCTTTGTAATAATAACAAGCCTTTTGGCAGTTTTGGTGGTAGTAAAGTTTGTGATCCCAAAGATTTTATTGGTGCTCCAAGGTTTGGGAAAGGAACTACCCCTTATAACCAAAGTCCTTATCCTATTTGCCAACCTTTTATCTTACCTTCTTTATCTTGTGCCCCTTTTGGTGGTTTTTTACTTTTTAAGAGAAAAGATCTTGGGAAAGGAACGCTGGGACAGGTATTTTCTAAGGCTTCCTGTTTTCGGAAGTTTATCCCTTCAATACAATGTTTCCCGTTTTGCGGGTACCTTACATATGGCTCTATCCTCGGGCATTCCCATAACAAAGGCTATAAGTCTAAGTATTGGAAGCATCTCCAACCATTACCTTAGGTCTTCTTTGGTGGGCATTGAATCGGAAATAGCCAAGGGAAAAAGCCTTAGCACCCTTTTGAGAGAAAGGGGAGTTTTTCCAGAAACCTTTATAAACCTATTAGCCATAGGCGAAAGGAGTGGAGAGCTGGAAAGGAGTTTAAAGGCGCTAAAGGAAATGTATGAGAGGCAAGCACAGAACACCATAGCCTTCTGG
>JBKBNZ010000060.1:0-7848 GCA_046294875.1 Aquificaceae bacterium | reverse complement strand
TCACGGTTAAAATCGTACTTCTTAAATACTTATCCGTCAATTTAGAATAAACCTTTTCCCATAGGTAGGGATGCTTACGCTATCAGATCCTTTTATTTTCTCTGTGAGGGCGATCCACGAATTGCTCCGAAATAATGAGGTTCTTGAAAAGCCCCTATAAAGGAATTTCTCACTACCAACCAGAGGAAAAGAGAAAACGTTAATAAAATCTTAACAAACAACCCCTATAATCAAAGAACCATGAGGATAGCCTTTATATGCACTGGTAACTCTGCAAGGAGTCAAATGGCAGAAGCTTTTGCAAAGGTGGTGGCAAACCATTTGAACATGAAATTGGAAGTGTATTCCGCAGGCTCCCAACCAGCCAAAGAGGTAAACCCCTTTGCCGTTGAGGTAATGGCGGAAAAGGGCATAGATATATCCAACCACAAGCCCAAAGGCTTGGAGGCTATTCCCTACGAAGAGGTGGATATAGTTATCACCCTTTGTGATAGTGCAAGGCAAACCTGTCCCATCTTCCCCGCCCAAAGGCATATACACTGGGACCTTCCAGACCCTGCAGCCTTTGAGGGCCCTATAGAGGCGAAAAGGGAGTTTTTCCGAAAAGTAAGGGATGACATTGAAGAAAGAGTCTGGGATCTTTTGCAAAGTATAAAGCTCAAAAATAGTAAAGGTTAGTTATAGGCATCCTCCAGTCTTTGCCAAAGGCTCTTTTTGTGATCTTTGGACCAAGGGGAGCCTGTTTTCTTTTGTACTCGGCGAGCTTTAGCATTTTAATAACCCTTTTAAGGGTTTCCTCTTCAAAGCCCCTTTCTAAAAGCTCTTGAAATCCCAAGCCTTCCTCTATGTAAAGCTCGAGGATCTTGTCAAGGAGAGGATAAGGTGGCAATGTATCTTGGTCTTTTTGATTAGGCCTTAGTTCTGCCGTAGGGGCTTTTGTCAGTACCCTTTCTGGTATTAGGGGCTCTATGGTGTTTCTGTAATATGCAAGCCTATAAACGTAGGTTTTATAAAGGTCTTTTATGGGGGCAAAGCCCCCTGCCATATCTCCGTAAATGGTAGTGTAGCCCACCGCAGACTCGCTTTTATTAGATGTGGAAAGGACAAGCCATCCATACTTGTTAGAAAGGTAAAAAAGAATATTAGCCCTTATACGTGCCTGTAGGTTTTCTTCGGCCACTGTTATATCCTTTGGGTCAAAAAGCTCAAGGTACTTTTCGTATATACCCTTTATAGGATATTCAAGGATCTCTATCTGCAAGTTCTTTGCCAGATCGTAAGCATCCTCTTTGCTTTCCAAAGAGGTAAAGGGAGAGGGCATAAAAACACCCACCACCCTTTCCCTTCCAAGGGCATCTACTGCAAGACATGCAACCAAGGAAGAGTCTATACCTCCCGACAAGCCCACCACCACTTTTTTAAAGCGGTTTTTCTCCACATAGTCCCTTATAGCCAAGGTGATAGCTTTGTAGATTTCTTCCTCTCCCTTTGGGCTTTCTTCCAACCTTGGAGGCATCTTCTCCCTTTTGGGCAAAGAGGGAATAAAAACCTTTTCTACACTTTGAGGCTCCCTTTCCCTTAGCCTTAGGTCTGTAAGCCTTTTCCTTTTGACTTCTTCTATATCAAGGCTCAAAATAAGCAAGTCCTCTTCAAAGGCCTTTGCCCTCGCCAAAAGCTTACCCTCTGGGCTGATTACCAAACTTCTACCATCAAAAACAAGCTCATCCTGACCTCCCACCAAATTTACATAGACCACATAGGCTATGTTGTCCTCTGCCCTTGCTTTTAAAAAGTTTTCTCTAAATTCATACTTTCCAAAGTAGTAAGGAGATGCGTTTATGTTTATAAGCACTTCACAACCTTGCAAAGCGTAAAACCTTTCCCATCCATCGGGATGCCAAATATCCTCGCATACAGAAAAGCCCATTTTACAGTTTCCCATATCAAGGATCAAAGGCTCTCCGCCTTTTCTAAAGTACCTCTTTTCGTCAAAAACCGAATAGTTGGGAAGAAAGGTTTTTTTATACACCCCAAGCACCTTTCCTCCACCCAGCACTAAAAGGGCATTGTATACGTCTTCTTCATAGTAGGGTGTACCGATCACCGCCAAAGAGGACATCTTTAAAGAAAACTCAAGAAGATCTTCCAAAGCTCTGTGACAGGCCTTTAAAAAGTCTATTCTAAGAAGCAGGTCTTCCGGCGGATACCCGCACAAAGACAACTCAGGAAAGACCACCATATGGCTTTTATCTTCTGCCTTTTGCCAAAACTCCTTTATCTTTTTTAGATTACCTTCTATATCTCCCACCGTGGGGTTTATCTGTGCCAAGGCAAGGTTTAAGAATTGCATTTTTTTATTATAAGAAATTAGAGCTTAGAGCTTCTGTAGCACAAGCCTCCAGCTTGTTTTTTCACCATATATCTTTGCCTCTATTGAGGTCTTAACATTGATAGGAGGAAAAACTTGGAAAAGAGGAAGCCAAAAAGATGGCAGAGGCTATTGAGATTGTATTACTCTTTGCAAGGACTCACTGGAGTTTATGGCAAGGAATATTCATTGACTTCTAAAAATATCCACGGGGTTTAACCTGCTTGCCTTGTAGGCTGGATACAAGCTTGCCAAAAGGGAGAAAAAGAGAGAAAAACCAAAGGCATAAAAATAAAAGGCTGTGCTTCTATCCAACACAAAGCCCTTTGTTCTTATAAGTCCTTCCACGTCCAACTTTACCGATTCAAGGTATTCTTGCATGCCAAACCCCAAAAGAGAGCCAAAAAGGGCCCCCATAAGACCTATAAAAAAGCCTTCCACCAAAAAGACAAGAAGTATATCCCTCCTTGTATATCCCATAGCCATAAGTATGGCTATATCTTTTTTCTTTTCCAGCACGGTCATCATGATGATGTTAAAGATACCAAAGGCGGAAACGGTCAAAATAGCAAAAACTATCATGTAGGTTATGGTATTTTGTATTTTAAAGATGCTTAAAAAGTTCCTATAGGCTTTTTGCCAGCTTTCTACCTCATAGGGAATTCCTTGAGAAAACTCCTTGGAAAGCCTTTCTGCTTTATTCACATCCTTTATCTTTAGCACTATTTCATTGACTTCTCCTTGCTTTTCCAAAAGGCTTTGCAGGGTTTTTATGTTTATGTAAGTTCTTGCATCGTCTATGTTGGTTATACCCGATTCAAAAAAATCTTCCACCGTTGCTAACAAGGTTTGTCCGTTGGGCGCCACCAGTATAAGCTTCTTTCCCGTCTCTTCTATTCCCAAGCTTTTTGCGACCAAAACACCTATTATGATGCCCGTTCTGTTGGTCTCAAGCTTTTGAAGTCTTTTGTATCTTAGGAACCTTTCAATCACAGATGCTTTTGGCTCCCTTTGGGGGTCTATACCTATTAGGGTTATGGGCTTGTCCTTTACACCGTATTTGGCTATGCCTCTGCTTACAAGCCTTGGTGCCACACCAAGCACCTCTGGATGCTTTTCCACTTCTTGCATTATCTCTTGCCATCCCAATATTCTGTCTTTTTCCTTTGGTTTTTCTCCCAAAAGGATTGAGTATTCTTCCCTTTTCCATGTTTCTTCCCTTGGCTTTATCTTTATATGGGGCTCAAGGTCTATAACCTGTTGTATAAAGTAGTTTTGAAAGCCAAGCATCAAAGAACTCATAACTATAAAAGCCGAGACTCCAATGGAAACTCCCAAGATAGACACCAAGGTCTGCCTTTTCCTCTGGAGAAGCATCTTAAAGGCAACAAAAAAGATGTGGCTCATGGCATTATTACCTTATCACCAACCTTTAAACCTTGTAAAACTTCCAAATACTCCCCGTACCTTTCGCCCACCTTTACAGGTACCCTAACCCTTCTCACTCCATCGTAGAGAAGTACATACCCATCCCTGTAGGCGCTTGCCGGTATTAACAAAGTCCTTTTCCTTTCTATCTCTATCTGTCCATCCACGGTTGCCCCAGAGGGAATATCCTCTGGAAGCTGTGCCATTACCTTTACCGTTATTAACTTCCTTGCTCTGTCTATCTCCCTTATCACCTGAAAGACCCTCCCTTCAAAGCTTTTGTCCGGCAAGGCATCCACCTTCAAGATTACCCTCTGTCCTTCCCTTATTTTGCCCGCATATTCCTCGTCTACTTCCAACCACACCTCCAATTCATCAGAGCCTATGGAAAAAAGCCTATTTTCTTGGCTAATATGGTTTATGTAATCTCCCACGTTTACAAACTTTTTAAGGATCTTACCTTCTATGGGACTCCTTATAAGGTACTTTTCCTTTTCCCTTTGAAGTCTTTGCAGTTCAGCCTTCAAAACCTCTTTCTCTGCCTTTAAAGACCTAACAGCGTCTTGATAGCTACTTTTTAATCTCTCGTATTCTCTTTGGGCTACTTGGTATTGAGTTTTGCTCTGCTCGTAGGCTTCCTTTGGTATAAGACTTTCCGAGAACAGTCTTTCCCTTCTTTCAAAGATACTTTTGGCGTTTTCCATATTCAAACGTGCAGACTCTATGGCAGATTCCAAGCTCCTTAGGTAATCGGAGCCTTCTTTTAACCTATCCCTTACAAGCTTTAACCTTTCGGAGACTTCCTTTATACTGGCATCCAAAGTACCCGAATCTATAATTGCCAAGGCTTGACCCCTTTTTACAGAATCTCCCTCCTTTACAAGGATCTGCTTTATATAACCAGAAACCTCCGATTTAACGACCACATACTCCTTATTTCTTACATATCCAGAACCATAGGCAAACTTTTTGACCTCTTCCTCCTTAACCAAGGCATACCTTTCCCCCCTTGACTTTGTGGCGATAAAAAGGATGAAAAGACCCGCAAGAAGAAAGGGCAGAAATATAAGGATCTTACGCATATGCTTATGATATCATAGAAAGCCTATCTTTGTTTTGTTGCCCAACACTACCAGTATGTCCTTTGAAAGTATTTTTTCGTCGCCTGAGGGATTTACTATAAACTTTTCCTCCCTTTTTATGGCAAGCACTGTCATATCGTACCTTTTTCTGAGGTCTAACTCCCTTAAGGCTTTGTTATGGAATTTTTCCGGAGCGACCATTTCAAAGATGCTGTACTCTTCGGTTATGGGGATCTCCTCTATAAAGCCGCCTAAAAGTAAGGAGTGGGCAAGCCTTATGGCCATATCCCTTTCTGGATGTATAACCCTACTCACTCCAAGCCTTTCCAAAACCCTACCATGGAGAGGATTAACCGCCTTTGCTATTATCTCTTTCACACCCAACTCCATTAGTTGCACCACTACCAAAATACTGGCTTCTACGCTTTCTCCTATGCTTACTATGACTGTGTCTGCGTTGGCTATGCCCGATTCCTTAAGGGCCTTCTCATCGGTGGCGTCCAATATAAAGGCAGAGCCTACCAATTCCGATATCTGTTTTACCTTCTCCTCGTCTATATCGCAGGCTATTACCTCCGCACCACCCTCTGCCAAAGTCTTTGCCACGTTAAAGCCAAACCTACCTAATCCAATAACTCCAAAAACCTTTTTCATATTAGTAGCTTAGCCTCTGGGAGTTTTACATGGCTTGGCTTACTTCTTCCCACAAGGGCAAGCATAAAACCAAGCAATCCCACCCTACCCACAAGCATGTTAAGAATTATAATAGCCTTACCAAGAGGGGAAAAATCTGCAGAAAGGCTTAAGCCTTTGGGATTCCCAAGGGAAAGGCCTACCGTGGCAAAAGAAGAAACCGTTTCAAAAAGGGCGGGAAGAAGCCTTATACCTTCCAACTCTGCAAGAAGTATGGCAATAAGGGTATTATAAGCAAAGGCTAAGCTTAGTATAACCATTGCTCTATGCACTTGACTTTCCATAAGCCTTCTACCAAAAGCTGTTACATCAGACCTCCCTTTTATGTAGGATATGACCGCCAAGAAAACCACCGTTGCAGTTATAGTTTTTATACCGCCACCCGTACCTCCAGGCGACGCACCAACAAACATAAGGTTTATAAGCAAGAACTGGGATGCTTCAGAAAGCTTTGATATATCTATGGTATTAAAGCCGGCAGTCCTTGCAGATATACTGTGAAATAGGCTTGCTAAAACTTTCTCGCCCAAAGACAAGCCTTTAAACCTCCATAGGTCGTAGAAAAGTACAAAAAAACCTAAAAGGATAAGAAAGCCGGAAGATAAAAAGACAAGCTTTGTATGGGTTGAAAGTCTTTTAAGTTCGCCTTTCCAGCAAAGGATCACCTCGTATATTACATAAAAGCCTATGCCACCGAAAAGGTGGAAAAGCCCGCGTTGTTGAAAGCGGAGACGGAATGAAAAAGGCTTGCAAAAAGGGCATTAAAGGGGTCTTTCAATTTAAACAAAAAGCTTGGAAAAAGGGCAAGAGCGCCGATAAACTCTATAAAGAACACCAAGGACACGATTCTTTTTAAGAACTTTATAAGCCCATGTATGCCCGGATAGTTAAAGGACTCGGACAGTATAAGCCTATCCCTAAGCCCTACCTTTTTCCTTAGGACTACAAGGAAGTAGGTGGTAAGGGTCATATAACCAAGACCACCCACCTGTATAAGTAAAAGGATTACCAACTTCCCCCAAAGGCTAAGATCCTTTTCCGTATCAATCACCACAAGGCCTGTAACCGTTGTGGCAGAGGTAGCGGTAAAAAGGGCATCTATGTAGCTTATTTGCCTATTGGCAGAAAGGTATATAAAAACAGAACCCACGATTATAACCACAAGGTAAGAAAAAAGAAGTATGCGATGGGGAGTCCATTCTATGTTTTTCATTTTTTTAGTTATAAATTTAATCCAAAATGGACTTGGAAATTGAAATAAACCGCCACCTATCAAAGCTTGGTATAGAGCTTCCCAAAGAAAACCTCAAAGCTGTATTAAAGGAAATAGAAGCTTGGCTTAGGCCTTCCTGTTTAGGAAATGGTCTTGTTAAAACCCAAGAGGGCGATTATACCCTCCTACACCCTATTTATGGTGAGCCTTATCATAGCCTTTCAGCAGGCGCTGTAAGGGAATGCTTGGAAAAGTTCCTTTTTCCTTCTGGACTTTTAGAAAAGGCAAAGTCTTATAAAAGACTCCGCCTGTTGGACATCGGCTTTGGCCTTGGCTACAACGTGGCTGTTGCCATAAAAAAGCTAAAGGAGGTAAACCCCTTGATTGAAATGGAGATCCTATCCTTTGAAAAAGAACTACCTTCCCATGTACCACCCATGCCCGAAGAGTTTAAAGAAATTCATAAAAAGATATGGGAGAAACTTCCCCGCTTTGAAGAGGATGGTGTAAGCTTTAAACTCTATTTGGGAGATGCAAGGGAAAGGATAAAGGAAATTCGAAGTTTTGGAGCCCATGGTGTTTTCCACGATGCCTTTTCACCGTATAGAAACCCAGAGCTTTGGAGTATCCACTTTTTGGAGCATATAAAAAGATTGATGGATTTGAACGGTGTTTGGGTATCTTATAGCTCCTCCTTACCCGTTAGAAGATCTCTGAAAGATATGGCTTTTAAACTCTCTACCACAGAAAGCGTTGGGAGAAAAAGAGGGGGCACGAAGGCTTATCTTGTAGGGGAAGACCAGCTTTCGGAAGAAGAGGCTAAAAAGCTTTCCACCTCTCCCTATGCTTTGCCCTTTTTGGATCCAGAATTGAAGAGAGAACCCATTGAAATACTTATAGACTACCGCATAAGGGTGGAACTTTTAAAAATGGCCCAGGGCGGACTTGAACCGCCGACACCCCGGTTTTCAGCCGGGTGCTCTACCAACTGAGCTACCGGGCCTATAGGATTAAATTATATATCAAAGGAGATGGAAAATGGTAAGTTTTTTTCTTCTTCTGCT
>JBKBNZ010000059.1:0-7874 GCA_046294875.1 Aquificaceae bacterium | reverse complement strand
TAATATCACAATACCCTATGCAAGCTTTATGTTGCTCTTGGTAAGGCTTTTCGTATTCTCCGTATCCATGGCTGTGGTTCATACCAGAATAGTATACCCTTAGACCATATTCTCTTTCAAGGGGTTGGTTGCAAGTGGTTATAATACCACTGTCCCATTCTCCCTCTTTACCCAAGGGAATTATTGGCTCTTCATCTACTATCTCCCACCTTCTACAATCTTTGCTGTAGCAAAGATAGACCTCTATCTTGCCTTCGTGGGTACCCCTTTCAAACTCGTAGTCTATCATAAAAAGCCACAGAAAGCCAAGATAATGGTCTTTGTAGTTAAAGGGACAAAGCCCATAAAAATCCGCCCAGGCAAAGCCCCTTTTTTTTGCTATTTGGTCTTCTTTTTCCGACGGCATCCACAAGGTTTTGGGCTTGCTCCATCCTACAAAGTCTTTGCTTATAGACATACCCACACATCGCCTTGTTCTTCCTTGCTTGTCTATCTTGTAGGTTTTCACCATCGCCCTATACAGGCCTTTTCTTTTGTCGTAAAAAACTGGAGCCACGTCGCTGTACCAAACCTTCTTTGTCCTTTTGTTGGGAAACTTCAAAAGGGGTATAACAGGATTTTGGGAATATTCCAGAAAGTTTATTCCATCTTTGGAAAAGGCTACGCAGTAGCCCATATCTGTGTATCCAAAGAGCTTATAAGGGTATTCATCTTTTGGATTATACAAAACAGAGGGTATGTGGTAAGAGGCTACCACGTTGGAAAGTCCTTCCAAAAACTGGGTCTTGTGGTAAAAGTCCAAGACCTTTCCTTCCAATTCCACCGTAGGATAAAGGCGTGGCATACCTTCCCTTAAAGGTTTTATCAAAGGCTTTTCCCAGTTTATTCCATCCCTTGAGGTGGCAAGACAAACAAAAAAACCAATACCATCCACATAGCTTTGATAATACATCCTTAGCTCATCCTTTGTTTCCAAAACAGACCCATAAAGGTAGGTATGCTGGCCTTCCCAAGGATACTCGGGGCAAAGGACGGGAGTTGGAGATTTTTGTGAAAACATCACATTTTCCTAAATACGGGTTCTAAAACTCTGCCTTCCAGAAGCTCCTCCACAAGGGAGTAATCAACCGCATACTTGACTATGTCCAAAGCCCTATCATAAACCTCAAGAGTTTTTTCTATTACCTCATCCTGATGGCAGAGGGCTATGTTATGAGAGCCGGTAAAGAGTATTCCCCTTTTGGCACACTCTTGCTGGAACAAGGTCTTTAGCTTTAGGTCTCCAAAATCCATTAAAAACCTCACAGGGTATCCCTTCACGTAGACTAAGTTTTCCATTTCCTTGTCTTCTATAAGCTTGTTAATTCCCTGCTGTAATTTTTCTCCCTGTTGCCAAAGGTGGGTGATGATGGGGTTGTTCCTTAGGTATTCAATGGTAGCTATGGCGGACGCTATGCTTGCGGTTTCTCCTCCAAAGGTAAAGGAAAAGAAAACTTCCTCAAAGAGTTCCATGATCTCCTTTTTGCCTACTATTGCAGAAATGGGCATTCCGTTGCCCATGGCTTTTCCAAAGCAAGCTAAGTCTGGCACTACTCCAAAGTACTCTTGGGCTCCGCCCAAAGAAAACCTAAAGCCCGTTACCACCTCGTCGAAGATAAGCAGGGCCCCGTGCCTTTTTGTTATCTCTCTTACCTTCTCTAAAAAGCCCTTTTTTGGTGCTTCTACTCCCACGGGTTCCATTATTACACATGCTATCTGATCGGAGTATTTATCAAAAAGCTCCTGCAGGCTTTCGAGATTGTTATATTCAAAGGTCAAGGTTAGCTTTTTTACCTCCTGCGGTATTCCCTTGTCTCGGGTGGTGGTGGCAATGTACCAATCTTGCCACCCATGATAACCACAGCAGGCTATATACTTTCTCCCCGTGTAGGCTCTTGCCAGTCTCACCGCGGCGGATGTAACATCAGAGCCATTCTTCCCAAACCTAACCATCTCACAGCAGGGGATTATCTCATATAGGATCTGCGCAAGCTCCTCCTCCAAGTAGCTTGGTAGAGTAAAAACAGTGCCCCTTCTTAATTCCTCTTCCACTCTTTTTATGACAGGCTCAAAGGCATAGCCTAGGATGCAAGCCCCTAAACCCATGGTGTAGTCTATGTAAGAATTTCCGTCAAGGTCTACCAGGATACAACCTTTGCCCTCTTTTACAAAAAGGGGAGAAGCCCCAAGGGAAAATTGAAGATAAGACTTGCTAAAGGTTTGAGAGCAGTTGGGAATAAGCGCCCTCGTCTTTTCAAAATGTTTTAGACTTTCTTCCAGCCTAAGGGGTTTGCCCTTCAGAGACTTTATAAAATCCTTATCCTCTTGAAGAGACTTTAGATAGCCTTCGTTGGGTAATATCTTCCTTTTCCTTGCCTCCAAAATCTCTGGCTTTTCCCTTATTAGAGCGACCACATCTCTATAAGAAAAGTCTTCTTTGCCCAACTCCTTTAAAAGGCTTTCCACCACCAAAAGGTCTTCTGGATAATCTACGCTTAGGTGTATATGGGATAGGTCTTCCTCAAAAGGTTTGTAAAAAACCTTTTTTGCCCTCTTGGATCTGCGCACGCAGGGGGATACGTGTTCCCTTTCCGACGGTAGCTTTGCATTCTTGCATGCTCTTTTTATCCATTCCCCCTTTATAACCTCCACGTCAAAGCCGTCAATTATGCCCGTTAAAACAAGGTAATCGGCATCTTCATCAACAGCCCTTTTTAAAGCTTCTTCTACAAGCCTTGGGTCTATTAGGGGGCAATCGCCTGTAACCCTTACCACTAAGTCAAGGGAGAACTTTTCAACCGCTTGGCAGTACCTGCTTAAAACGTCCGTGGGATGCCCTGCTATAACCTCCCAACCGTAAGCCCTTGCCAAATCCGCCAAAACTTTGTCCTCTTCTAGGTGGGAAGTTGCCAAGACCTTTCTGTCCACCTTAACAGAACTTAACCTAATAAACAACCACTCTACCATCCTTTTCCCCAACAAGGGGGCTATCATCTTATTGGGAAACCTGCTGGAACCGTTCCTTGCCTGAACTACCAATCCTGTGGGCATCAATAAACCTCTTCTTTTCTAAGAAGACTTACACAGAAGATGTTTTGAAGAGTTATGTTCTTAAACTCTTTAGTGTCGTGGTTATAACAAAGATTAGCAAGCTCAAGGTAAGAATACGTGGAAAGGAATATATTTTTGTAACCTTGTTTGTAGGTATAAACCTCCTCTTTTAGATGGTGGTAGGGATTTTTTATGGGTTTGGGTGTTTGGAAATCGCCTATTATCAAATAACCACCGTTTTTCAAGGCCTGATCCAAAAGATGGCAAACCTTTAAAAGGTTAGTCCTTTCTATCCAATGAAAAACGCTATTCATTATAACCAAATCAAAGGCTTCTTTAAAATCCATTTCCTCCGCGGTTATGTTGTAAAACTCTACGTTTGGATAGAGCCTTTTACCCTCTTCAACGGCCTTTTTGGATGGCTCTACGGCAACTACCTTACACCCATACCTTTGCCTTATGTGCTCAAGCCGATAACCGTTGGAAGCTCCCACCTCCAAAACCGCTGAACTTTCCTTTAGGACCTCATAGGTATCCAAAAGCCAATATATTAAGTCTTGCTTTGGTTTTAGGGTTTGTTTGTTCCTTTCGTACCAATTGTCGCCCTCATAGTTCTTGAAAATTTCCCATTGTCCCATCTTACCACCTGTAGGGCAATATTATATCCTCGTCCCTCACCTCAAGGTCTTCCAAGTTAAACTTGGGCTTTTCAAAGGCTTCCAAGCGGGATGTTATCTCCTCAAGCTGTTTATGGCTATCCATACCAACCACAAGACCGTCTATCTCTTCAAAGCTTGCTACAAAACCAAGACACAAACAAGCTAAGCTAAGCTTGGATTCCTCAGCCAAAAGCCTTAGCCTTAAGATCTTATCTTTTACTCTTTCAAAGCGTCCATTTAGTTTGTCCTCTGGCAGGAAAAAAAGTCCCTGAAGGAAAACAGACCTTGCAAAAAGGGTTATATTCAAAGCTTTCCACTCTCTAAGGTAGGGCATAAACCTTCTATCAAATACATTTAAAGGAAACTCAACAGCAAAGTCCCCCTTTACATCCTTTAAAAATTCCATCACCTCCTGTGGATGATACACAGACAAGCCGTAAGCCCTTATAAGCTTCTCTTCCCTCAAAAACTCAAAAGCTTGAAGTATCTTTTCCTTATATTCTATGTAGGTTTCAAAGGAATGTATCAAAAGGTAATCTACGCTATCAACTTTTAAATTTTCCAAGCTTTTTAAAAAGGTATTTTTCACCTCTAAGGTGTCCTTGTAGCTTCTTTTTGGAAGCTTGGTTATTACACTAAAGGACTTTCCCCTTTTTTGTAGATACTCACCTATAACCTCTTCAGCCTCTCCGTAGGCTGGTGCGGTGTCTATTCCAAGAATACCTTTTTCCTTGGCAAGGTCAAGCATTCTAAAAACTTCATCCTTTGGCACCCTTTTACCAAAGGATATGCCATAATCCATGCCAAAGTTGGCAGTGCCAAGAAGGAGTTTTTTCAACAGTTTCAATCTAAAAAACCTCCTTTAGACTGCTTACCACATAATCTATGTCTTCTTCCTTGAGGTCTGGGTATATGGGTATGCTCAGCTCCCTTGAATAAAACTCTTCTGCCTTTGGACAAAGACCTCTTTTATAGCCCTTTTCTTCTAAAAAGGGATGCCAGTAAACTGGTATGTAGTGTACCTGAACCCCTATGCCTTTGTTTCTTAGCTCTTTGTAGATCCTTCTTCTCTCTTCTTTGTCTTTTAACCTTATGGGATAAAGGTGGTAAGAGTGTATGGCGTAGGGCTTTTCTACTGGAAGGTCAAGGGGTAAGCCCTTTAACCTTTCTTGGTAAACCTCCGCTATACGTCTGCGTCTTTCAAGAAAGTGGTCTACCTTTTCTAGTTGAGACAAGCCAAGGGCGCATTGGAAATCTGTTATCCTAAAGTTAAAGGAAGGGTAATCCACGTAGTACTCCCAATCTTCTCCTTTTCTTATGCCATGGTTTCTGCACTGAAGGAGCCTTTCGTACAGCGTAGGGTCGTTTGTCAAAACCGCACCACCCTCACCGGTGGTTATATGCTTTACTGGATGAAAGCTAAAAACTACACCATGAGAGTAAGCACAGGATCCTGTCTTTTTGCCCTTATAAATAGAGCCCAAGGCGTGGCAGGCATCCTCCACCACATAAAGGTTGTACCTTTTGGCGATCTCCCATATTCTTTCCATATGGGCGGGGTGCCCTGCAAAGTGCACCACAACTATCATCTTGGTTTTATGGGTGATCAGAGCCTCCAAGTGGTTGGAGTCTATGTTGCCCGTGTCTTCCTCCACGTCGCAAAAGATGGGCTTGGCTCCCAGAAGCACAGCCGTGGATACGGTGGCAGTAAAGGTTATGGGTGTGGTTATAAACTCGTCTCCTTCTTCTATACCAATAGACCTGTAAAGACAGTAAAGGGCGGAAGTGCCCGAGTTAAACACAACTCCATATTTTGCTCCGCAGTAATTCACCAAAGCCTCCTCAAACTCTTTGACCTTTGGACCCTGGGTTATAAACTCAGACCTTAGGACTTCCAAAACTGCCCTGATGTCCTCCTCCCCTATGGATTGTCTTCCGTAAGGGATCATGGTTTAATCTCCTCTAAGGCTCTTTCCAAAAAGGCCTTTAACTCTTCCTCCTGCAGCCACCAGTGATTTTTATCGCTGGTGTAGCAAAAGCCTTCGGGCATCCTTGGGTAGGCTTGCCATTTTCTCCATGTCTTACTTTCAAAAGTAAACTGGGGCAAAATAACAAAATATTCCCTATCTTGGTGTTTGACCAGTCTTACGTCTCTTGCCTCGTCGGCGGAGATAAGGGTTTCGTGGAGTTTTTCTCCGGGGCGTATACCTATTGTTCTTGTTTTACATTGGGGGCATAGGGCTTGCGCCAAGTCAAGCACTTTTACACTGGGGATCTTTGGCACAAAGACTTCTCCTCCAACCGCTTCCTCAAGGGCAAACAAAACAAGCCTTACGCCCTCCTCCAAAGTTATCCAAAATCTGGTCATCCTTGGGTCTGTTATAGGCAGCTCCCTTTTCCCCTCCTTTAAAAGGTTTAGGAACAAGGGTATAACGCTGCCCCTGCTGCCTACTACATTTCCGTACCTAACTATACTAAAGCATGTGTCCCTTGAGCCCACGTAGGCATTGCCTGCTATAAAAAGCTTTTCCATTGCCAGTTTTGTGGCTCCATAGAGGTTAACGGGGTTTACCGCCTTATCGGTGGAAAGAGCTACAACCTTTTGAACTCCTTTCTCTATGGCAACCTCTATTATGTTTTGGGCGCCCATTATGTTTGTCTTTACAGCCTCAAAGGGGTTGTACTCCAATATGGGCACATGTTTTAGGGCTGCCGCGTGTACTACATAATTCACACCCTCAAAGGCAAACCTAAGCCTGTCCTTATCCCTTATGTCTCCCAAGAAAAACCTAAGCTGTGGGTATTTCTCCTCTGGAAACTCCTTTGACATCTGCCACTGTTTAAACTCATCCCTACTTAACAGGATTATCTTCCGAGGATTGTGATATTTTAGCAGGTATTTAACAAAGGCTCTACCGAAGGATCCCGTACCTCCAGTTATAAGGATCACCTTATCCTTTAAAAAACTCATTCTATTAGCTCCCAGCTTAGAGGCGTTCCCTTGCTTATATCTTTCCTTGCCCTTTTGCCCAAAATGTCTTTAAGGTACTTGGGATGGAGCCCAAGATTAGGCCTTATGCTCTTTACATTTTTTTCCGTAAAAATTTCTCCCGCCTTCATGTCTTCCACCACGAAAAGGCTTCTTGAAAACCTTCTCATCTCTTTTTGTTTTTCTGTAAGCTCGTAGGTTATTGTACCCAATGCCTTTTCCACTTCTTTTATCGCCTCTACCATGTTTTTAAATTCTTGCGGCTCCAAGGAAAAAGCACTGTCTGGACCTCCAAGGCTTCTGTCCAGTATAAAATGCTTTTCTACTAAGACCGCACCAAGGGCAACTGCCGCTATGGGTATGGAAATACCAAGAGTGTGGTCTGATAGACCTACTGGTACTCCAAAAGTCTGCCTCATGTTGGTTAGGGTTCTAAGGTTTACATCCTCGTAGGGCGTTGGGTACTCGGACACGCATTTCAGAAGGATAACCTGCCTATTTCCCATCCTATAACAAGCCCTTAGTGCTTCTTCTATGTCGGAAAGGGTAGCAATACCGGTGGATATTATGATGGGTTTTCCTTTGCTGGCTATGTACTCTATTAGGGGTATATGGGTTATCTCAAAAGAAGCGACCTTGTAAAGGGGGCATCCCAGCTCCTCCAAAAAATCAACGGCACTCTCGTCAAAGGGCGTAGAAAAGCACAAAAGTCCAAGGCTTGCGGCAAACTCAAAAAGCTTTGGATGCCATTCCCAGGGCGTATAGGCTTTTTTATATAGGTCATAGAGGTAAAGTCCATCCCAAAGGGTTCCACCCTTTATTTCAAAAGGCTCTTTCTTTACATCAACGGTCATCGTATCCGGTGTGTAGGTTTGTAGCTTTATGGCGTCCGCTCCTGCCTCTTTTGCCGCCTTTATGGTTTCAATGGCTAAGTTAAAGTCCTGCAAATGATTGGCAGACAACTCCGCCACTATAAAAACTGGAAAGCCTTCGCCTATCCTTCTTCCCCCAACCTCTATCATCCAAAGTCCTCCAAAAGCCTTCTAATCTCTCTGCCTGCTTCTTTTATAAACTGATAGTATAAACCATAAAACTGGCTTACAAAATCTTCCATCTCTTTCCCTTGAAGACTCAGT
>JBKBNZ010000058.1:0-7949 GCA_046294875.1 Aquificaceae bacterium | reverse complement strand
TCTATCTCAACTATAGCCCTTTTTATTTCTTGGTTAAACTCGGGCATTACTATAAAAAGCCCTCCGTTTTTTGCTTCATACAACCTAATACCTCTTATAATTATCTTTTCAAAAAGTTTTACGTCTGCGTAGGCAATGATCCTTGGCTTTTTTGTGGATACCTCAAAGGGATAAAAATTTAAAAGCTTTACATTCACTTTTGCTTTAGAAGTTTTTGATACCTGTCAAGGGCAAGCCTTTTCTTCAAGCCGTTAACCCTATCTATAAAGGTTATGCCCTGCAGATGGTCTATCTCATGCTGAAACACTATAGCGGGAAAGCCATCAAAATCGTAGATAACTTCCTCTCCATGCTCGTTCAAAGCCCTTACTTTAACACGCCTGTATCTTTCCACTTCCACGGTAAGACCGGGAAAGGATAGACAACCTTCTCTGTATCTAATGCTTCCTTCCTTTTCCAATATCTCCGGGTTTATAAGGATCGCCTTCATCGGCGGGCTTTCCTTTTTGGGGGTAGTGTCAATAACCATAAGACTAAGCCCCACGCCTATCTGGTTCGCCGCAAGCCCCACACCTTCTGCATGGTACATGGTTTCAAACATATCCCTTATAAGGTCTTTTATCTCCTTATCTATAACCTCCACCTTGCTGGTAGGTGTCTTCAAAATTGGATGGGGAAACCTTATTATGTCTCTTACCATAAGGTAAAAAGTTTATTCCTTATTCTTTGTCTTTCAAGGGTTATTTTTCGTTGCAACACATATTGCAACATGCAACAGCTTTGTTTTTTTACCCCCTTTAAAAAAACTTTTATTAAAGCCCTTTTGAGAAAAGAGAAGCTTTGGCATTTTTTTTGCAAATATAAAAAGTGAGAAAACCTTTAAAGGAGGTGTAAAGATGGCTACACTCAGCAAGCTAAAGGAGCTTATGTCCCTGCCGGGAGCAATTGCGGCAGGAGAGTTTGCAGATGATGGTAGGCTTCTTGCCTACTATGGAGACATTAGCGAAACGGCGGCAGAAATAGCTGCTATGATGTGTGCGGCCAACAAGCTTATGGGCAACATGCAGGCAAAGGGATGGAGCGCCTACACAGGGCAGGGTGGCTTTTATCCCGTTCACGGCTTTGCAGTAGCAGGTGGCAAATATGCTGCTTGCATAATGGGTAATGTGGGGGTTTTCGTAGAGCTTGATAAGGCAGACTTTGACAAGATCTTTGAAACTCTCTCAAAATACATCTAAAAGGAGGTAAAAGCCATGGCAAACCTTGACAGGCTTATGCAAATTAAAGGTGTTTGGGCTGCGGGTGAGTTTACCGACGATGGCAAGCTTGTAGCCTACAAAGGAAACCTTTCCGAGGAACACGCCGCAATGGCAGCCATGATGTGCGCAGCCAACAACATGATGGCAAAAATGCAATGCGACGGATATACCGCCTTCTCCGGTCAAGAATGGACTCCCCTTCATGGTTGGGCTCTTACAGGTCCCAAATACTCCGTATGCGTAATGGGTAATGTGGGAGTCTTTGTAAACAACGATGAGGTATCCTTTAACGAGGTCTTTAAAGCCCTTATGGAAGAGGCCAAAAAATAAACAATCCGGGAGGGCGCCAGCCTTCCCCTTTTTAACAGGAGGCAAGCATGCATAAGTTCCTATCCGAAGACTGGATAAAAGCCTACATGGAAGAGTGGAACAAGAACGAGAAGTTAAAGTCCGACCTAAAGGACTTTTCCGCAAGCATAAAGTATTATATAGAGGGAAAGGAAAATAACGCCGTTGAGCTTATAGTGGAAAAGGGCATAGCCCAATCTGCGGGCAAGGCAAACAGAGATAAGTATGATTTTGAACTTTGGGCAAGTTTGGAAAACTGGAAGAAGTTAGCAACGGGGGAGATGGGTCCAAGGGCGGCTATGCTTACCAAAAGGCTAAAGTTTAAAGGCTCCATGATAACCGCCATGAAATATATGACCTCTTTTGAGGAAAGCCTTAGGATGATGTCAAGGATACCTACCGATTGGAATGTATAATTTAGCTTATGGACTTTTCCTTTTTTGAGGGACTTTTTGATGGCGTCCTTGTAATAGATGAAAATTTTCGCATAGTTTATATCAACAGGTCTGCAAGGGAGATCCTTGGGGAAAGGCTGATAGGGGAAAGGTGCGTGGGATTGTTTTCTATATGTAAAAGCTGCCCCTTTGGCTATGTGAGGGAAGAGGGGGAGGGTGTGCAAGTTTATGATGCTGTTATAAAAAACTCAAAGCATGTATGCTGGAGTATGTCCCCTTTGTACGAAGGAGATAAGTTTATAGGAGTGGTTGAAATCTTTAGGGACGTTAGCAATGTGGTTCATTGCATAGTAGAGGCAGAAAGACAAAGGACTTACAAAGAGACCATACTTAACTCCATAGTGGAAGCTATTTTGGTATTGGATACAGAGGGTAACGTATTGGAACACAACAAGCTGGCAGGTGGCATGCTATGTAGGGAAGAGGAAGAAAGCTTAGTAGGAAAAAACATAAGAGAGCTTATAAACCTATCTTTGGAAGAACTTCCACCAGAGGGCGAAAGGACTGATATATACGTGGAAACTCCCTGCGGTAGGCAAAAGGCGTCCCTGCTTATATCTCCTATGGCTTCTGGCTTTGGCTATGTGGTTTCCTTGTACGTGTTAAAGGATGTTGTACTTTGCCCGATCGGAGATGAGGACACCATACTAACAAAAAGCCCAGCCTTTCAAAAGGTCCTTGATACGGCAAAAACGGTTGCAGAGTATGACGTGAACGTGCTGTTGGAGGGTGAAACGGGTACCGGTAAAAACCTTCTTGCCAAGTATATTCACTACCTTTCCCCAAGGAGGGATAATCCCTTTGTAAGGATAAACTGTAGCGCCATACCAGAAACCTTGTTGGAAGCAGAGCTTTTTGGCTATGTAAAGGGCGCCTTCACGGGTGCCGTAAAGGACAAACCGGGAAAGGTAGAGCTGGCTGAGGGTGGAACACTCCTTTTGGATGAGATAGGAGATATGCCCCTGCACCTGCAGGTAAAGATATTACACCTTGTACAGGAAAAGGAGTTTGAAAGGCTTGGAGATACAAAAACAAAAAAGGCAAACGTAAGGATCATAGCCTCCACCAACAAAAATTTAAAAGAGCTGATAAAACAAGGGCAGTTTAGGGAAGACCTCTATTACCGCCTAAGCGTGGTAAAAATTTACCTTCCACCTTTGAGAGATAGGAAAGAGGATATTCCCACGCTGGTAAGCCATTTTATTGAAAAATACTCAAGGAAGTATTCAAGAAAAATAAAGGGCATAAGTTCGGAAGCGGTAAAGCTCTTACTTTCCTATGATTTCCCCGGCAATGTAAGGGAGCTGGAAAACCTAATAGAGCATGCGGTCATAACCTGCAAAGGAAGCCTTATAAAGGCGGAGGATATCCCCTTGGAAAGGGAGAGTAAGCCCTTGGAAGAGATGGAAAGAATAAGGAAAGTTCTTAAAGAAGTTGGTGGGAACAAAAGCTTGGCGGCAAAGATATTGGGTATGCACAGGACAACCCTTTGGAGAAAGCTAAAAGAGTTTGGCATGAGTTAAAATAAATTCCTATGAAAATAGTGGCAAAGAGTGTAAGCATTGAGGTGGTAGGTGAAATACATAGATGTCATGATGGTGAAAATGCCAAGTTTTACTGTTTGCCTGTAAGGATACACTTTGACAATGGAAAGGTAGTAGATTACATGCTTAGAGCCCACGGCGAGCCAAAGACTTTAAAGGACTTCTTGGAAAACAAAAAGGGACTAAGGGATAAAATGGAAAAGTCCTTTGGGCTTTCGGAAGAGGGCAAGGTGCTATACATAGGCTACTTAGAGGAACAGATCTCTAACTCTTGATATGTCTTCTTTTATCTGTTTTATAAGCTCTTGAGGGCTGTTGAACCTTCTCTCTTCCCTGAGGAACTTCAAAAACTCCACCCTTATCCTTTTGCCTTTCAGATTGCCTTCAAAGTTTAGAAGATGTACCTCCAATACCTTTTTATGCCCGTCAAAGGTAGGCCTTGTGCCATAGTTAGCCACACCCAAAAAGAGGTCTTCTACCCTTACTGCATAAACACCTTCCTTTAAACACAGATTCTCCGTGCCTTCAAGGTTTGCAGTGGGAAAGCCCAAAGTGGAGCCCCTACCATCACCCTTTACTACACGCCTTTTTATGGAATAATTCCTACCAAGATAAAGGCTTGCCTCTTCAAGCTTGCCCATATGTAAAAGCCTTCTTATAAGGGTGCTGCTAACCACATGTCCGTTGACCCTAAAGGCTTGTGCCTCTTCCACCTCAAAGCCAAGCTCCTTTCCCAACTCCTTCGCCAGCTCTATCTCACCCTCCCTTCTGTAGCCAAACCTCCAATCGTAGCCCATCACCAAATACCTACACTTTAACCTTTCGTAGATAACCTCCTTTAAAAAATCCTCCGCCCCAAGGGTGGCAAACCCTTTATCAAACCTTATGAACACCACCCTATCTATTCCTTCTTCTTTTATAAGTTCTGTCCTCTCATAAAGGTCTGTAAGCTCACAGGGAGCTTGCAAAGGATTGAGTACCCTTATAGGATGAGGGTAAAAGGAAAGAACTAAACTTTTCAGTCCTTTACTTTGGCTTATTTCCTTTATTCTCCTTAAAAGAAGCTTATGACCCAAATGTACTCCATCAAAATTGCCAACGGTGATAACGGTAGGTTTTTCTTCCCCTTCTATACAATCCACACCCCTTGGGCACCCACTACGGCTTGTTTTCAAAAAAACTACTTTTTCCATAGCTTCTTTATCCTTTCCCAAAAGCTAAGCTCTTGGGAGATCTCCACCTTTTCCTCTACCACAAACCTATCTAAATAATCGTCCAAAAGAACAAACCGGTCGCATACTTTGCGAAGATGGTAAGAGCTGGTGCGCTTAAAAGAGACATTTTCAACCCTTTTGCCAAGCCTTTGCACCTCCTCAACTGTGTAGGAAAAGTCACTGTCTCCACTTACCAGCACCGCCGTATCAAACACGTTCATATAAGCCATACTTAGCATATCTGTGGCAAGCATAATATCCACCTCTTTTTCCACGTATTCCCCCGAGGGCAGTCTTCTTAGCTTTGCCAACTTGACCTTTATACCTTGGAGAGAAAGCTCTTCAAGGAACCTTCTCTGTCTTAGATAGCTTTCCCATTCGGGAGAGTTCTTTTTTAAGTCCTTTTCTTGGGGCACCGCCCCGTAGAAGTATGCCCTTATGAGCCTTCTGTCTTCCCTTAGAAACTCCAAAAGCCTTTGATAATCTATCCGAATGTTTAAATACCTTATGGCATGAAAAAGGTTTGACCCATCTATGAATATTACTATCCTCTCATGGTTCATAGAGCAAACCGCATAAAGCAGGCAAGCCCATCTATTTTTCTTTGGTTCTCCGGCTTATAGATAGGTTTTATCCTTGCCCTTTCCTCAAGGGCAAACTCAATAACCTCATCCACTATGTCGGGCACTGCATAAACCTTTTCCTCCGTAGGGCATGCCTCGGGATTTAGTATAGGCAGGTGAGATTCTTCACAGATATACCCCTCTTTATGAAAGCCTTCGGGCACGAGCAAAAGCCTCACATTGCCCATATAGAGCTGTTTTAAAACTTCAGAAGTTCCATTTACCGCAAGTCCCTTACCTTGAAGTTCTTCAAGCTCCTTTACAAGCTCTTCTTCCTCCTCTCTACCTTTTTGGATCAAAAGGTCAAAGACCTTTTCCCTTAACTCTCCTTCGTTCACATAAGAGGGGTTTGCCTTTATGTATCCCACAAGCCTTTCCTTTAGATAAGTATGAAGATGGTTTTCTATCTCTTTTATATCCTCTCTATCGGAGCCTATAACAAGCTTGTCAAACTTATGTTCTTTAAAAGCTTCCATTAGGGCGTCGCTTGCAAGCTTAAAAAGCCTGTGTTTTTCCTCTTGTATTCTCATATGAAACCTGTATTCACCAAAGGAGTGTTGAACCATGTTAGGACCACCGAACCTTGCTGGCATGGAAAACTTCATCGTGCCCTCTGCACCTTTTAGCATGCTTCCACCAGAATGGAATTTGTGAGCCCTTGTAGCCAAAGGTTCCACAAAGTCAAAAACCTCCACCATATCCTCAATACCAATAAGGAAAAACCTTACATGTTTTCTATCCATAAGTAGTAAAGCTATCCTTCCTAGCTCCTCGTCCAAAGAAAGGATTTCCCTCACAAGGGCATCCCTATCCACCATCAACCTATCCCTATAAACATAGGGCAGTTTAACCACGTTAAAAACCCCTTCTCCCGAAGAGGAAAATATAGCTATGCCCCTGCACCCTTTGAGATTTTCCGGCTCTGATATAAACCCTTCTATTTTTTTAAAATCTTCTTCTACAGATTCTAAAACTTCTTTTTCCAAGCTCCTTTTTTGTAAATGCTCCCTTTGGCTCTTTTCAAGGTTTTTAAAATTTCTTAGATACTTCCTGTCTGTCCTTTCTTCCACACCGAGCCTAAGGTACAAGTTTGTCATAAGGTATTTGTCCGACTTGAAAGTAATAAGATTTTCCACTTTTTCTTTTAAGCTGGCCATCAAAAGCCTCCTTTTAAAGTTCTACCCTTTATATTTTACCAAAAGCTCTTTGGCATACTTGCTTTTTGACTTCTCATCCTCACCCCAAAGTATGCCAATAATCTTCCACCTTCTTTTATCTCCAAAGGTAAAATATATCCTTCCGCCCCTTGGCTTTAATTTAAACACATTCTTGTAGCCCTTCATACTCTCAAACCTTTCCTCAAGACCCTTCATGTTAATAAGCATCAACTCCTTTGCAAACTCCCTTTTTGTTTCAAGGTCAAGGTCTATAAATTCCTTCAAAGACCTTTCCCCAAACTCAAGGTTCTCAAAAACAACGTCAAAGACCTCTTTGTATATTTCCTCCCTTCTTTCCTTAACGCCCCTTAATCTTTCCAACTCCATATATAACATTTCCCTCTCCCTTTTCTCCTTTCCCAAAGCCTCAAGAAGACTTGTGTATTTTCTGTTTAACTCCGCGTTTTCCTTTGAGAGGTCTTCAAGAAGCTCTTGCATTTGCGCAAGCTCCTTTGAAAGTCTCTTTCTTTCTTGCCTAAGCCTTGCAAGTTCCTCTTTCCCAGCCTTTGGCTCCCTTTGTTGCATTAATTCCAACATCTGGAAAAGTTCCCTGTTTATCCTTGTTACCCTTTCAAGCCTTTCCATATAGTCCTGAAGCCTTTTTTGACTTTCCAAAAGGGCTTTGTTTAACTGCTCCTTTTCCCTTTCCAGGCTTTCTCTTTCCGCCAACTCCTCTTTTTTTAGCTTTTCCAATTCCCTTTCTATTCTTTCCTTTTCCTTTAGTATCCTTTCCGTTAATTCCTTTGAAAGCTCTATTTGCTCCCTTAGACTTTTTAATTCTTCTTCGTTCCTTAAGATCTCCTCCTCAAGCCTTTTTCTGGCATCTTCCAACTCCCTTGTTCTTTTTTCTACAGGAGACTCAAAAAGCCAAATAAGGGAGATGGTAAGTAGAAGAGAGGGCACAAAGTGAGTTATAACATAGGGATATTCCCTTATTATGGCAAGGCCTAATATTTGAAAAAGAGATATATAACTTATCCACACCACAGTCCTTTCCTTGTAGCCAAAAAACCAAGAAAGATAAAGGGCTGAGTTTATAGAAAAAAGTATTAGCATATCCTGCGGATCATCTGGAAACACGGACCAAGGGAACCAAAGGAAATGGTTTGATACATAGTAGAGTATAAAGTTGTAGGATACTATAAGAAACAGCAGCTTTAGGGCATCTCTTACCATAGGTATAAAATATAGTTGCTGGGCGAGGATCCGAGTATGGATAGTAAGAAAGGTATTGGTGAATAAATCCATGAGAGATTATTTTGGAAAACCTTTGACATTTCTATTTCATA
>JBKBNZ010000057.1:0-8103 GCA_046294875.1 Aquificaceae bacterium | reverse complement strand
TTTGAAGAATATTTAAAAGTTCTTCCCTTGTGCTTATTAACACATCTTGTTTTTTTATCCAACCCCTCATATAGGGTGCCTGTACGTATAGCCATTGCCCATCCTTAGAGGTGTGAAGTATGGCAAGGGGTGTAAAGGGTTCAAGCAAGGTATATTGGTTATAGTCTATTTTAGGATTGCCCTTGTGGATACTTACCATGCTTGGATACATACGCATATTGGTTCTTTTTAAAGTCCAGCCAAATCTTACAAAGACCTTTCCCTCAATCCCCTCAAGATTTGCGTTCTCTATGAGCTTTGATAGGTCTTCCTCCTTAAACTCTCTGTTTTCTATAAACAGCCTACCCTCTGGTAGTTTATCCTCCCTTATCCATTCTCTTAGCTCAATTCCATCAAGCACTTGGGGAAAATCTTCTATCCTTTTCATATATTTTATCAAGGCGTAGGCTTGCTGGTTTATCTGAGATACGTTCAATGCGTAGCTGGAGTTTAAAATCACAAGTATACAGAAAAGGAAAACCATCCTTAAAATTTTAGCGTATTGACTATTACCTATTAGAGTGTATATTTATATCCAAGCTATTGAGAAAATGTTAGAAAGAGTAGAAGAGAAGTTAGACCTTGGTAGCTTTGACGAAAGGTTTTACGCCATAGTTGGTAGGGGTGATGAAAACCTAAAGTACTTCTCGCAGCTTTTTGATGTTAAAATCTCCGCCAAGGGCACAGAGATCCTTATAAAGGGAGAAGAGGACAAGGTAAAAGCCGTATACGAGTTTTTAAGACAGATTATAAAGGAACTAACCCATTCTACTTTGACACCCCAAGAGGTTAGAGAAAGGGCGAAAAACTACCTTAGCGCAAAGGTCACAGAAGCTACGCAAAAGGAAGAAGTAATACTCATAACCCACAGGAAAAAGGCCATAGTTCCAAAAACTCATACTCAAAGTATATACGTGGACGCCATAAAGAATAACGACATTGTGTTTGGTATTGGTCCTGCGGGAACAGGAAAGACATACTTGGCGATGGCTATGGCCCTTGCCCACTTAAAGGCTAACAAGGTAAACAAGATCATTCTCACAAGGCCTGCGGTGGAAGCGGGTGAAAAGTTAGGCTTTCTACCCGGGGGGATAGCGGAAAAGGTAGACCCCTACCTTAGGCCCTTGTACGATGCCCTTTATGATATGGTGGATTATGACAAGGCAAGTTATATGCTTGAAAGAAACATAATAGAGATAGCTCCCCTTGCCTTTATGAGGGGTAGGACTCTTAACGATGCCTTTATTATACTGGACGAAGCCCAAAACTCCACAAAGGAACAGATGAAGATGTTTCTTACAAGGATAGGATTTGGCTCAAAGGTGGTTATAACGGGGGATATAACCCAGATAGACCTTCCCAAAAAGGAACAGTCGGGGCTTGTGGAGGCAATAAAGGTCCTTAGGAACATAGAGGGTATAAGCTTCGTATGGTTTAAAGAGGAGGATGTGGTAAGGCATCCTATAGTGGCAAGGATAATAAAAGCTTATGAAGAATTTGAAAGGTCAAAGCAAGAACAGGATACTGGTAAGGAAGGATAAGGGAAAGATATCCACAAGGTGGATAAAGGCCATAGTGGAAAGGCTTTTAAACCTTCAGGGAATGCAGGGAGTAGAAATAAGCATATACTTAACGGACGACCAAGTTATAAGGGATTTAAACAGAAGCTACAGAGGAAAGGACAAAGCTACCGATGTACTCTCTTTCACTTTGGACGAACCGGTGGGTGAATATCACTTGCTTGGTGAGATAGTTATATCCATAGATACCGCAGAAAGACAGGCAAAGGATTTGGGGTATAGCCTTGAGGAAGAGATAAAAAGGTTGTTGGTACATGGATTTGTGCACTTGCTTGGCTATGACCACGAATTGGGTGAAAAGGAGGAAAAGGTTTTTAAACAAGTAGAGCATAGGCTTATAAACTCTCTATAATCTTTTTATGCCCAACTATGTGCTTCTATTATCCTTTGTAGGCACTTATTTTCATGGTTGGCAGGTTCAACCGGGGCTCAGAACTGTACAAGGTACTTTAAAGGAAAGCTTGGAAAAGGTCTTTCAAGAACCTATAAAGCTTACAGGATGCTGTAGGACAGATTCGGGCGTTCATGCAAAAGAGTACATAGCCAACTTTCAAGCGAGTAGGGATATAAAAAATGAAGTCCTTTTAAAGGCCTTAAACTCTATGCTGCCCAACGATATTGGTATAAAAAAAGTATGGCAGGAAGAGGGGTTTAACGCTCGCTACAGCGTCAAAGGAAAGGTTTACCTTTATAGGATCTTTAACAGCTTTTCAAGAGATCCTTTTCTTGAGCCCTTTTATTGGAGAATTCCCTACAAGCTTGACTACAAAAGGATGCTTTCTGCAGTAGAACTCTTTTTGGGCACGCATGATTTTTCTTCTTTTGCCAAGTTGGAAGAGGAGGAAAAAAACACCTTTATAAACATAGAGGATGTAAGCCTCTGTAGAGAAGGGGAGCTTATAGAGTTTAGAATAAAGGCAAGAAACTTTTTAAGGTACATGGTTAGAAGAATAGTAGGAAGCCTTATCTACGTGGGGCTTGGAAAGCTAAAAGTGGAAGACATAAAGCACTATTTAGAAGGAAGGGGCAAGTGCCCCTATACGGCAAAGGCAAAAGGACTTACCCTTGAAAGGGTTATTCTTTAAGGACATTTACTTGCATCGTGGGGAGGATTATCCACTATATCAAGGAAGGCTTCAAAGGGACCCATATTCTTCATGGCCACACCCTTTGGACCTTCAAACTTTAATCTCCCAAACATCATGGCCTTCATAGGTCCATACTCTTTTCTTCCCATTTCAAGCCACCTTTTTGTTTCCGCATACATAAGAAAGTCATCCCTCCCCCTCTTATCCTTGGCAGGACCTCCATAAACACAGAGAGCCTTTCCCCCTTCGTTTTTAATGGTTAGTTGTATCTGCTTTTTGTCTTCACAATCTTCTCTATAAACAAAAAGCCTCCTTTCTGGAACTGCCACCCAGCTTTCACTTTTTCCAAGTTCTTCTACAAGCTGGGGAGTTTTGTTCCACTCTTCACAAAGGGCTTTTGCATAATCACCGTCCATAAAGACGGGAGCTGCAACAGATACACTACTAACGCTTAAAAGCAGAAAAAACTTCCTCATTTTCTACCTCCTTATGGGTTTTCTCTTAAAGGATAACACTACGGAAAAAGCTTTTCCATTAGAGTTTCTTATCTTTTCATAAGAGATAAAAATGTTTTTATATTCTTATTCAACTATCTCTGTTCCAACACCTTCTTCTGTGAAAACTTCCAAAAGTATGGAATGGAAGACTCTTCCGTCTATGATATGCACCTTTTTAACGCCCTTTTGCAAAGCTTCAAGGGCACTTTTAACCTTGGGAAGCATTCCTCCCTTTATAACGCCTTGGGAAATCAGCCTTAAAGCTTCCTCCTTTTTTAAAGTAGATATAAGCTCGCCCTCTTCGTCCTTTACACCCTCTGTATCTGTTAGGAATATAAGCTTTTCTGCCTTTAGCCCCATGGCAATACAAGAAGCGGCAAGGTCTGCGTTTATGTTATAGGCTTCCCCTTGTTCTCCCACGCCCACGGGAGCGATCACTGGTATATAACCCTTTTCCATAAGGGTTTGCAAAAGCTCCACGTTTATGCCTTCCACCTGTCCCACATAGCCTATGTCTTCCTCCGGCACTTCAAGGCCAAGAGACCTAAAATACTCTTCCTTGTTTAGCTTTTTTGCCCTTATAAGTTGACCATCCCTTCCCGAAAGGCCCACAGCGTATATACTTTTCCCACTATGCCTGTTTATCAATGCTACTATATCCTTGTTTATATCTCCCGAGAGTACCATTTCAACCACATGCATAGTTTCTTCATCCGTCTTTCTCATACCGCCCACAAAGTGGGCTTTCACGCCAAACTTCTCTAAGGTTTGACTTATCTGGGGACCTCCTCCGTGCACTATAACCACCTTTATACCCACATACCTCAAAAGCACCACATCCTTGGCAAAGCTCTCCCGCAGGGATTCGTCGGTCATCGCAGAGCCGCCATATTTAATAACAAAGGTCTTTCCGTAAAACTCCCTTATGTAGGGGAGAGCAGACTGCAGGACTTTTGCCTTTAAAAGGATCTCTTCTACCATATTTTGCTTACCTTTTCTAAATCTTCCAACTTTTCCACGTTAAAAACCTTTACATGGGGTACAGTCTGTTGTATCAGCTTTGAAAGTACGTTCTTTGGCCCTATCTCTACAAAGGTATCCACGCCTTCTTCCACCATATAAAGCACGCTTTGGTACCATTTGACAGAAGAGAACATCTGTCTATAAAGGTTTTCTCTTACTTCCGGTGCCATAAGGTGTGCACGGGCTGTGTAGTTTTGTACCAAGGGTATGCTTAGGTTTTTTATGGGTGTTTGGGCAAGCTTTAGCCTAAAGGCGTCTGCCGCCGGCTTCATCAAAGAGCAATGAGATGGTACGGAAACTTTTAAGGGTATAACCTTCCCTCCCATCTCTTTGGCTATTTGACTTGCCCTCTCCACCGCATTCTTTTCTCCAGATATAACTGTTTGTTCCGGAGAGTTGTAGTTGGCAGGTTCTACAATGCCTATCTCTTGAGACTTTTTACATGCTTCTTCTACCTTTTCCGGTGGAAGCTTTAAAATAGCAGCCATCGCCCCTTTTCCTTCTGGCATGGCCTCTTGCATATACTTTCCTCTAAGATGGGCAAGCCTGACCGCTTCAAAGAGTTCTACTCCACCGGCCACTACCAAGGCGGTGTATTCTCCAAGGGAGTGGCCTGCCACAAAGTCTGGGTCTGGAAAGCCATGGGCTTTTAAAACCTTGTATATGGCAAGGCTTGTGGTAAGTATGGCGGGCTGCGTGTTTATAGTTTTGTTAAGCTCTTCTTCGGGACCTTTGAAGATTATGTCGCAAAGGTTGTATCTAAGGGCTGTCTCCGCACTATGGAAGACATCCGCCGCTTCGGAAAACTCCCTATAAAAGTCGTAGCCCATACCCACGTATTGAGAGCCCTGACCGGGAAATACATAAGCCACCTTTCCCATAAGTTTCCTATTTTAACCTAACTCCTTAACCTTTTCCTTTAAAAGCTCCCAACTCCACCACGTGGCTTCGTGTATGGGCATGGTTTTACCAATGTTCTCTTCGGAACCTTCCACCCAAACCATCTTTCCGTCTGTAAGAAGTTTAAAGTTTCTGGTCCTTGCAGACCATCTCCAAAAGTTGTGGGGACCAATTCCAAGGGCTTTTTTGAAAAGCTCAAGCTCTTGTGGTAAAAGGGGTCTTCCTTGCATGTTTTAATTATATGCCTTATACAGCTCCATGCCAGCTTCAATAGCCACCTTCACATCCTCTTCCTTGCTAAGCACCACGCATCTAACCCAAGGATGTTTATGATAGGAGGGCGGGAAATCTTTCACAAATATGGCCAAAGTGGGCACTTTTAAGGCTACGGCCATGTGATAGGGACCGCTGTCGGTGGATATAAAAAGGCGGCACGCCCTTATAAGCCCAGGCAGTTCAAGGATATCTGTGGCTCCCGCCAAATCGTAAGCAGGCAGGTTATAATCCCTTAGAAATTCCTCGTTTATATCCTTTTCAAAGGTTGCACCGGTTAAAACTAACACGGTATCTGTGTTTTTCTGAATGGTTTCTACCAGATTCCTTAAAAGCCCTAAATTGGGACGTTTCCAAAGGGCATCCGGAGTTCCACATCCTATGTTTAAACCTATAAGCTTTGCATCCTCTGGTATGCCAAACCTTTGGCGGAAACTTTCTCTAAATTTTATGGCCTCTTCTGTTTCCTCAAGTTCTATAGGGATCCCTTTCCTTTCTATACCCAAGGCCTTTAGGGCAACAAAGTATCTATCGGTGTAATCGGGGCTCTTTAGAATCTTTCTGGAGGACGGGGAAGACATGCTATAAAAGAGCCCTCTAAGAGGTATCTCGTCAATGCCAAGGCTTTTAATCTTATACTTTATGCGTGCATACAGGCAAAGCAAGGAAGTTTTAAGGCCATGGGGTTCAAGGTCTATTATGAAATCTGGTTTTACCTCTTTTAGAACCTGGTCAAACTCTTTTATAAATCTAATCCAATCGCCAACGGTCTTTATCCTCTCATCTATTACCTGAAAGGAAGAAAGAAGATGATGCTTAGCTATCAATTTCTCAGATACATAGCCCTTATCCTTTGTAAGAAAAAGGAGATGTAGGTTAGTTTCGGGAAATTTGTTTTTAATCGCTCTCCAACTTGCACTTCCCCTTAAAATATCCCCTATACCCGCAGAATGGCACATCAAAAGGAGAATATTTTTAGGATTTTTCATATTCTTCAATCATTTTAAACCAAAGGAAGTACAAGGGCAACAAAGCATCCCAAAAGCCCGTGAAAAGAGAGCCCACAAACATAACAGAGGGCATAAGTAAAAAGGGTATAACCAAAGGTTCTTTAATCTTATACCTTAGAAGATAGGTGTAATATCTCCAATACAACCAAAGGATAGCCAAAAGGCCTATCAGCCCTTTTTCTATAAACTCGGAGACAAACAGAATAGATTCATAGCCTACCGCAGGTGGTTTTAAATAAAGCCTTGTTTCCGGTTTGATTCCATGACCGGTAAGGAGCGGCAACCATTTGCCCTCTTTTATGTCCTCCTTTATGACCCCCAAGCCTGCCACAAAGTTCGCCCACCGCAAGCTTGATATAGTGTCCAAGGTTTGGGAGTCTAACTGGACTTGACCCGTTATAACCTTGTACAAGGTTTGAAACCTAACATCCTTTTGTAAAAAGTTATAGGAGGCAAAAAAGCCCACCAGCAGGGAAAAGGATATTAAAAGAGCAGTATATCTAAGTTTTACAATAGCTCTCATCAAAAAAAGAAGTATAAGCAGGGTTATCAAAAGACCCAATATAGTAGACCTCCTTAGGGTAAAAAAGACCATAGAAAGGAACAGCAAAAGGGCAAAAAACCACAGCACTCTCCTTGTTTTTAACCATAAAGCCAAAGCAGATAAACTAAAAAGGGAATAAAAGGTAGCAACCTCAAAAATACCACCCCACAAAGGTTCTATAGATGCCTTGTACTTGTAGTTATACATGACTATGGGAAAAAGTAAAAAGCCCACAGATACCAGTAGAAAGTTTAGCTGGTATAAAAACTTATCCGTAAGTTTGACCTCGGAACCACCAAGGTACAAAAGGAGAAATATGCTTCTTTCTATGGCCTTCCCCAAAAGCTGCGGTGCATAAAGGAGCGTTGAGAGTAATGTAGGCACTGCATGCAAGAGGAGTGGATAAATTAGTATTCCCTTTGGTGCTTTTTTCTTTTTTATATAAACTACCGCCACGTAAGCAAGCCCAATTATTACAGCCCCTTCAAAAAGGGTGATGGATAAAAAGGAAAAAATAGATAGAAAAATAACAAACAGGTTCATGCAGCAATATTTTAAATTCTTTTTATACGTGGAGTGAAAAATTATCTGCAAAACTCGTTAACACATACTCGGTAGTTCACGTTTCCAGCCTGTCCTGGGCGGCTCATAAACCGCCCCTACAAGGGAATTTTTTCAACCGGCGTAAGGAATTCTGCTATTATTGGACCTTTATGTAAGCAAACCCTTCCTTGGCTTGCAGATGACCTATCGCAGCCACACCAGAAGGTACTATCTTGGTAAACTCGTGAAGCCTGTTAGGATCTAACTTTAGCCTCTGCAAAGTTATATTGTATATGTAAAAGTCAACACCGTAAGCTACCCGATCTTTTTATAGGCTCCTTCTCCCATGGGGTACCAGATAAATCCTTCATGAAAAACTGAACACCAGGGCCATGAGCGACCACTACGATTTTTATTTTGAAGGGATCGTTATCGTACACCGATAGGTGATTCCTTATGTTTCTAAGCATGGTTCTAAACCTTTGTTCCTGTGGAAGATCGCAATGGTACACTACACCAATCTGTGCCTCCTTCTTTATATCTTCCAACTTCAGCTTTTGTAGAGAAGCTTCAGCAATTCTATTTATGAAATGTATAGACCCAAAA
>JBKBNZ010000056.1:0-8109 GCA_046294875.1 Aquificaceae bacterium | reverse complement strand
ACCTTCCCTATCAAAGATGGGCTGTTTGGCTATAAGAAAGCTCATCTATCATTATCTTAAGCTCGGGATATAGGGGGAACTGCTCGCAAAGTTCTGTCACTTCCCTGCGGACCTTTTCTATAACCCTTTCATCCTGCGAGTTTTCTATAACTTCTGCTATCAGCCTTGCTATAAGTCTCATCTCTTCTTCCTTCATGCCCCGTGTGGTCATGGCGGGCGTGCCTATCCTTATACCGCTCGTCTTCGTGGGTGGTAGTGGGTCAAAGGGCACCGCGTTTTTATTTACCGTTATGTTTGCCCTTCCAAGAGCGTCCTCTGCCTCTTTTCCAGTTATTCCTTTGTTACGCAGATCAAGGAGTACTATATGGCTATCCGTACCACCAGAAACCACCTTAAAGCCCAGTTTTATAAACTCTTCCGCCATCGCTTTGGCGTTTAAAACCACCTGCTTGGCATACTCTTTAAAGCTGTCGCTCATAGCCTCCTTAAAGGCTACTGCCTTTGCCGCTATAACATGCATCAAAGGACCGCCTTGGGTGCCGGGAAATACGCTCTTGTCTATTTCTTTGGCAAACTCTGCCTTGCACAAAATAAAGCCACCCCTTGGTCCTCTAAGGGTTTTGTGTGTAGTGGATGTAACAAAATGGGTATAGGGCACTGGGTTCGGATAGACTCCCCCCGCTATCAATCCTGAATAGTGTGCCATATCCACCATAAGGTAGGCACCTACCTCTTCTGCTATCTGCGCCAGCTTCTCCCAATCTATGATCCTTGGATAGGCAGAGGCTCCCGCCACTATCATTTTAGGCTTGTATTCTTTCGCCCTCTGCCAGACCTGGTCGTAATCTATTAGCTCCGTTTGGGGATTTAAGCCGTAGTATACTGCGTTATATACTTTACCGGAAAAATTCACTTTTGAACCATGGGTAAGGTGCCCTCCGTGTGCCAAGTCCATGCCAAGGATGGTATCTCCGGGCTTTAGAAAGGCCATGTATACTGCCATGTTTGCCTGAGAGCCCGAATGGGGCTGTACGTTGGCATGCTCTGCACCGTATAACTTTTTAACCCTTTCTATGGCAAGGCTTTCTACCACATCCACAAACTCGCATCCTCCGTAGTACCTTTTACCGGGTAGTCCCTCTGCGTACTTGTTGGTAAGGACCGAGCCTTGAGCTTCCATTACCGCAAGGGATGTAAAGTTTTCGGAAGCTATAAGCTCAAGATGGTAGAACTGCCTTTTGTACTCGTTAACTACAGCGTTGTATACCTCTTGGTCTGTATCCTTAAGGTGTCTCATTCTAATATTTTACTCCCATTCTATGGTGGCTGGTGGCTTTGATGAGATGTCATAGACTACCCTGTTTATGCCTTTTACCTCGTTTATTATCCTTCTCATCACATGGTCGAGAAAGTCATAGGGTAGCCTCGACCAGTCCGCGGTCATGCCATCGCTACTATCCACAGCCCTAAGGCCTACAACCCTCTCGTAGGTCCTTACATCACCCATAACACCCACACTTTTTACGGGCAACAGCACTGCAAAGGCTTGCCACACCTTGTCATACAAGCCCCATCTTTTTAGCTCCTCTATGAATATATAATCTGCTTCTCTAAGCAGCTCAAGGTCCTCCCTTTTTACCTCTCCCAATATCCTAATGGCAAGCCCAGGACCTGGAAAAGGGTGCCTTTTGAGTATGCCCTCAGGAACACCCAAAAGAGTACCCACTTGACGCACTTCATCCTTGAAAAGCTCCCTAAGGGGCTCTATTAGTTTAAGCTTCATCCTTTCGGGAAGCCCTCCCACGTTGTGGTGAGTTTTTATTACCTTGGCACCGGGTATGCCCGCACTTTCCACCACGTCGGGATACAAAGTGCCCTGAAGCAGATACTGGGCGGATATTTCCTTGGCTTCTTTTTCAAAAACCTCAATGAAAGTATGGCCTATTATCCTCCTCTTTTCTTCTGGGTCTTCCACACCCTTTAGTCTTTCTAAGAAAAGCTCTTGGGCGTCCACCCTTTTAAAGGGCAAGCCCATGCTTTTAAAGTAGCCTTCTACCTCTTCTACTTCTCCCTTTCTAAGAAGTCCGTGGTTTACAAATATGCAATGGAGCTGATTACCCACCGCTTTATAGGTAAGCATAGCGGAAACGGTGGAATCCACACCGCCTGAAAGGGCGCATATAACCTTTCCAGTACTAACCTGCTCTTTAATCTCTTGCGTTTTCTCCCTGATAAAATCCCCCATACTCCAATTTTTTTCTGCCAAGCATACTTGAAAAAGGAAGTTTCCTATTATTTCCTTTCCATGTTGGGTATGAGCTACCTCGGGATGAAATTGAACTCCGTATATGGGTTTCTCTTTGTGTTTTATAGCAGCATAGGGAGAGTTTTCCGATTTTGCCAAACTTTCAAAGCCTTCTGGCAGCCTTACCGCCTTGTCCGCATGGCTCATCCATACATCAAAGCTTTCTGGCAGATCCTTGAATATGGGATCCCTTTTTAAAACTATAAGCCTTGACCTGCCATACTCTTGTCTTTGAGACCTTTCTACTATACCACCTAATTGATGAACTATAGCCTGAAGCCCGTAGCATATGCCAAGTATGGGGATATCCAAGTTGTATATCTCTGGGTTTGGAAGGGGAGCTCCCTCTTCATACACGGAAGCGGGACCACCGGAGAATATAAGACAATAGGGCTTCCTTTCCCTTATCTCTTTGGGGGTTATGTTATAAGGCACTATTTCACTGTAAACACCCAACTCTCTAACCCTTCTGGCTATTAGCTGTACATATTGAGACCCAAAATTCAAAACAAGTACAGACCTTTTTACCACAATGATTAACAATTATACATGAAGAAGGTCAAGTTTCAAATAAATAAAGGATAATCCTTGAAACTTATTATTTACGGAATATAATTTCCTTATGGCACACAAATTTGACCCATCAAAGCTTAAAAAGTTGGATGATCCTTCAAGGCTCGATCTTTTTGACCCAGAGAAGGTTCTAAAGGAGTTAGGGCTTAGAAAGGGTATGACTGTTTTAGATGTGGGCACAGGCGCAGGCTTTTACCTTCCTTATCTTACAAAAGCTGTCGGCGAAGAGGGTAAAGTTTATGCCATAGATACAGAGCCTTTGGCTGTGGAATACGCAAGGAAAAAGGTTAAGGACCTTGGGCTTTCAAAGGTTGAAGTTTTGTTATCCGAGGAAAATGGTATTCCACTACCGGATAACCTCGTGGATTTTGTCTTTATGGCTTTTGTCTTCCATGAGTTAGAAGATCCTGTAGCCTACATGAAAGAAGTTAAAAGGGTCTGCAAGCCCCTTGCCTATGTGGGTATAATAGATTGGAAGAAGGAAGAAAGAGATAAAGGCCCTCCACCGGAAGAGGTTTATTCCGAATGGGAGTTGGGGCTTATGCTTGAAGAGGCTGGACTAAAGCTTGGAAGGGTGGTAGAAATTGGTAAATATTGCTTTGCCGCCTATGCAATGGTGATAAAAGAAGAAGAAGGGTTTAACAGCTTTATAAAAGTACCGCCAGGGATGGTATGAAAAGCATAAGGGAAGAGCTAAAAAGTCTTGGTATAACTTTGGAAAGTAGGTATATGATATACACCGCGGAAGATAGGACCTTGGTTATTCCCTATTATCATATAAGGACCTTGGAGTTAAAGAACGATAAGGTGATAATACAGACAGGCAGCGTTGAAAAGATAGTGATACACTTACCTTCGGATACCTTAGCAAATATGCTTTTTGAAGAGCTTCTACTACATATTGAAAGGATCTACCTTAGCCTCCCGCTATGGCAGGTACTATGGATATAACGTCTCCATCTTTTAGTTCTGTGTCCAAGCCTTTTAAAAACCTAATATCTTCATCGTTTAGATAAAGATTTACGAATTTACGCATCTCGCCCTTCTCGTCCAAAAGCCTTTCCTTAAAGCCCGGATATATCTCTTCAAGCTTTTCTATGGCTTCTTTTATGGTGCTTGCCTCTACTTGTACTTCACCTTGTCCGTTTGTAATCCTTCTTAGTGGAGTGGGCACTCTTATCGTTATCATTTTTTACCTCCAGCTTTTTGTATTATAACATATTATCCTATGAAGATACTCCTGCTAAGCGTATTGTTACTTTTTGTCTATTCTTGTTCGGTCCCTACCATAGTGATCTTAAAGGATCCCTTAAGCTGGGAAGAGCATATAGATTTGGGCTATATCTATGAAAGACAAGGAAAGTTAGACCTTGCGGAGGAAGAGTATAAGAAGGCCATAAGAAAAAATAAAAGGGCTTGGATAGCCTATTACAATTTGGGAAACGTATATGTCAAAAGGGGAGATTTAGAAAAAGCTGAAGAATTTTATTTTAAAGCCTTGCAGTTAGAGAGGGATCCAGACCTTTTAAACAACTTGGCATATGTTTTAAACAAAAGGGGAGATACCTGCCTTGCTTTAAAGCTCATAAGGGAAGCCTTACAAAAGAAAGAAAGGGAGGAGTACAAGAAAAACCTTAAAGAGATAGAGGAAAAGGGCAAAAATTGCCTATCTTTTGAAGGGGAAGGGGAATTTTGGTAGCTGGGGCATTCCCTGCATACCTTTTAATCTCTTTATGATCTTTTTCATTTCTTCATACTCTTTTAGCACCTTGCTTACGTCGGAAACGGTGGTGCCACTTCCCTTTGCTATCCTTTGTTTTCTACTTAGGTTTATTATCTTTGGGTTTCTTCTTTCTTGCTTGGTCATAGACAGTATGATGGCCTCCGTTTTCTTAAACTTCTTTTCGTCTATTTTAAAGTTCTTCAATTGGGCTCCTATGCCCGGAAGCATGCCAAGAAGCTTGTCAAGGGGTCCCATCTTCTTTATAAGCCTTATCTGTTTTAGCATATCTTCAAGGTCGAACTCGCCCTTTAAAACTTTATGGGCAAGGACTTGGGCTTCATCTTCGGGTATTGCCTCCTGAACCTTTTCCACAAGGCTTTGTATATCACCAAGCCCTAATATCCTCTGGGCTATCCTGTCGGGGTAAAAGGGTTCTATATCTTCTATCTTTTCTCCAACGCCTATGAACTTAACCCCAACGCCGAGAGCTTCCCTAACGGAGAGGGCAACGCCGCCCCTTGCATCTCCGTCCATCTTTGTAAGGACTATTCCTGTAAGCCCCAAAGTTTCATGGAAGGTCTTTGCAGCGGACAGGGCCGATTGTCCTTGCATGGCATCCGCCACATAAAGAACCTCCGAGGGCTTTACCACCTCCTTTATATGTCTTAACTCTTCCATCAACTCCTCGTCTATGTGAAGCCTTCCTGCGGTATCCAAAAGAAGGTAATCTACTCCTTCCTCTTTTGCCTTTGCCGCAGCCCTTTTGGCTATATCTACAGCGCTCAAATTTTCCTCAAAGCCGTAGTAGGGAACCCCTATTTTTTCTGCCAGCCTTTGCAATTGCAACATGGCGGCTGGGCGTCTAACGTCCGTAGAGCTCACCGCCATCTTAAAGCCCTTGTTTTTTAGATAGTTGGCTATTTTGCCTATGGTGGTGGTCTTTCCCGTACCCTGAAGCCCTACAAAAAGTACCACACCCTTTTTAAGGTCTTCCTTTTCCTTTCCTAAGGTGTTTACCAGCTCCTCGTATATGGTTAAAAGCAAGCTATCCTGAGGTGATGGGCTTTTTGATAGGTCTTCCTTCAAAGCTCTTTCTCTAACCCTTTTTATAAAGCTTTTTACCACATCGTAGTCAACGTCGGCTTCTATTAAGGCCGCCCTTATGTCTCTCAAAAGGTCGTTTACCTGCTTTTCTGTTAGCTTCCTTGTGTCTTTTATCCTTCCTATAGCTTTGCTAAACTTTTCTGTGAGCAATTCTAACATAAGGTTTAGTATAATACACCCTATGCCTACTTTCAAGGTCGCCCTTTTAGAAGGTGATGGAATAGGACCCGAAGTAGTCTCTTCCGCTCTTAAAGTTTTAAAGAGAGTGGGAGAGCTATCTGGGGTGGATTTTGTTTTTGAAAAAGCCCTGATAGGGGGCTCTGCCATTGACGAAAAGGGTACACCCTTGCCCCAAGAGACTATAAACCTGTGCTTAAAAAGCGATGCGGTCCTTCTTGGTGCTGTTGGAGGTCCTAAATGGGACCATCTTCCCACTGAAAAAAGACCTGAGAAAGGGCTTCTTGGCATAAGAAAAGCCCTTGACCTTTATGCAAACCTAAGGCCTGCAAAAGTATATGAGCCCTTGATAAGCTCTTCTCCTTTGAAAGAAGAGGTAGCAAGGGGAACGGATTTCATAGTGGTAAGGGAGCTAACAGGCGACGTGTATTATGGAGAGCCACGGGGCATTTTTATTCAGGAAGGTAAAAGGGTTGGCATTAACACCATGAAATATACAGAGGATGAGATAAGAAGGGTTGTAAAGAAGGCCTTTGAGATAGCCAGGTTAAGAAGGAAAAAACTTACCAGCGTGGATAAATCCAACGTTTTGGAAGTAAGCGGCCTTTGGAAGGAAGTGGTGGAAGAAGAGGCCAAAAACTATCCCGATGTGGAATTGGAACACCTATACGTGGATAACTGTGCCATGCAAATAGTAAGAAGGCCCTCTTCCTTTGACGTTATCGTCACGGGTAATATCTTTGGGGATATACTTTCTGATGAAGCGGCTGTGATCACGGGAAGTCTTGGTATGCTACCTTCCGCAAGCCTTGGAGATAAGTATGCCCTTTATGAGCCAGTGCACGGCTCTGCACCCGACATAGCAGGCAAAGGCGTAGCAAATCCCATCGCCACCATACTGTCTGCAAGCATGATGTTAAGGTATTCCTTTGGCCTTGAAAAACAGGCAAAAGTAATAGACAAAGCTATAGAAACCGTCCTTGAAAGGGGCTATAGGACGCCAGATATATACACGGAAGGCTGTATAAAGGTAGGTACAGAAGGTATGACAGAGGCTATAATAAAAGCAATGGAGGAGCTATGGGAAAAAGGATTTTAATTTTAATACTACTTTTAATTCCCTTAACCATAAAGGCGCAAGAGGTTTTTGAAAAGGTTGGTAGCTTTTTCCAAAGAGAAGGCTATGTGGTAAAGGTGGAAGCGCAGAAGGTTATAACAGACTTAGGCAAAGACAAGGCAAAAGTTGGAGAGGAGTTTGAGGTTTTAAGGGAAGGTAAAGAGATAATCCACCCTATCACCAAGCAAGTAATAGGTAGGGAAAAGCAAGTGGTTGGTAGGATAAGGATAGAGGAGGTCCAAGATAACTTCTCTTACGCAAGACTTGTAGAGGGAACTGCCAAGGAAGGGGAAATGATAAGGTTAAGGGTGGAAAATCTATGCTTTCAAGGAAAGGATGAAACTTTTTTTAAACTAAAGGCTCTTCTACCAGAACTTAAAAAGGAACCTCCTTGCACCTACACCATAAAGGAAATGGAAGATGGCATAGGCGTGGAGTATAAGGGTAGTCCTGTAGCCTTCTACAGCCTACCAAAGGTTGGCAAAGTTGGCATAGAAAAGGCAAGCCTTGAGGATATAAACCTTCTTGGAAAGTCAAGGCTTCTTCTTTCTTTACCTTCTTTGCCTTTGTCTGCAGACATATGCGACCTTACAGGTACAGGAAAGGAGTTCCTTTTGGTTCTCTTTTCTGGAAGGATAAGCGTGTATGAATTGGTTAAAAAAGACCTTGTTAAGAGGTTTGACTATAGTCTTCCTGCAGGTGTTCCCGTTGGGCTTCAGTGTGGAAGGATAGGGGATGGGAGGCAAGACTTTGTCCTTGTTAATATGGTCTCTGGAGATTCTGCAAGCTCTCTTATTCTAAAGGGAGTTGGTGATAGTTTTGTGCCAGTGGTAAGGAACGTGCCCTATCTGATGGGTATTCTTAACAAGGAAAGGCCAAAGGAAACCTTTATAGGTCAAAGGTACAGCTTTAGAATGGGTTTTGGACAAAGTGTTAGGCTTTCTTTGGATGGGGAAACTCTAAGGGAAACAGGAGCCTACCTTGCACCAAGAGGCTTTAGAGTGGACAGCGCCTTTTCCTTTGGTGAATACCTAATCTTTACCGATAGCACGGGCAGAGTTAGAGTTTTCAAGGGGGACTCAGAAGTCTTTTCAACGGATGAAGGCTTTG
>JBKBNZ010000055.1:0-8156 GCA_046294875.1 Aquificaceae bacterium | reverse complement strand
AATCCTTGGGTTATGCAGACATGGATAGACTTGTAAAGGAAATGACCAGCGCTTCTGAAACTCTAAGGCTTATGGTGGAGAACTTCCAGCTTATACTATCCGAAAACCGTGAAGATATTAGAAGGGTTATACAAAACTTGGAAGCTTTAAGCTATAACCTAAACCTTATAGCTATGGAAAACAGAGAAGCCCTAAGGGGTGCCATAAGCAACATAAACCTACTTGCCTATAACCTTAACAGAACCTTGCCCCAAACCATAGAGAACATAGACAGACTTGCAAAAACCCTTGATGGTATAGCGTCAGAAAATAGGCAGGATATAAGGGATGTAGTGGCAAATCTAAGGCAGTTAAGCGGTGATTTAAAGACCACTCTCCCAGAGCTTACAACGAACCTAAACCAACTTTCTAAAAATTTAAACCTTTTGGTACGGGAAAACAGGGAAGATATAAAAACAAGCCTGTCTAACTTGGCAGAGCTTAGCAGATCTCTAAAGGAAAGCTCCGAGAGGCTAAACAGCATATTGGCCACCATAGACAGGGGAGAGGGAACCCTTGGAAAGCTCGTAAAGGATGAAGAACTCTACAGAAATGTTCTATCTGGTGTAAAAACCTTTAGCAAGGTGGGAGAGGTGGCCGAAAAAACCAACCTTTATATAGGCTTTAGGGGAGAGCTATACAGGGGCGGAGATTCTAAGGGGATACTAAGTATAAAGCTGCAGCCAGATGGAGAAAAATATTATCTGCTTGAAATCGTAGGAGATTCAAGAGGAAGGGTCTACAAAGAGGAGATACTGCCAAACCAATTTATAGTCAAAAAGGAGTTTAAGCCAGAGATTACAGTGCAGTATGCAAGGATATTTCCCTTTGTAGGTGACAATGAGTTGGTGTTGAGGGGAGGCCTAAAGGAATCTACAGGTGGGGTTGGCGCAGACCTTATACTCTCGGAAAGGCTTATGATAACTTCAGACCTTTGGGACTTTGGGAGAAGGGATAGACCGCAGGATAAGGATCTAAAGCCCAACTTACAAGTTGCTGTAAATTACAAGGTGAGAGGCCCCCTTTATGTAAGGGTTGGTGGTGATGACCTGTTAAACTCAAGGCTAAGGGGCGCCTTTGGCGGTGTTGGGCTTATGTTTACCGATAACGACCTTAAATATTTGCTTGGTGGCATAAAGCTCCCCTTACCATGAAATAGCATAAATTTATGTTAAGAAGCCATGTACGAGAGGGCTATAGAAAAGCTATACAGAGTAAATATGAACCTACAAAAGGGTGAAAGACTTTTGCTTCTTACCGATAGGGAAAAGCCTTACCTTGTAGAGCTTATGGATGAGTTTATTAATGTGGCTAAAAGTATAACAGATAGAGTGGATCACTCTATTTATCCATCCTTGAAAGGTCATGGAAAGGAGCCACCGGAAGAGGTTTGGAAAGTTGCCTTTGGAGACAAAGCTGTAGAGCATTTAAAGAACCTAAAGCTTTTGGATAGGGTAATATACAAGGAAGATTACGTAGAGGATGAAGTTTTGCAGGTGTTAAAAGAATATGGTGAAAATATACCGCAGGTGGTTGTAGCCTTTGCCTATTATTCTACAACCCATACCTTTTTTAGAAAGGCTCTTACCCAGCTGGGCTGTAGGTATGCCAGCATGCCCCTCTTTGAGCCAGAGATGTTCTTTGGACCTATGGATGTGGATTGGGGCTATGTGGCAACTCTTAGCAGAGATGTGGCAGATATTCTATCGGAAGCCCAGTGGGTGCATGTAAAGGCAGAAGGCACCGATATAGAGTTTTCCATAGAAGGCAGAAGGGCTGTAGCAGATACGGGTCTATTCCATGAAAGGGGTCAGTATGGAAACTTACCGGCGGGCGAGGCCTTTGTAGCTCCCTTAGAGTTTTCCGCCTACGGCAGGCTTACCATAATTTATGGCCCCGATAGAAGGCTTGAAAGACCTATAACTTTAAAGTTCAAAGATGGTGCAGTAGATGGGATAGAGGGCTTTGAAAATTACAGGTTTTATCTTGAAAAAATATTCAAAGAACACGAAAAAGCCCGTTTTATTGCAGAGTTTGGGGTGGGCACCAACCCAAAGGCAAGCAAGCCCGATAATGTGTTGGAAGCGGAAAAGATATTAGGTACAATACATATAGCTATAGGTGATAATCATTCCTTTGGAGGCATAAACAAGGTGCCTTTCCATACAGACTATGTAGTTTTTGAACCACAAGTAAGCGTAGGAGGTAAAGGATGGCAAAAGAGGCTTTTAGAGAGGGGCAAGCTCAGGACCTAAACTTGGATCTTCTTAAAAGGCTACATCTCTTTGAAGACCTTTCTAAGGAAGAGCTTAAAAACCTTTTGAAATACATGCATGTTAGAACCTTTAGAAGGAACGAATATTTGTTTTTTGAGGAAGAGGCAGAGCCCGGTGTTTATATACTCTTAGAGGGTTTAATAAAGCTTTTAAAGGAGACCCACGATGCCCGAATAGTAATAGTAAGGCTTGTTTATCCGGGGGATATTTTTGGTTGGATAGAGTGGGGTAAAAGGACGTCCAAAAACACCTACACCGCAAAGGCAATGGTGGAAAGTAAAACCTTGTACATATCCAACAAAGATTTTATAAACCTTGCCATAAAATATCCTGCCATAGCTATAAAGATGACCTGTGAGGCTACCGCCACCTTAATGCATAGCTATGAAACTCTCAAAAGCATAGCGGGAGGAAAGGTGGAAGAAAGGATAGCTAAAGTACTTTTGGAGATAGCAGACCGCATAGGGAAAAAGTACGAAGACGTCATAGTTATAGATGCACCTTTAACAAGGCTTGATATAGCAGAAATGACGGGAACGACGGTGGAAACCACCATAAGGGTTATGAGCAAGTGGAAAAAGCAGGGCATAATAAACGCAGAGAGGGGCTATATTGAAATCTTAAAAAGAAGAGAGTTGGAAAAGCTTGCTGTATGAGGTATGAGCCGGGAGGGATTTGAACCCTCGACCCACGGATTAAAAGTCCGTTGCTCTACCAGACTGAGCTACCGGCTCTAAGCATTACTATTATAGGGATATTTCTCTTCTTAGTCAAGCAGCTTCTCCTTACCTTTATCCTTTAAAATTTTCAATTGAGGCCTTGATATAGCTAAATCACCATCGGGCACATCCTTTGTAATAACAGACCCGCCTGCGATAAAGGAATAGCTACCAAGCCTGACGGGAGCTACTATTAGAGAATTGCTGCCTATAAAGGCACCTTTACCTACATAACTTGGGTGTTTCCTTTTTCCGTCAAAGTTGGCAAAGACAACGCCTGCACCCACGTTTACGTCATCCTCAATCTCCGCATCTCCTATATAAGCCAAATGCTTTGCCTTTACCCTCTCTCCCAAAAAGGATTTTTTGACCTCTACAAAGTTGCCCACATGGCTTTCTTTACCTATAAGGCTTTTTTCCCTTACATGGGCAAAGGGACCTATGACAGCTCCGGCTTTTATATGGGAGTTCCTAACTATGGAATAGGCTTCTATTATAGCCCCGTCTTCAACCACGGAGTTTTCTATTATGCTTCCCTTACCTATCTTTACACCCTTTCCTATCTTTGTATTTCCAATAAGCATCACATCGGGATATATTTCCACATCTCCCTGAAGCTCCACATCGGGTTCTATCCATATGCTTTCGGGCTGATGGAGAGTATTGCCCTTTTCTGCCAAGCTTTGTAGTATTCCAAGCCTTATTACGTTCTCCGCTATGGATAGTTCCCAGCGATTGTTTGCACCAAGGATCTCTGTGGGATCCTCCGCCATAAAACTTCTTACAGTGTAGCCCATCTGTGTCATTATCCTAAAAACTTCCGTTAGATAAACTTCGCCAGTTTTCTCACTGGGCTTTACCCTGAAAAGAGCCTCAAGTAAATGGGGGCAATAAAAGAGATATACGCCACCGTTTACCTCTCTTATGAGCTTTTCCTCTGCAGAAGCATCCTTTTCCTCAACCACCTTTAGCACGTTGCCCTTTTCATCCTTTATAACTCTTCCGTAGCCCGTTGGATCGGGAAGTTGAGCAGAAAGAAGTAGAGCGCTAAGCTTTATACCTTCGTACTCCTCCACAAGGCGGATATACCTTAGCATTCCCTTTATGGTGTTTGTCCTCACCAAGGGAGAGTCTCCGTTTAGCACGAGCAAATAACCTTCATAACTCCTCCAAAAATCTGCAGCAGAAAGGACTGCATCCCCAGTACCCCCCTTTGGATTGGATTGATAAAAATACATATAAGCATCTCCAAAGTAGTTTTTTATCTCCTCCGCCTTGTAGCCTACTACCAAGGCTGTGCTGTCGGGGTTTAAACCTTTAACAGCTTTTAACACATACCAGAGCATAGGCTTGCCAAGGATTGAATGCATCACCTTGGGTTTTTCGCTTATAAAACGTGTGCCAAGTCCCGCCGCCAAAACAAGAGCTCTCATGAGAATATTTTAACCTTTACCCGCATCCCTTGCCACACCTCTTTTAGAGCTTTGTATAAAGGCAACCATGTTCCTTATCTCTTGGTAATCCCCATACTCTTTAAGGAGAAACTCTATAGCCTCCGATTTTAGCATATTACTTCTAAAGAGTAATCGGTAGGCCTTTTTCAGAAGAGATATCACATCCTTTGAAAAGCCTCTCCTTTCAAGACCTATGGTATTTATACCATAAAGATGGGCGTGCTGTCCAGAAGCTCTTGTATAAGGTGGTATATCCAAGGAGACGCCCGTCAAACCTCCAACCATGGCATAAGCACCTACCCTTGCCCATTGATGTACTGCAGACAAACCGCCTATAAAGGCATATTCCCCCACCTCCACATGCCCCCCCAAAGTGGCACAGTTTGCCATTATTACGCCCCTTCTAACTATGCAATCATGGGCTACGTGGGCGTAAGCCATAAGCATAACCTCATCCTCCACTATGGTTTTTAACTTATCCAAGGCGGTGCCACGGTGTATGGAAACATACTCCCTGATTATCACCCTGTTGCCTATTATCACCTGACTTTCCTCGCCTGCGTACCTTAGGTGTTGGGGCTCCTCACCTATAATTGCTCCGTCGTATATCTTACAAGCCTCACCTATGGATACCTTTCCTCTTATGCTAACCCTCGCACCTATCTTTGTACCCTTCCCTATGCTTACATCGCCCTCTATCACCGTGTAGGGGCCTATCTCTACCTCTTCACCTATATCTACCTCTCCTTTTATTATGGCCGTAGGATGAACCTTATACATCTATGCCTCCAAACAAAAGATATCTTCTTAGCATTTCAAGAGCCCATTGGGTAGCCATAAAGCGGTTCTCGTTCCTGCTCCCCTCAAATATAAACCTCTTTACCAAAACCTCTTTATCGGTAGCCAAGGCTATGTAAGTTAAGCCAACAGGCTTGTTATAGGTAGCCCCACCGGGACCGGATATACCTGTTATTGCCAAGGATATATCTGCGTCCGTTTCTTCCAAAGCCCCTACGGCCATCTGTCTGCAAACCTCCTCCGATACACTGCCATACTTTTTTATGGCGCTCTCTTCTACGCTTAAAAGCTTTGTTTTTAACTCGTTGGAATACACTATAAAGCCCCCCACGAAATAGGCAGAAGAGCCGGGCACGTTGACTATCCTCGCAGATAAAAGACCTGCGGTACAACTTTCTGCGGTAGAAAGCTTTAAACCCCTTTCCTTTAAAAGGCTTCCCACCACCTCCTCCAAATCCTTTTTGCCCACCGCATACACATACTTACCATATTTTGATAAAAACTCTTGAGCTTGCTCTTCCTTATCAAAGAAAAAATCAACACCACCTAACCTTTTTATACACTTGTAGCCTTCAAAACCTTCTAAACCTATAGCTCTCAAAAGAATACCCTGAGAGTAATCCTCTTCCTCACACAAGGCTACCTTCATACCAAGACCTCATACCTGTGGTAGGGCTTTTTTGCAAAGGCACCAACCCTGTAGCCAGGGTCAAAGGGTTGAAACTCTTCATAATCTAAGGGTACAAACAAAACACCCTCCGCTATGTTTTCTGTATTATGTAGTTCAAAGGTTACCCCCCCTATCTCCACCCTGTCGCCAAGGGAAAACTCCCTTGCGGTCTTGGGGTTTATATATGCCCTTTGATATTTTTCCATTTCATGAGTCCATGGGTTCCAGTGCCCGAGGTCTTCCACCAAGGTGCTGTCTGTGTATAAAAAGAGCTTCCCCTTAGGGGTTTCTTTAAAAGATAACTCAAGGTCCTTCAAATCTGCAGCCTTTAAGGGTTCTTCCCCTTTATCTTTTAAGCGGTTCAAATCTATGCCTATTTCAGACAGAAAAGCTTCAAGGCTTACTCTTTTATCAAAAACTTCCGAGAGAACATAGTAGGGATTATACATACCATCCATTGGAGACATGGTTTTAGGAGAGTAGATAAGATAGCCAAAGCCATGGCGGTAGTTCATAAAGTCCCTTTCAAAGAACATACTGTTGGCAAAGATTAGATTTGAATAATGGGCGGTTAGGTTAGGAAAGACTTGAAAGCTAACTACAAACTTCCCTTTAAGAATATCAAGCTGGTCTTGGGTAAAGTACCTAAGGAGATTTCCCACGATCACAAAGTTGTCAAACTCTTCAAGCTTGTTAAAAAGCTCCTCCATGCTTTTGGCTGGGAAGGGCATAAGGTCACCCACAAAGCTGTAGTTTATACCGTATTTACGCCTTAGTTGTGCCAATATATATAGCAACCTTTCACCAAAGGGAGAGTTAAGCAAAGAAGCACCTACCAGTACCAAAGATCCTCTAAGCAAAAAAAAGCTTCTCTTGACAAACTCTACATCTTCATCCTTCTTCTCCGGCTCCAAAAGCTCTTGCATAAACTCTATCATCAAGTCTGGCTTTAGAAGTTTTCTTTTCTTCGCCTTTGCACACAAGGTTTCATACCTACTGGAAAGACAAAAAAGGTACGCGCCAGCCTCCACAGCATCTATTATCCAACGTGTAGACATAACTTCGGAAAAAACGGGTTCTGCATCAAGGGAAAGGATAAACCTTGCCTCCTTCCAGCGAGTTGGGTGAACCGTGGAAGGTATGAACTCCACCACTGGAGCATCCACAAAAACATCATCGGTAATACTCTTTGCAAGCAAATACTCTTCAAGGCCTGCCTCCCTTCCCAGTAAAAAGGCAGTTCTGCCCTTATGAAGGTTTTCTTTTAGTATCTCTATGGCTTGCTTGTAAGCTATGGCTTCAAAGGGTTCATCCCTTTTGTAGAAAACACCTTTTAACCTTAGTGGATTTTGTGAAATCTCTTGTATGTATGTTAATCCTTTGCTACAAAAGCTGCCAACACCCCTTGGGTCTGCAGGATGGCCATAAAGGTCTGCTATTTCATTATTCTTTAGATAGAGGATATAGCCACAGCCACAGCCGCAGCCAGCACAAAAGCCTGCCCTTTGTGTATCAAACTCCTTTCTGGTAAGGGGTACTTTGGTGTGCTCTAAACTCATGTAAGTTAAGATTATACAAAAATTTTACAAGGATCTGAAACCTTGGTAGCTCATGCCTGCCCTATCAGATTTTTTAATTCAAGCGGCTTCCTTTGGCTTTTTAGCGGGGGACATGGAAGACTTCTTTTTAATGGTAGGCTTGCTTTGGACTGAGGGGGTCGTTGTTGCCGTAGCTTTTGGTCGCCAATAACATCTTTGTTTTACTCTGGAACTAAAGATGCCGGTGTGAAAACAGCACCACCTAACCATGGAGGCACCCCTCCAGAGCCTGTATTTGGTTGTCCAGAAGTGCCTCCCGTTGGTTGCTCGGTAGAGCCACCACTTGGTTGCCCGTCTTCTGCCATAACTGGGCAATTTTCTGGTTTAGTGAGGCTAATCTCTACTGGTTTATCTTCTATCCCTGGCACGCTTACAGTATTTTTCACATTAGCGTAATCTACTTCCACATGAAGGGGTTGGCCGTTTACGAGGTGTAGTTATCACACTACAGGGGAATAAGTAAAAAGGGTATTATTATAGCAGGCCCTACTTTTGTACCCCCTCCTTCCTTGGGAGGTTGTTGATATTCTTGAGCTAGAAGGGGCGATAAAATAAGGGACAAAGAAAGCAAGGTTGTTAGCAAAATGTTCATAATAAACCCT
>JBKBNZ010000054.1:0-8167 GCA_046294875.1 Aquificaceae bacterium | reverse complement strand
CCTCCAACTATGGCTTCTTCCGTGTTTTTGCCTATACTCACCCTTATGTCCCTAACTTCTATCTTTGGGATAAGCTCTGCCTTCTTGGAAAGGCAATCCATACCCGTGCCTATGCCTATGGTTATAAAACCTCCTTGAAAGGTTCCATCCACCAAAAGGTCTATTACCAAAGCAGTACCAGCGCTAACCACTATAAGGTCTTTCCCATAAAGGTTTAGGGCTCCGTATAGGTTTATAAGCCTGTCTATTCCCACCTTTTCCTTGTGGGGAAAAGAAACCCCTATGGGTATCTCTTGAGGTCTTATAAAGCGTGCCTTTGGATAAAGGCTTTTTATGTTTGCTTCTGCGGAGGGCTTTACCGAGGATACAAAAACCAAATCCGCATCAACCTTTGGAAGCTCCAAGTGGGAAAACTTTCCCAAGGGCTTTAACTGTCCTTCAAACAAACACAGATCTACGGTAGTGTTTCCCACATCTATGGTTAATACCCTTTTACTCCACAAGGGCACCCCTTTCATCGGCCTCTAAAACTAAATATTTAGAACTTATACCAACCTCCTCAAAGGCTCTTACCATCCCATAGCCTATGCTCTCTGGATTATCTACACAAAGGCTTGCCACGGATGGACCTGCGCCGCTTAAAAAGACCGCAAGAGCCCCCGTACTGTAGGCATGCTCTACTACACGCCAAAAGTTGGGAACAAGCTCTGCCCTGTAGGGTTGGTGGAGTTTGTCTTGCACCGCTTCCCTTAAAAGGTCAAACCTTTTTGAAAGTAGGCTTCCCACAAAAAGGGCAGACCTTTGGAGGTTAAAAACAGCATCCTCAAGGCTTACCTGCCTTTTTATAACCGCCCTTGCCTTCTCCGTTGAAAGTTCGAACTCTGGCACGCAAACCACCACCCTTATCTCTTTTGGAAAGTCCAGCCTTAAAAAGCTAACCCCTTGGGAAGAGGGCGCGCAAACCACGAAGCCACCCACAAAGGCAGGTAAAAGATTGTCGGGATGTTTTTCAAATTCAAAGGCAACTTTTAGCTTTTCCGATAGGTTAAGTTCAAGCTGGTGCAAGGCTTCAAAGGCCTTTATAGCCCCCACTATGGCAGTAGCAGAAGACCCAAGCCCCCGGGCGGTAGGTACCTGATTGACCTGTTTGACCCTTATGGGAACCTCATCCCTTTCAAAGACCTTACAGGCTCTTTTGTACACCCTTATAAAAAGGTTCTCCTCACCCGTAGGCAAATGCTTGCCCTCACCTTCTATTTGTACGCTGTAAAAGGAAGAGGGCTCCACATAAAAGTGGTTATACAAGTTTAGGGCAAGGCCAAAGGCATCAAATCCAGAACCAAAATTGCTGGTGCTTGCAGGAACCCTTATTCGCATAGTATATAGTCTACAACCTTTTGGATGTCTTCCACACCCTTAACCCTTATACCCTCCACCTCCAAGTCACCCACCACTATCTTTTTTACACCTTCCAAAGACTTCCAACCCTCAAGAAGAACTATATGGCAATCAGAAAAGTAATCTTCCACAACCCTAAGGGGATCATCTTCCCTTTTTTCCCATAAAGTAAGCCTTTCTGGAGAAAGGAGGGCAAGTTTGTTTAAAAGCTTGGAAACTCTATATGTGTCGGAGCCCTCCTTGTCGGTGATGCCATGGGATTTGGGGTCGTGTTTTATATAACCTACCTTATAGCCCCTCTTTTGAAGCTCTTTTATGAGCTCCTCTATCAGAGTGGTCTTTCCTACATTGTGGTATCCTACGACGCTAAACACCTTTGGCATGGGCAAGCTCTTTTATTCTTTCCATAATATCCTCCGCAACACTTCGGTAAGCTTTTAAATTTTCCTCATCCCTATAAACCTTTGCCTTACCTATGAAAACACGAATGGGATGTCCGAGTTTGGGAAATTTGGCACCTCTTGGGAATACCTTGTCCGTACCTTCTATATAAACAGGAAGCACTGGCCTTTGGCTTTTTACCGCCAAAAGCCCCACACCCAACTTAGGTTTTAAAAACTCTCCAGGATTTGCCCGCGTACCCTCTGGAAAGATGCATACTTTACATCCATAATGCATAAGCTCCATAGCAAGCTCCAAAACCTCTATATCTCCAGAACCCCTTTTTACCGGCAAGGCTCCCATATGGGGAAGCAGTTTACCCAACAGGGGCACTTTAAAAAGCTCTTCTTTTGCAAGGAATCGCAAAGGCTCGGGAAAGACTGCGTTCAAAAGGGGCGGGTCAAGGTGGCTTCTGTGGTTGCTTGCCACTATACAAGGCTCCAAAGGTATGTTTTCCAAGCCATAGGCCTCTATATTAAAGACCTTTTTAAAAAGACTCTTGGTTGGTGGACAAAGGGGAGCAAGGAAAAACTTGGCAAAACCACTTACAGGACAACCACGGGACATTTTAAACTCCTAACCATATGAAGAGAAACACTCCCTATCCTTTCCCTCATACCTTTTCCCCTCCTGCCTATTATCACAAGGTCATAGTCCGAAAAGTTTATATGCTTTACCATCTCCCTGTAGGGATCGCCCTCAAGGATAACAAGGTTAAGATCTTTTCCACCAAAGGTGTCCGTATACATGTGCATAACTTCTTCTTTTTTGTTCAAAAGGCTTTTATTATAGTCTTCCTTGCTTAGCTTGTTTATAAAGCGGTTTATATTCATGGCATAAACAAGGTCATAATCAAAGTTGAAAAAACCCTTAAGAAGTTCTGCAAACTCCACCTGTCTGATAGACCTCTTGGAAAAATCCACGGGCAAACATACCCTTTTTATGCTCCCTTTGCACCCTTCTTTGTATACCCAAAGCCTGAGTTCATCTGTTTCCGACAGGATCCACTCGGGCACAGACTTGCCAAAGAGTTGTCTTTTGTATTTAACAAAAAGTAGGTCATAACTTTCTTGAAGTTCCCTCAAGGTTTTATCTCCTTTGCCCGAAAGGGTATAAAAGTTAGACCCTTCAAAAAAATCCTCTATATACCTTTTTATAGCCCTTTGCCTTTCCTCCGATGGAGACATAAGGTTAAAGATCCCCTCCTCTTCAAGGTACAAAAAGTCTGGTATCACACCAAAGGCAGAAGTTATGCCCTTTACGTACTCCAAATAATCCCCATCTTCCTTAGATATATGTACCGCTAATTTTCCTAACATCACTCCTTATTTCTTATCTTATGCAAAAGCATGTTGATAAAGTCTTCCAACTTCATGCTTCCTAAGTTTCCTTCCCTTTTTCCTCTAACGGATACGGCGCCACTTTCCGCTTCCTTATCTCCCAATACCACTACGTAGGGAATCTTTTGAAGCTCTGCGTCCCTTATACGGGCGTTTAATCTTTCTTCCCTTGTATCTATCTCAACCCTTATTCCACTTTCTTTAAGCTTGTTGGCTATCTCCTTTGCATAAAAAGCGTGCTTTTCCAAAGATATAGGGATTATCCTTACCTGAACCGGTGAAAGCCAAAGGGGCAAAAGTCCCGCATAGTGCTCCAAAAGAACGCCCACAAACCTTTCAATGGAGCCAAAGATGGCTCGGTGTATCATATAGGGCCTGTGTCTTTTATTATCGGGTCCCACATACTCCATATCAAACCTTTCGGGTAGGTTAAAGTCAAACTGTATGGTGGAACATTGCCAAAGCCTTCCTATAGCATCCTTTATCTTTACATCTATCTTGGGACCATAAAAGGCTCCGCCACCCTCATCTATCTCGTAGTTTAAACCTACCTTTTCCACCGCCTTTTTAAGGGCGCTCTGTGCCAGATCCCATTGCTCCGGAGAACCTATGGCATCTTCTGGCTTGGTGGATATGTAAATTTTAAAGTCTTCAAAGCCAAAAGTCCTTAGCATATCTATGGCAAGCTGTAAGGTTTCTTCTATGGCCTCCTCCACTTGCTCTGGCATGCATATGATATGGGCATCATCTTGGGTAAAGCCCCTAACCCTCATAAGCCCGTGCAAAACTCCCGACATTTCGTATCTATAAACGGTGCCGAGCTCTGCAAACTTTAAAGGAAGCTCCTTGTAACTTCTTACCTTGCTTTTGTATATGGCTATGTGGAAAGGACAGTTCATAGGCTTTACAAAGTACTCTTCCTCTTCTACCTGCATGGGAGAAAACATGTTAGGCCTGTAATATTCAAGGTGTCCGCTTGTTTGCCAAAGCTTTGCATTTCCCACATGGGGAGAATAAACAAGCTGGTACCCTCTTTTTATATGCTCCTCCTTCCAATAATCCTCAAGGACCTTTCTAAGGATCGCTCCCTTTGGAAGCCATAGAACCAAACCCGCGCCAACCTCGTTCTCTATTAGGAAAAGCTCCAGCTCTCTTCCAAGCCTTCTGTGGTCTCTTTTTTTGGCCTCCTCATACAGCCTGAGCCTTTCTTCCAACTCTTCCTTTGTCCAAAAGGCTATACCGTATATCCTTTGAAGCATAGGCTTTGATGAATCCCCCATCCAATAGGCACCCGCCACATGGGTAAGCTTAAACTCTCCCACCATACCCGTATAGGGCACATGGGGACCTCTACAAAGGTCTGTAAAACCATCCTGACCATATACAGATATAGTTTCTGTGGGATCTATCCTATCTATAATCTCCAGCTTATACCTTTCACCAAACTCTGAAAACAGATCTATAGCCTCTTGTCTTTCCAATTCCCTCCTAAAAAGAGGATAGTTTTTTGATATTATCTCTCTCATCTTTTCTTCTATCTTGGGCAAATCCTCTGCACTTATGGTATGACCTTCCACCTGTACGTCGTAGTAAAAGCCCTCTTCTGTGGTAGGTCCAACTCCTAAATGAACCTTCTCATAGCCGTAAATTTCCTTCAAAGCCTGCGCCAAAATATGGGAAAGGGTATGTCTCATTATGTCAAGGCTTTCTGGATCCTCTTTGAAAACGGGAGTTATTTCCGCATCTTCTTTAAGGGGAGTTAAAAGGTCTATGATCTTAGAGCCTGCCTTTCCACCAAGCGCCTTATCTATACCCAAAGCTTTAAAAACTTCTCCAAGGGTTGTACCTTCTGGTACGCTCAGCTCTTTACCATTAACTTTTACTCTCACCATAGGGTTTAATTATAAACTTTTAGGTATAAGAGACCAAAGGTAGCTCACAGCCCGAGGGCTTTTTTAACCATCTGTATCCTATCCCTTAACTTGTCTTTTTCTTTTTCCTCAGAGAAAAACCCAAGGATCTCCTCCTCATCAATATACACCTTGCCCTTTTCCTTTATCCTTTCCGCCGCAAAGTCTGCCACTGCCAGAAGCTTTTTACAGCGCTTCGTAGCCTTGAACTTAATATCCTCCACACTTTCGGGACTGCCCTTTAGAAAGAAACTTACCGAATGACATCCAGAAGTGCACTTTCCAAGCTCCGAGTAACCCTCTGGCTTCTCCTCAAGTGCGTTTTTAAGACCCTTTTCTACATACTCACCTACCCTCATCATAATAATTAATTATAGCCTTATACACGCCGAGTGAGAAATTCCCTTGTAGGGGCGGTTTATGAGGCGCCCAATTATTGACAGATTGGAAGCCTGAGCCAACAAAGTTTTAAACTCTTAATCAATGATCTTTACGGACAATTTTTCACCCCATGTGTATCGTATATATAGTTATATTACAATACTCTAAAATTAACTCATCTTATATCCCCATAAGCATTTTTTATTGATAATCTTTATCAGATAGACTAACATTAATCCCCATGGTAAGGATAGTTGTTGCCATACTAATGAGTTTGTCTTTGTCCTTAGCGAACTGGTATGTTAAGGTTGAAGAGGGTTTTGAAGCCGCCAAAAGGGAAAACAAACTGGTGGCCTTTTACTTTTACAGTAACCATTGCCCCTACTGTGCCCATATGGAAGAATTTACCCTAAACCAAGAGGAAGTGCAGAATAAGTTGAAGAACTTTGTGATGATAAGCTTAAACATCTCCTCCGACGAGGGTAGTAGATGGGCAAGAAAGTTGGGAGTTCCTGGCACGCCCACAATAGTTTTTTACGACCCAAAAGAGGGGAAAACCCTTGGAGCTCTCTTTGGTAGCAGGTCAGGAGGAGAGGTTATCAATTTTATAAATGGAGTTTGTAAAAGGGCAAACAAAGTATGCTAAATACTTTAAAGGAGGTATAAACCATGGACAGAAGAAGGTTTTTAACGCTGTCGGCAGTGGTAGTTATGGGGCTAACCTTTGCCCCAGCCCTTAAGCCAGCCTTTGGCGCCACAAAGCTTGAAGAGGAAATCCAAAAAAGACTCGGAGTACAGCTATCTCAGATCAAAGAGGTGGCAGACATCAAGCTAACAGCTCCCACCATAGCGGAGTCTGGTGCCAACGTACCCATAACGGTAGAATCCACCATACCAGTAGCAGAAGTGGAAAAGCTCTACATCTTCGTAGACAATAACCCTATACCTTGGGTAGCGGACGTTAGCCTTACTCCTATGAATGGGCAGGTCTTCTTCTCCACAAGGATAAAGATGGGAGGAACATCCAACGTGAGGGCAATACTTAAGCTAAAGGATGGCTCTTATGTGATGGCTACAAAAGAGGTCAAAGTAACGGCGGGTGGTTGTGGATAATTAGAAAATCTCATAAAGGAGGTGGAATATGGCAGTAGGAGCAGGAATATTGCGCGTGCCAAAGGAGGCAAAAAAGGGCGAAGTGGTAAGGGTTCAAATGGTGATAACCCATCCTATGACGCCTGCAAGAAAAGACCCTCAAACTGGTCAAGAGGTACCAGCCTATCACCTTACAAAGCTTGACCTACTCTTTAACGACAAGCTTGTAAGCAGTATAAACATGGCTGCAGGTGTAAGCGCCAATCCCTTTATAGCTTTGACTTTGAAAGTAGAAGAGAGCGGTGTGGTAAAGATAGCTTACGAAGACAACAAGGACGGTAAGTGGGAAAAAACAGCAGAGATAAAGGTCTCCTAAGAGGGTAAAGCTATGAATAAAAAGCTTCTGTTAGGAGTTTTTGCCTGCGGTGCCCTTGCGGGCATCCTTTTATCCACAAAGGCCTTTGCTCAAGTAGAAGGTGAATTATCCCCAGAGGAAGAAATAAGGCTTATCCAAGAGTTTAATCGCATGCTTGCAGAGGGTATAAATCCTGGGGAAGTTTGGTACGAAGTGGGCAAAGAAGCCATCAAGAAGTACAACCTTGATAAGTGTGATCTGGGGCTTGGTCCCGGTGTGTTTAAGGGTGCTGCCGCCCAGATGCCAAGATATTTTCCAGACGCAGGCAAGGTTATGGACCTTGAAACAAGGGTGGGGTGGTGTCTGCAAAAGCATGCAGGCATGACCCAAGAACAGGTTTTAAAGTTTGTCCGTCAATGTTGGGGCAAAAGTGGAAACTGCATTAGCGAGTACGATGGAATAATTATGTACCTTACCATGGAGTCCAACGGGCATAAAATAAACGTGAATTTAAAAGACCCCAACGTTAAAAAGATGTATGATACTGGGAAAAAGATCTACTACACAAGGCTTGGTCCTTGGGACTTTAACTGCGCCACCTGTCACGCTGGAAAGCAAGAGGTTAGAATAAGAGCTACAAGGCTTTGGAGCGCAGACAGGCCCGGCGAAGCGGGCAATGCTGTTGCCATCTTTCCTAAATATTTGGTAAGGTGGGGCATGCCCATGTCTATGCACTACAGATATGCAGAATGTATAAGACAGATGAGATGGCCAGAGTTTATCCCCCACTCAGACCTTGGAGTAGCTTTGTCTACCTATCTGTACGGCTTGGCTAATGGCACAGAGATAAAAGCACCAGGTATAGGGAGGTGATGGACATGAAAAAGCTGCTGGTCTTTGCGGTAATCTCTGGAGCTTTCATAGGTGTGGTTGAAGCACAGCAAAAAAAGGCTAAAACTAAACAAGAAGGCGTAAAAGAGGAAGAAGTGCAACAAGTAATAAACAACAGCCTTTCTCAAGATCCAAGGTTTGCTTGGAAAATACAGCAGGACGAAGCCCAAAGGATATGCTCCCAGTATGCAAGCAGGGAAGAGATGCCCGGGCAGGTTATTCAAAAGGTTATCCAGCTTAGCCAATCGGAGATAAGGTATCCCCAGTGGGGCATATATATGGGAGATTGGAAGGAAGGTAAAAAGCTTGTGGATTCTCCAAGGGGAGGAAGGTTTGCCAGCTATGGTTTTTCCGACAAG
>JBKBNZ010000053.1:0-8374 GCA_046294875.1 Aquificaceae bacterium | reverse complement strand
AGGCTGGCATCGTCGGTGGCAAAAAAGCCTTCCTCTTTGCTTCTAAAGTGGCATTCCAACAAAAGGCTTTTTTTGAAAGCCTGCGGTGTTTGGGCCAACCACAAGCCACTTCTATCAACGGTTTCAATGATCATACTTTGAAACACTCTCTTTACCGTATCCCTTACGGGTATGGCGGTTATCTTTCCATGGTATTCGCCCAACTGGGAAACCTTCTGGAAAAGCTCCAAGCTTGCAAAGGGCCTTGCACAATCATGGATTATAACCACGTCCCCCCTTGCCTCCAAGAGGGCGTTAAAAACCGAATCCTGCCTTTCTTTACCACCCGGAACTTTTTTTACCCCTTGGGGAAGCCTAAAAGATTCCAAATCCTCCGGTGGTAAGACTAATAGAATCTCCTCAAACTTCCCAAGCACCCTTTCCAAAGAATGCATAAAAAGGGGCTTGCCAAAAAGCCTTTCAAACTGCTTTTTTCTACCAAACCTTTTTCCCTCTCCTGCAGAGAGAAGAATAAGGCTTATCATTCTTCCTTTAGCCTTTCAATGGTCTCTTCTATCTTTGGCCTTAGTTCCTCTACGATAGGGTTCTCCGAAGAAAATATATAATCATCCCCCTTATCCAAGACCATACAAAGAAGATAAAACCCTTTTACCTCCATCTCAAGAGCTTCCCTTACAACCCTGTCAAGGAACTTTTTCACACTTTCTTGATCGTCTATATTAACCCTTAGGTCTATGAATTCAAACTCTTCTACGTATATCTGGTTTGCGGGCAAGCTTTCCCTTTGCACATAAACGGGGGAATATACACAATACACGGCATATTCACCGCTAACAACCTTTTCTTTTAAGACTTCAAAGAGCCTTTCTACGTAATTTCTTACCTGATGTCTTATACTCATGGAAATTATTTTACGTTAAATCAAAGATCACCATCTTTATCTCTGTATAATCCTCCACCGCAAAACGTGGCCCCTCTCTTCCTATACCCGAATACTTTACTCCACCATAGGGCATGTGGTCTGCACGGAAGTTGGGACCTTCGTTTATAAGAACTCCACCTGCCTTTATGCCCCTTATAAACTCCCAAGCGGTGTTAATATCCTTTGTAAAGACTCCTACCTGAAGACCATACTGGGAATCATTTACAAGCCTTATGGCTTGTTCTACTTCCCTGTAAGGATTTACCACCAGCACAGGTGCAAAGGCTTCCTCCCTAAAAAGCCTTGTATTGGGAGGAACCAAAGAAACTATAGTGGGCGTAAGCACGGAAGATACCTTATCTCCACAGGAAACACCACCAGCCACCAACTTGGCGCCTTCCTTTACAGCTTCATCAATCCACTCTTGAACCCTTTCCACCTCAGAGATGGATATCATAGGACCCACATCCGTATCTTCCTGCATGGGATCTCCCACCTTTAAATTGCTTACCGCTTTTTTAAGCTCTCCTAAGTACTCCTCAAAGAGGTCTTCATGAACAAAAACCCTTTGCACCGATATGCATACTTGACCGGCGATGGCATAACCCCCAAGCACTGCCTTTTGAACTGCCTTTTTAAGGTCTCCATCTCTATGCAGCACGATGGCGGAGTTAGAGCCAAGCTCAAGGACTATCCTTTTTATACCCGCCTGCCTTGTTATTATCTCGCCAACCTTCCTACTACCCGTAAAGGAAACTACCCTAACGTCGGGATGAATAGTCATAGCTTTACCCACATCGCCATAACCCGGTAGAATACTAAGAGCCTTTGGTGGAATGCCTGCCTCTAACAGAACTTCACCAAGCATGAGAGGCGTCAAGGGCGTTCTCTCCGATGGCTTTAGTATAACCGCGTTGCCGCAAGCCAAGGCAGGGGCTACCTTATGCATGGAAAGGTTCAAGGGAAAGTTAAAGGGCGTTATTGCAGACACTATGCCAGCGGGCTCTCGCATGTAAAAGCCCACCTTTCCTTTGCCGTTGGGATGGGCGTCTATGGGGATAACTTCGCCGCCTATTCTTTTTGCCTCTTCTGCAGAAAAGATAAGCGTTTGTATTGCCCTTTGGACTTCGGTACGAGCTTCCCTTATGGTTTTCCCCACCTCAAGCACCAAAGTCTTCGCAAACTCCTCCGACCTTCTCATAAGAATATGGACTGCCTTCATAAGGATCTGGTGCCTATCGTAGGGAGTAAGGGAGGATATCTCTTTAAAACCCTCTTTTGCGATCTCTATGGCTTTGTAAACATCCTCCTCTGTTGCCTTTGAAACTTCCGCTATCTTTTCGCCCGTATAGGGATATACAACGGGTAATTTTTCTTCCTTAGAAACCCACTCACCGCCTAACAAAAACTCTGTCCTCATAGTTTATAATTTTAAACCCACATGCTTAGTCCAGAGGAGCAATTAAAACTCATAAAACAGGGAACTGTGGAGATAATAGAGGAAGAGGAGCTTCTTAAGAAATTAAAAGAGAATAGACCACTGCGCATAAAGGCGGGCTTTGACCCAACCGCTCCAGACCTTCATTTGGGGCATACAGTTCTACTTCAAAAGATGCGTCAGTTTCAACAACTTGGGCATGAGGTTTATTTTGTCATAGGAGACTTCACCGCTATGATAGGAGACCCGACGGGCAGAAGCCAGGTTAGACCACCGCTAAGCAGGGAAGAGGTACTTGAAAACGCCAAAACTTACGAACATCAAGTTTTCAAAGTGCTAATTCCGGAAAAAACCAACCTTGTCTTTAACAGCTCTTGGCTTTCCTCTTTGGGAACGGAGGGAATTATAAAGCTTGCAGGTCAATACACGGTGGCAAGGATGTTGGAAAGGGATGACTTTTCAAAGCGTTTTAAAGAGGGCATTCCCATATACATCCATGAGTTTTTGTACCCCTTGCTACAAGGTTATGACAGCGTTGTTTTAAAAGCGGACGTGGAGCTTGGTGGTACAGACCAAAAGTTTAACCTCCTTGTGGGTAGAGACCTACAAAGGGCTTTTGGTCAAGAACCTCAAGTTTGTATAACCCTTCCCCTTTTGGTGGGTTTGGACGGCGTTAAAAAGATGTCCAAATCTTACGGCAACTACATAGGCATTACAGAGGAGCCCAACCAGATGTTTGGCAAGGTTATGTCCATATCGGACGAGCTTATGTGGGATTACTACCTACTTCTTACCGACCACACACAAGAAGAGATAGAGGAGTTCAAGAAAAGCCTTCACCCTATGGTAGCCAAAAAGAAATTAGCCCACTATATAGTTTCTCGTTACCATTCTAAGGAGGCTGCAGACAAAGCACTTGAATTTTTTGAAAGGACCTTTTCAAAAAGAGAGTTTCCAGAGGATGCCCCTACCTTGCAAGTGCCAAAGGGCTATCGTAAAAAGGCTTATGAGCTTTTGGTGGAGCTTGGTATTGAACCCTCAAAGAATTCTGCAAGAAGACTTATAGAGGGCGGAGGCTTAAAGATAGAGGGAAGAAAGGTGGAAGACCCCAACGAGGAGATAGAAGTACTCCAAGACCTACACCTACAGGCGGGTAAAAAACGTTTTTATAAAATAGTTGCTACTTAACCACTTTAATCTTACTCCAATCCACAGGTTTAAAGCCCGCCGATTGAACGTATTCCTTGACGGTTTTATAATTAATTTGCTGTTCTATTTGGGCTTTCAACATCAAATACCTTTCCTTTTCCCTTTTCAATTCCCTAACCTTTTCGGCGTAGTTTTTTGAAAGATTTATACTATAGGCGGAATAAAGGAGGTTGGCAAGGAGTAGTAATGCACTTAACAATATATACTTCATGGTTTTTCCCCCGCTCTTAGTTTGGCACTCCTGCAGGCAGGATTTACCTTTACCTCTTCTATAGTAGGCACTATGGGCTTTTTTGTCAATAGCTTAAGATGTTTTTTCATAAAATTCTTTACTATCCTATCTTCAAGGGAATGAAAGGAGATAACCACAAGCCTTCCCCCAGACCTCAAAAAATCAAGGGTCTTACTTAGAGCCAATTCAAGGGACTTTAACTCTTGGTTTACCTCTATCCTTATCGCTTGGAAGATCCTCGTGGCGGGATGAATTTTCCCCCCTTTGTAGGGAAGTACAGAGGTAATTATTTTTACAAGCTCACCTGTGGTTTCTATGGGCTTTTTTGCCCTTGCGAGGACTATGGCCCTTGCCACCCTTTTGTAATAGGGCTCTTCTCCATATTCTTTAAAGATCCTTTCCAATTCCTTTTCTGAGTATCTGTTTACCACATAATAAGCGGTAATTCTATCCTCTGGGTTCATTCTCATATCCAAAGGATCATCCCTTTGAAAGGAAAAGCCCCTTGGGCTTTTTAATTGAAGCATGGAAACTCCAAGGTCAAAAAGGAAGCCATCAACTTCCCTTATTCCCTCTTGCCTTAGAACTTCATCAAGGTCGGAAAAGTTGGCATGATAAAGGCTGTATCTGCCCTCAAAGGCTTTGAGATTTTCCTTTGCTATTTCAAGGGCTTGGGGATCCCTGTCAATGCCTATTAAGAAAACCCTCGGATCCTTCTCCAGTATCCTTTTTGCATGACCGCCAAGCCCAAGGGTACAATCTACGTATATGGTTCCACCATTGTCCAATAGCAGGTCTGTTGCTGGCTCAAGCAACACGGGAATATGCATCTACAAAAGCTCAAGCTCTTTTATGGGAGAAAAGCTCCTTCGGTGAATAAGGCTTTCTCTATGCTCTTTTATAGCCCTTAGATGTTCCCTTGTGGCGTACCCTTTGTGTTTTGCAAAGTTATACTGGGGAAAAAGCTTGTGATAATGTTCCATTATCTTGTCTCTTAAAACCTTTGCTACTATGCTGGCACAGGCACAGCTAAGGCTTTTTTTATCACCCTTTACCAAAGGGATGTTGGGATAATCTTCAATAGGTAGGTAATCGCTTATAACCACATGAAAGGGATGGTTTAGGTCTTCAAGGGCTCTTTTAAAGGCTATTTTGTTGGCCTTTGCTATACCCACACGGTCTATAAGGCTTGAATCAACCACCGCAGTCCCTATTGCCAAGGCTTTCGCTTTTATAATCTCGTAAGCTTCTTGTCTTTCCTTTGGTGTCATCCCCTTAGAATCGGCGTTTATAAAAGCTTCTGTAAAGGGAGGAAGAATTACAGCACAGGCAACTATGGGACCCGCAAGGGGCCCCCTGCCCGCCTCATCCACTCCGGCCGCAAGAAGACCCTTTTCCCAGTATAGCCTTTCGTATTCAGTCATCTTGCCTTCTTTAATTCCCAAGGCTTTATCTCTCTTATCTTTCCAGAAGCCTTCTCACCCTTGTATTTACGCAGGAAGTAAAGCTTTGCCCTTCTGACCTTTCCATACTTTGTTATTTCTATCTTTTCTATATTGGGGCTATAATAGGGAAAAGTCCTTTCAATGCCCACGCCATAGGATTCCTTCCTTACGGTAAAGGTCTTTCCGCTACCGCTTCCCTTTATCCTTATGACCACCCCTTCAAAGGGCTGTATCCTTTCCTTTTCTCCTTCCACTATCTTGTAATGCACCCTTACAGTATCACCCACTTTAAAATTCACCCATTCCTTCTTTGGAGTGTACAGGTTTTCTATTTCTTTAAGCAGGCCGCTCATGATAAAACCTCCTTTCTTTTGGGGATTTAATCGTAGTATTATAGCACATGCATGTATAATATTTAATATGGTATCTTTTAAAGAGCCTGTAAGGGGCTTGGAGCTTGAATTTGCCATATTGCCCGCCGATAAGATTAACATACCTTCAATCCAAAGGGAGCTTTCCGATATGCATATAAAAAGGCTTATGGATTCTATTCAAAAGGTGGGCTTTGTGGAGCCCCTTACGGTAGTTCCCACGGAAAACGGGCTTTATGAAGTGATAAACGGACAACATCGTTTTATGGCTGGTCGCATGCTTGGAATGGAGGAGTTTCCAGTGATCATACTTCCACCCTCTTTAAAGGATTACATAATAGCCCTTAACATAGAAAAGGTACCCTCTTTAAAAGATAAGGCTCATCAGTCTTATGAGATCTTTATGGCCTATCTTCAAAAGGATCCAAAGCTTGAGGAGTATAGGTTAGAAGACTATATAGAACAGGCTTATCTAATCACCATAGGCTTTATAGTGGATAGGTTGGAAGATAAAAAGTTTCCCGGTTATGCCTTTGAAAAAGTGCTTTCTAAGGTGGACTTTTTCTTGGATATTCCCCTTGAAAAGGCAGAAAAAGAAAGAGAGAAAAGGGCACAAGTTCTAATGTCTGCAAAGGAGGTTTTAAACAGACGGTACGAAGAACTGGGACTGAAAAACGTCCTTCAGAAAGAGGCTATAGTTTCAAAGGCTTTCCAGATGGAATATGGAAAGTATGTAAGGGTCGTATCGGAAGACTTTTACACCTTCTTTGACAGGCTTATAAAGGCGATGCAAAGGGTAAGCTTTGAAGAAGAAGAGCTGCGGGAGTTTTAAGAAAGGGGTATATACCTTCTTACCACATAAACCTGCTGCTTTTCTACCTCCACCTGAAGTAGGCTGTCCCCCTTTTCCGAATAAGCCAAAACTTCACCCCACGGGCTGTAGATGGCAGAAGAGCCCGCATATTCCTCCTGCCCCACTTTACCCCAAGCGTTAGACAGCACAAGAAAAGACTGGTTCTCTATAGCCCTTGACCTTGAAAGGGCTTCCAAATGTTCCTTTCTCTTTTTGCCCCACATGGAGGGTACCGCCAAAACTTCAGCATCCCTAAGCAAAAGAGAGGAAAATCTAAGCTCAAAGCATATCAAAATACCTATCTTTGCCCTCTTGCTTTCTATAAGAGGATTATCTTGACCCCTTTTAAAGTGTTTTTCTTCTTCATAGAGAGGGAAAAGCTTTATCTTGTGCCTTTTACCTATTATTTTGCCCTCTTCCACCACCAAGGCGCAATTGTATATACCCTCTTGACCTTCAAGGGGATAAGTGCCTATTATGGTTAGATCCCTTTGGAGAGAGGCCCTTTTTATCTCCTCCAAAACCTCCTCTGTCCTTTTTGCATGACTTTTTAAATTATCGTAGTCAAAACCACAAAACCACATCTCGGGCAAAACCACTATAGATTCTTCTTTCACGTACTTCAAAAGAAACAGAACCTTTGATAAGTTCTCTTCCACTTTTCCAAGGGATGGTTTAAACTGCAAGGCTGCTAAATTAAGCATAGTTTATAAAATTATAATCATACGTGGGGGTAGGAACCATCCTTAAAGCTCATATAGCTAAAGGTATTAACAAATCCTTATTGGGCACTTCTTGAGCCGATCTACAAGGGAATTTTTTAGCCGGTCTATGTTTGTTTATAATTATAAGAAAGGCGAGGTGCCGGAGTGGTCGAACGGGGCGGTCTCGAAAATCGCTGTGGGTTCAAAGCCCACCGGGGGTTCGAATCCCTCCCTCGCCGCAGGAGAAAGGAATGAGCTATTTAGTTAGAGAACTAAAACCTACCTTTGAAAGATTAGCTGAGCCTCTGATAAATTTTTTTCAAAGGCTTGGTATAACTCCAAACCTTCTTACCTTTACAGGTCTTTTGCTTACAGCCCTTGGATCCGTTGCCCTGTATCTTGAAGAAAGGTTTTTAGCTCTTTTGCTTCTTTCTTTGGGTTCCTCGTGTGACTTCTTGGATGGAAGCCTCGCAAGGAGGCTTAGCAAAGATTCAAAATTTGGCGCCTTTATTGACTCCCTTACCGATAGAATATCCGATGCTCTGCCCTTTATAGCCATAGCTTTATCATCTGGAGATAAGCTTGTGTCCCTTTTGGCCATGCTTTCTATCCTTTTTTCTTACACGGTTAGCTATGCAAGGGCAAGGGCGGAAGGACTTGGTCATGAATTAAAGGTAGGGCTCTTTGAAAGGCCAGAAAGGTGGATAGTGCTTCTTATAGGCCTTGCTTTAGACCTAATTCCCTTAACCCTTTTTATCATAGCGGCAGGGTCCCTCTTTACTACCCTTCAAAGGGTTTATATTTTTAAGAAACTGGAAAGGAGGTAGATATGATTCCAAAGGACCTATCCAACATGATGCAAGAACTTGGCCTTTTTCCAACTATACTGTGCACCCTCGACGATCAGGCAAACCCCCATATAACCTTTATAACCTGGGTTTATGCGGTGGATGACAAAACCATAAGGATAGCCTTGAGCTCCAAGGCCAAAAGTGCCAAAAATCTACTTCAAAATGGCAAAGCTTGCCTTATGTTGATAGCCCCGGGAAAGGCTCTTTCATGCTATGGAAGGGCACGCATGCTAAAGGAAAGGATAGAGGAAGTAAAGTTTCCCGTTTCTGTTTTTGAAATAGAGATACACGATACGGAGAATAACCTTTTCCCCGGAGGTACGATAACGGGCACTATACCTTTTATGCA
>JBKBNZ010000052.1:0-8503 GCA_046294875.1 Aquificaceae bacterium | reverse complement strand
CCCATTAAGTTTGACACCTTTGGTAACAAGATAATCGTATCTACTGCAAGCCTTTATAAAAGAAGGGAGGAAACAAGGGCTAACCTGTGGTTAGAACTTTTGGAGGATATGGAAAAGGATTATAAAGAAGACCTAAACAGCGTTTTGGAGGAAAGGGGTAAAGACCTTAACTATTTGAAGAACCTTTTGGATAGATCCCTTTCTGACGAGCACCTTAGGCTTTTAAGGGAGGATTGGAAGAAGCTTATAAAGAAGTGTTTAATGGGAGGAAGTAATAAACTAAGGACAGCCTTTGTGGGGAAAGTGCCGGAGAAGGATCCCCCAGAGGTAAGCTTTGGCATTTATAAAATCCCAGACGCTAAGTTTAAACTTATGGTTTTTGCAGAGAATGGTTTTAACATAGATGGCCAGTCTAAAGAGGAAGTGGTAAGTAGTTTGAAGGAAAAGCTTGAAAATTTTAGGTTTTTAGGGAATGTGAAGATAGTTCTTGAGGATAAAGTTCGGCCACTGGAAGAGCTTTTTGGCGGAAAGGAATTTTTTGAGATTATAAAGGGCAAAAAAGAAGAAGATAAAGAAAATGGCAAAAGGAAAAATGAAAGAAAGTTAAAACCCCAAGACTCTTTAAAACTTATCAATGCCCTTTCTTACTTTACTTCAAGAATGTCAAACCTAATAAGAGAAATAAGGGAAGGAAGGTTCAAAGGGGAAGTTTTAGGCATTCTACTGCTTTTAAACACGGAGTTTGAGGAGAATGAAAGGTACCTCTTTTGGAATTTTGTAAGTTTTATCTATGACCACTTTGGCATTCCTGTGCAAACTTTAACCAAAAGGTCTTTGCGTGCCATATTAAAGGAGAGGGATAGTAGAAAGATTACTGGTGTTATAAAAAACCTTGTCATAAGCCTTTATAAGGATTCAAAGATCTTGGAGATAGAGTTTAAAGGCTTTCATCTGCCGGAGAAGTTGATTGTCTATGCCATCGTTGAAAAACCATCTACGAAGTTCTTTTACAGAAGGAACCAAATGGACAGCGGAGCCAGACATTACCTTTATGAAGTTTATAAGATAACCATAGAAAAGGGAAAAGCTCAGATAGACCTTGAGAGTAAAGTCTTTGAACTACAGGGCATGAGGGAGTTAGGAATAGAGAAGTTTATAAGAGAGCACAAAGATAATAAGAACGTAAAATTCTGTCTCATAACTGCCTTAAAAGACTCAAAGCTTAACAAATTTTATGAAAGCTTTTCAGAGGACAATAAATTTTTACTCGTCAGGTATGCCGAGCTAAAGACTGCCTATTTTTCCGAAAAAACAGAGCAGCATTGTTTTATTGTCTATACTCAGGAGATGAGAAAGCTTGCGGAAAAGCTGGGCATACAGATGGACAAAGATGTGGCAGCTATTGCCCTAAAGCCTGCCCATGCTAAGGGATTTGAGGATGAAATGTATCATCCTGCTTTGCAGCTGTTTTTCACGGAAAAGGTAGGATGGGAAAGGGATGAGGTCTATTCGGAAAAGAAAAGTCTTTTTATATTTACGGTGCTTGCCCTTTCCATGTACGAGAGCGAATCTTATAATACCCCCTTTAGCAAGCTTGATATATGGACAAAGGAACAAAACTACTATCTCACGATCAGAAGGTTCAATATGGAATATACCTTTCCTTTGACGCCTGTTTTGTATGAGATGCTATACTTTGTGCAAGAAAGGCCGGGGAAAAAGGAGTTTAGCTAAACCTTTCCTTTGCCTTTATGAGCTTTACTATCAGCTGGTTTGTTTTAGCTTCTATGCCAGCCCTTTTGCCAAGCTCTACCAAAGCGCCGTTCAGGGCATCTATTTCCGTTTTTCCCTTTTTTATGTCCTCCAGCATGGAAGGATAATGCTGGGCTGTTGGTGGTATTAAGTTTTCATAAAAATGCTTTTTATAATCTTGGGCTTTTTCCCAAAAGGTAGGTATTTGGTTTGCCCTTATAACTTCAAAGGCTTCCTCTATTATAGAGTCCATTATCTGTCTTGTGTAGGGGTTGTTAGCCAGTTCTCCATAGGTTTTTTCAAAGAGGGCTCCAAGGGGGTTAAGGGCACAGTTATAAAGTATCTTGTCCCAGAGGTATTTATAAACGTCCCTTTCGTACCTTGTAGGTATGCCTACTTTGGAAAAGCTTTTAGCCAGATCTCTTAAAAAGGCCTCTTGCATCTTTCCAGAAGGGTCTCCCAGCACCACATCATCACCGCACACGGTTATCTTTACATGTCCCCAGTCCAAAAGCTTTGCACCAAAGATAACCCTTGAAAGGATAACTCTACCCTCTCCAAAGTACTCAAGGGCTTTCTCATAGTTTCCATAACCATTCTGGGCAACCATCAAAAGAGCTTTGTCCTTTAACTCCTTTATGTCTTCCAAAGCCTTTTGTGTGTCGTAGGACTTTACTGTAAGGATTATAAGGTCTGGCTGAATATCCAAAGAGTGCAAAGAATCCACCGTTTTCACCCTTTGCTGAAAACTTCCCCATATGCCCTCAACCTTTATGCTTTCAAGAGCCCTGCCTTTCTTAACAAGCCCTACCGCTTCATAGCCAGCCCTCGTAAGAAAGGAAAGATAAACGCTTCCAAGAGCGCCTACGCCTACTATAAGGAACCTCATTCCCTTTCCTCAAGCTTTATAAGGGGCAAAAGGTCTCTTAAATCTATGTACCTATCGCAGGCACTTACAAGCTCCACCGCAGTGGCTTCTTTGGTGGATAGACATATGATCTCTTTACCAAACTGCCTTAGGACCCATACCAACCTTTCAAAGTCTCCGTCTCCCGTACAAAGGATGGCCGTGTGGTAGTTATCCTTTGTAAGCAAGGCATCTATGGTTAGATAAACGTCAAGGTCTCCCTTATAGCTACCATCCTTTAGCTGTTTTACAGGCTTTTTGATAACAGTTATGCCGTTAAAGGCCAAAAACTTTATAAAATCCTCTTGTTTTTCATCTCCCTCTCGGTAAGCAAGGTAAAAAAAAGTATTGTATATGTCAAACTCCACTCTAAAGTAGTTTACAAGTTTTACAAGGTCTATCCTTTGTTGGAGTATGTTTTTCTGTATAAAGTAAAAGTTTGCGCCATCAATGAATATACCAGCCCTACGCTTTATTCCTGTATGTACCATATCCTTACTCCTACGCTTGTGTGAGAGTTTCTCTCCCAAAGGGTTTCTACGCTTATTATTTTGGGCTTATTGAGTTTTATCCATTGGCTTACCTGCTCTTTTAGTAAATCTTCCAAGCTTTCTTCTTTAAAAGGTGTAAGCTTTCTATGAAAATCCTTGTATCTTATCTCCACTAAGTTATTTCCTCCTCGTAATAGGAAACTATAACCTTTGCAGGTCTTAGTACTCTGTCGTGCAAAGTGTAGCCCTTTCTTTCCACTTTTATAATGGTGTTAGGTGGATAATCAGGAGTGTATTCTTTATCCACAGCTTCTGCCAAATAGGGGTCAAATTCCTTTCCCAAAAGCTCTATCTCCTTTATTCCGTACTTTTCAAGGATCTTGATAAACTCCTTGTGTATAAGCTCAAAGCCTTTTTTAAAACCCTCTAAATCTTCTCCCTCGTATTGAAAAGCCCTTTCAAAGTTATCCACCACATCAAGAAGGTCAAGGGCAAACTTTTCATAGCCATACTTTTTCATCTCCTCAAGGTCTCTTCTGTACCTTTCGCGCAGGTACTCCATCTCCCTTTGAAGGTCTACATACCTCTGATTTACAAGGCGTGCCGTGTTTTCAAGCTTTGAAAGCTTTTCCTCAAGCTCCTTTATTCTATCCTCTGGGGATTTTCCCAAGGTTTCCTTTTCTTCCATAAACTTTAATTATAACAAAGAAAGCAAGGCAAATTTTAGCCTGTCTATGCCTTCCTTTATGGTGTCTTCGGAAACACAATAGGAAAGCCTCAAATAGCCTTCTGCACCAAAGGCGGAACCGGGCACGCCAGCCACTTTGCCCTTTTCTATAAGATACTCGGCAAGCTTTAGGTCTGATCCAAGCTTTTCCGAGTAGAACTTAAGGTTAGGAAAGATATAAAAGGCTCCCTTTGGCTTTATAAGGCTTACCTTAGGTATATCCTTAAGCAGGTTATAGGCTAAATCTCTGCGCCTTTCAAAGGTTTTTTTCATGTTTTCCACAAATTCCTTTGCTTTGGGGTTCTTTAGGGCTTCTAAGGCACCGTACTGGGCAAAGGTGGTAGCATTAGATATGCTTTGGCTGTTAAGGTCTGCTATTACCTTAGCATACCTTTCTGGGCATGCCACATAGCCCAACCTCCAGCCTGTCATGGAGAAAGTCTTTGAGAAGGCATTTATTGTAAAAGTAATCTCTCTAACCTCTTTTGAAAAGCTTGCGGGGCTTACAAACTCCTCTCCATCATAAAGAAAGGCCTCGTAGCACTCATCGGACACTATAAAGATGCCCCTTTCAAGGCAAAGCTGCGCTATCTTTTCCTGTTCTTCCTTAGGTACCACCGCCCCCGTTGGATTGGAGGGGGAGTTCAATATAAGCATCTTTGTTTTGGGCGTAATATATTCCTTTAATGCTTCAGCCCTTAGGATAAAGCCCTCTTCTTCTTTTATGGGCACTTCTACTACTTTGGCACCACACAAAAGTATCTGCTCGGGATAGGTTACCCAATAGGGAGAAGGAAGTAAAACCTCATCACCCTCTTCAAGGAGGGCAAGCATCACAAGGAAAAGGGCCATTTTGGCGCCAGACGTTATAACTATCTCCGAAGGCTTGTACTCCACCTGGTTTTCTCTAAGAAGCTTTTCTGCCAAGGCCTCTCTTAGCTCTGGTATACCTGCGGAAGGGGCGTATTTAGTTTTCCCATCCTTTAATGCCTTAATACAGGCTTCTTTTATAAAGTCTGGAGTGTCAAAGTCTGGTTCACCGGCTCCAAAGCCGATTATATCAATACCTTGAGCTTTTAGCTGGTTTACCTTGGCACTTAGAGCAAGGGTGGGCGCAGGCTTTATATGAGAAACTCTCTTTGCAAGCATAAACTTATTATACTTCCAAAACGCCATCTTTTAGCCTGTAAACCCTGTCAAAGAAAAACTTTAGCTCTTCGTTGTGGGTGGCTACCAAAAGGGTCATATTTTTTTCTTCCCTTAGGCGTAAAAAGAGTTCAAAGATCCTTTTTCCCTCGGCAAGGTCTAAATTGCCCGTAGGCTCGTCAGCCAACAAAAGCTCGGGATCAAGCATAAGGGCTCTGCCTATGGCGACCCTTTGCTGTTCTCCTCCCGACAGCTGGCTTGGTCTGTGATTAAGCCTGTGGGTTAGCCTAAGATACTCCAATATTTCCAAAGCCTTTTCTTTGGGCTTTTCTATTCCCGCCATTTGCCCTATCAAAGTAAGGTTCTCCAAAACGTTTAAATCTTCAAGAAGGTAATAAAACTGAAAGATAAAGCCCACATGTTTTTGCCTTAATTCAGAAAGGTCATCTTCATCCTTTTGACTAAGGTCTTCTCCCAAGAGATAAACCTTTCCCTTTGTGGGCTTTTCAAGCCCTGCTATAAGATGTAGTAAAGTACTTTTTCCAGAACCAGAAGGCCCCATAAGCCCTACTATCTCCCCCTCAAAAACCTCCACATTTACACCTCTTAGGGCATAAACTCCCGTGGCGTATTCTTTCCACAGGTCTATGGTCTGTATTAACCTATTCATTTCTCAATACCCTAACAATGCTTTCTCTGCTTGCCCTATAGGCGGGCAAAAGGCTTGAAAGCAAAGATAACAAAAAAGCCCCCAGAAGGGTAAAGGCTATATCCCCCATCTCAAAGTACGCTGGTATATGGTCCATTAGATAAACATCCGCAGGCACCCTTATTAGTTGGTATTTGTTTATAAAAAAGGCTCCCACCAAAGAAAGACAAAAACCCATAAGGGTACCAAAGGCTCCAAGCATTAAGCCTTGCATTAGAAAGATTAAAAGCACCTGTCTTCCCTTTAACCCAAAGGTCCTAAGTACGGCTATATCTTTGAGTTTTTCCTTTACTTTCATAAAAAGCAGGCTTGTAATGTTGAAGGAAGCTATTAAAACCATCAACATAAGCACGAAGGAAAGGGCAACCTTTTCAAACTGAAGGGCATTAAAAAGGGCTTTATTTAAATCTATCCAAGACCTTACCACAGCAGAAGGTCCCAGCAGGTCTTCCACCTTTTTCCTTACCTCTTGGGCTTTGTAAGGGTCTTTTAAGTATATCTCATAGCCCAGCAGTTGATAACTTTCCCCAAAAAGCTCCCTTGCTGTTTCTAACTTCATAACCACTGTGGCGTAATCTTGTTCAAAGATGCCCTTTTGAAAAATGCTATCCACCGCAAAAGTCCTTGTTCTTGGTAAAAAGCCAAAGGGCGTTCTTTGACCCATGGGAGACAAAAGAAAAACCTCCTGCCCCTTTTCAACCCCCATTATATCCGCCAAACCTCTACCAAGGGCTATCCCATCTTTTACATCAACCCCATAGATGTGTTTTATATCCTCCTCCTTTAAAGCCTTTACACCCACGCTGAAAAGCCTGCCATCCTTAGACACAAGGGCTTGGTATAGGACAACGGGATAAACCCTTTCCACTTCCTTTAGCTTCTTAATGTCATCAATGTGCTTTTCCTGCTGGTTATCAAAAAGACTAACCACCAAATGCGGGTTTGCGGATAAGATCTTTTCTTTTAGTTGCCTCTGAAAGCCAGAAAAGACACCCATAGTAAGGAGCAGGGCAGACACTCCAAGGGATATACCCAGAAGGGCTATTAAGGATACAAGCTTGGTGGAAGCCTTTCCAGAAAAAAGGTACCTTAAGGATAATTTTAAAAGCCAGTTCATATGAATTTTAACTGTTCAAGTATTTCCATTTCTCTTCGCATAATATACCGCCTTATCCTCTTCTTGTCCTCTTCGCTTAAACTTATTTTAAAGCCAACTCTAAGATAGCCATCTTTTTCTATTACGTTTTTTAGTTCCCCTGAAGTTTTTATCTTTTCTCCCGTTGGAAGTTCTATGTAAATCTCAAGCTTTGTACCTATCTTTTGAGCATCTTTTACTATATTTGATATTACATAAAACAGCTTTCCTACATCTTTTTCGTGTACATGAATTCCAACGCCAGATTCGCTTATATCTGCAACCTTTGCCTTTAGAATACATTCATTTTCAACGTAAAAGGAAACATACACAGGTTCTGTTTCCTTAGGTTGTACCCTTATGTTTTCCCTAAGGACTATAGATGGTAATGGTACAGGAGCTTCAATTTCTAAAACTAACTCGTTGCTTATATTGCTAAAGATTCTGCAGGATAGAAATACCTCATTCACTTTCATATATACTGGATTTTCACCTGAAAAAACGCTTTTAAATTTGCAATCTTTGAGGTCCAAGCTGACGAGCCTCTTTTCTGTAGAAACCCACTTTATGGGAAGTTTTACCCTTATGGGAATACCCCTCCAAGATGTTATCAGTTCACATTCTTTCTCTTGGCTTAGCACTGTAAGTATATCCGGAGGGTTCATAATTTTATTATACCATCCTCCGTTATTATAGCGGTTATATTCTCCGGCGGTGTTATATCAAAGGCAAGATGCAAAGCGGAAGATTCCTTAGGAGCTATGCTTATTCCCTTTATGCTTTTTAACTCTTCCTGACTCCTTTCTTCTATCCTTATGCTATCTTCCCCATAGGAGTTCATGTCAAAGGTGGATTTGGGCGCTACCACATAAAAGGGTATATGGTGCGCCTTTGCAAGCACAGAAAGGGCATAGGTTCCTATCTTGTTGGCTACATGATAATCTTTTGTTATTCTATCTGCTCCTACCAAAACACAATCCACCATACCTTTTCTCATAAGGTAGCCTGCCGTTGAATCGGTGATTATTTTATGGGGAATGCCCTCTTTTAGTAGCTCCCATGCGGTAAGCCTTGAGCCCTGAAGATAAGGCCTTGTTTCATCAACCCACACAAAGATCCTTTTACCGCCATAATGGGCAGACCTTACAACACCCAGAGCTGTTCCCCATCCGGCTGTGGCAAGGGCTCCCGTATTACAGTGGGTAAGGATCCTTGCCCCTTCTGGTATAAGCTCCTTTCCTATCTCACCCATTTTCTTATTGGCTATGTAATCTTCCTCTTCAATAGCCTTTGCCTCTGCCTCTAAATCTTTTCCAAGTTCAAGAGCCTTTTTCATCCTATCCAAAGCCCAAAAAAGGTTGTAGGCCGTAGGCCTGGTGTTCTTTAAAGTTTCATAAACCACCCTTGGATCTTCACCTGCTTTTACTCCCAAAAGAAAGCCATAGGCCGCCACGCAACCTATGGCAGGCGCCCCTCTAACTGCCATATCCCTTATAGCCTGTGCCACTTTTTTATAATCCTCAAGCTCTAACCATACTTCTCTTTCTGGAAGCTCTCTCTGGTCAAGAAGCCTAAGAAGAGAACCTTCCCAGTAAAAGGCTTTTACTTCCATGCAATAAGTTTAAAATACTTGAAA
>JBKBNZ010000051.1:0-8639 GCA_046294875.1 Aquificaceae bacterium | reverse complement strand
TTTAAGTTTTCCGCAGGGTTGTTTATTATATAAAGGGTAGGGTTTGTGATCGCATTGGCAACCACATAAAGCCAATACTCTTTTTTGAACCTTTTAGCTTTTAACAATTCGTTGGGGGTAAGGGCTATATCTCCGTCGTCCTTCCTTGCCTTTACTTCTATGTACCTTATCTCTCCCCTTCCCTTTGACCTTATATCGTAGCCCAGGTTTTCCTCGGAGACATCCTCGGGCTCCCTTCCTTGGCTTCTTTCGTATGTCATGGCTACTTCCATGCCTATCCTTTCTATCTCTTCATCGCTTACCATATGGGACGAAAGGCTGGGCTTGACCAGTATGGCACCCAAAAAGACAAGGGGAGAAAGGCTTAAGCCTTTTTCCAGCTCTATTTCCTTCTTCAACTCGTTCAAAGCAGCAATATATCTTCTCCTTCTTTCATCCTTTAGCTTGATGATGGCTCCCACGTTGCTTTTTCCCTTATCCTCACCAAGTTTTATGATTTCGTGATCAAGGTCGGCTATTAGGTATTCAAGGGATTTAATGCCATATTTTTGTTTTACTTGCGCTTGCCTTTCCCTTTCTTGGAGTAATTCCTGCCTGTATTTGTTCAAAAGCTTTATGATGTAGTTCTCAACTTCTTTTATATCCCTTATGCTTGGGCTTTCTTTGACTTTTTCATCCACAGGTTTAAGGTCCCAAAGGATGTTTGGGTTTATTTCTTTCAGTTCCTTACCGTTATCATAAACGGCAAAAAGACGCTTGCCGGCTGTGTGTCCCTTTCCGTCCCTTATCTCTCCTTCAAAAAACCATATAATTCCCTCGTATTTCCCCGATGGGTCCTCAAAGACCGCTCCCTTTCTTAAAGCTTCAAGGTATTTTTCGTTGATCCATTTAATCAAAGCGTCAAAAAGGATATGTCCAAAAGAGATAAACTCTGCATCGGGGTTTTTAAAGGCCATATCTTTATCAAAGGTTGCCTTTTTGTAATATTTTGGTATAGAGCCCCGATTATAGGCTTCCGCCAATTTTCTTAGCTCTCTGGGTATGGATTCTATTGCTATAAAACCATTTTTTTCTACTTTGTATTTACCCCCTGCCAAAGGAAAGGCTTTTTTAAAGAACTCTTCCAAATACTCTGGGGCTAATCGGTTTTCCTTCGCCCTTTGGGCTAACTCCTTTATCCTTGTATAGTCTATATGCCTCGTTGCTAAGCTTTCTCCCAAAGCGTCCTTTACCTTTTCTATATACTCTTTATCCATCTTGATATCCAGCTCCCTTATTATATCTTCCATGCTTTTGGCGTTGGTTACAGCCTCCACAATGAGTTCGTAAAGGTCTTTGTCTAAAAGTTCTCCTATAACGTCAAAAACCTTGTCGCTTCCCATCGCTATCCTCATCTCTTCAATCTTGGAAAGGATCCTATTTAACACCATCCCCTCCTTCGTTTCCTCTGCCACCAAGTTAAAGATATAAACATCTTTTTGTTGTCCGTAGCGGTGTATCCTTCCCATCCTTTGTTCAAGCTTGTTAGGGTTCCAAGGTATATCGTAGTTGATCATAAGGTGGCAAAATTGGAGATTTATACCTTCTCCCGCCGCATCCGTTGCAACCATTATCTGGGATTCCTGTTTAAAAACTCCCTCTGCCTTTATCCTATCTTCCAAACTCATGCCACCGTGGATATAATTAACCTTGTATCCCCAAGACCTTATCTTTTCCACCAAATAATCAAGGGTGTCCCTTGATTCGGTAAAGATCAGTATCTTTTCATTGCCTCCCATCTCTCTTATCTTCTTAAAGCCCACCTCTATTGCCTTCCTTAGCTCTTTCAGTTTAACTTCCTTCTCCTCTTCCATCACCTTTTTTGCCATACTTATAAGCTTTTCAAGGATCCTTAGCTCATTTTGTAATTCCTGCTCGTTTCTGGCAAGGGTTATAGTTTCCCACCTTTCCTCTTCTTTTATCCTTTCCTCTTCCTCATAATCCTCTATTTCTTCAATGTCTTTGATTTTTTCATTTACGAAACATTTGGTTCCATTTTTGAAAAGTTTGATAACCTCTTCAAGCCTTTTTTTCCTCCTTTCAAGAGACTTAAGGAGTGCGTAGCAGCTCGATGCCATCCTTCTTTGTAGGATAAGCAAGGCAAAGGCGATATTTCTATTTTCATCTCTATCGGTCTCCAAAGCCTTGTTATATTGGGATATTACATATTGGGAAAGTTCGTTGTATAAAATTTTTTCTTCATCGGACAGTTTAAACCTTATAGTCATAGGGTAGCGGTTTGGGAAAAGGGGTTTACCTTCAAAGTCTCTTAGGTCTTCCTTTAGCCTTCTTATGAAAAGGGGATTGTCCCTTTCCTTCAAGGATTCTTCTATAAGTTCCGATGTGGCAAAAAAGCCTGGCTCCAAAAGGTCAAGAAGAAGCCTAAAGTTCTCCGGGTCTCCCCTGTGGGGCGTTGCAGTTAGAAAAATAAGATGCTCCGAAGTTTTTGAAAGAACTTCTCCCAACTTATACCTATCGGTTTTTTGGGTTTCCTTTCCATACTTATAGGCGGACATTTTATGGGCTTCGTCCACTATAACCAAGTCCCAATGGACACTTTGTAGGGATGGTAGAATTTTCTCTTGCTTGGCAAAGTCCATGGAAGTTATAACTTGGTTTTCCTCTTCCCATACATTCTCTCCAAAACGGCTATACATAGTGTTCCTATCAACCACCACAAAGGACTCTTGAAACTTTTCCTCTAATTCTCTCCTCCATTGGTCTTTTAAATGTCCTGGGACAACGATCAGTATTCTCTTTACCAATCCTCTTAGCTTTAACTCTTTGATGATCAAGCCTGCCATTATGGTTTTGCCCGCTCCGGGGTCGTCTGCTATAAGAAACCTTATACGGGGAAGTTTTAGGATGTATCCATAAACTGCTTCTATTTGAAAGGGCAAGGGGTCTATTTTGGAGGTGTTCATAGCCAAAAGGGGGTCATATTCGGAGGCAAACTCAATCCGTTTTGCCTCAAGAGCCAAAAAGGCATCGGTTCCCTTGGTAGAAAAATCCAAAGTGGCGTCTTTCAGAGTTATCTTACTTAGGTCTTCTTTTGGGATCGTTGTGGATATGTATTCCTTAGAATAAAGAAATCTTCCCAAGATTTCAACGAAATCCCCTAAATCTTCAACTGCTTTTATCTCAATAGGCTCTTTCCAAAAAGGTCCCTCAACTATATCCCTTTCTTTCAAAGAGACCTGCATGGGATTAATTATAATCCTCGCTGGGCATTTTCAAAGGCTATAATATAAATCATAACTTTTCAAAAGGAGGCTCCTATGGCAAAGGGAACGGTTGCCTATAAGATACTAAAAGACCACCTTGTAAGCGGGAAGCTTATCCCAGGTGAGGAGATAGCCATAAGAATAGACCAGACTCTTACGCAAGACGCTACAGGCACCATGGCTTATTTGCAGTTTGAAGCCATGGGCGTTGATAGGGTAAAAACAGAGCTTTCGGTAAGTTATATAGACCACAACATGCTACAAACAGACTTTAAAAATCCCGACGACCATAAATACCTTATGAGCGTGGCAAAAAGGTATGGTATATGGCTTTCCAAGCCCGGTAATGGTATATGCCATCAAGTCCACGTGGAAAGGTTCGCCAAGCCCGGTAAAACTCTGCTTGGTTCAGACTCCCACACGCCCACCTCTGGCGGCGTAGGGATGATAGCCATTGGTGCCGGTGGCCTTGACGTGGCTGCGGCGATGGCAGGAGAGCCCTTTTATTTAAAGATGCCAAAGATAGTGGGTGTGAAGCTCACCGGAAAGCTGAGCCCATGGGTGACCGCAAAGGACATTATCCTGGAGCTTCTCAGAAGGCTTACCGTAAAGGGCGGAGTGGGAAAGATCTTTGAATACTTTGGAGAGGGCATAAAGGAACTTTCTGTGCCCGAAAGGGCTACCATAACCAACATGGGAGCAGAGCTCGGAGCAACCACCTCCCTGTTCCCCTCCGACGAGATAACAAGGGCATATCTAAGGGCACAAGGGAGAGAACAGGATTGGATAGAGCTTTTACCCGACCCGGATGCAGAATATGACGAGGTCGTTGAAATTAACCTCTCGGAGCTTGAGCCCTTAATCGCATGCCCCCACTCCCCCGACAAGGTGGTGCCCGTTAGAGAGGTAGAAGGTATAAAGGTGGATCAAGTGGTTATAGGCTCTTGTACCAACTCCTCCTTTGTAGACCTTATTCGTGCAGGCAGCATGCTAAAAGATAAAAAGGTACATCCCGACGTGATCTTTGCAATAGCTCCCGGCTCAAAACAGGCTTTGGAGCTTATAACCCAAAATGGAATTCTTCTTGACTTTTTAAAGGCTGGGGCAAGGATCCTTGAAAGCGCCTGTGGCCCCTGCATAGGTATGGGATATGCCCCACCAAGTGGTGGAGTGTCTATCCGCAGCTTCAACAGAAACTTTGAAGGAAGGTCTGGAACTCCCGATGCAAAGGTATATTTGGCTTCTCCAGAGGTATGCGTGGCTGCCGCCATAGCGGGGGAAATAATAGACCCAAGGAGGTTGGCAGAAAGGGAAGGTATAAAGTGGATAAAGGTAGAAATGCCCGAGAAGTTCCCCTATGGAGACGAGGCCTTTATACCACCGCTTGATGAAGAGGAAGCAAAGGCTGTGGAAATATACAGAGGTCCCAACATAAAGCCTCTTCCCGAGTTTGACCCCATGCCAGAAGCCATAGAGGGCGAGGTAAGTCTTATAGTAGGTGATAACATAACCACAGATCACATTATGCCGGCGGGCGCCAAAATACTGCCTCTAAGGTCTAACATATACGCCATAAGCGAGTATGTTTATCACTACGTAGACGCAGACTTTGTTAAAAGGGCAAAAGATATAAGGGACAACAAGGCCAAAGCAAACGTCATCATAGGTGGAGAAAACTACGGACAGGGTTCTTCAAGGGAGCATGCTGCTTTGGCACCAAGGTTCTTGGGAGTCCGTGCGGTAATAGCCAAATCCTTTGCTCGCATTCACCACGCCAACCTTGTAAACTTCGGCATAATACCCCTTGAGTTTATAGACAAAGAGGACTACAACAAGTTTTCCTTGGGCGATGAAATAGAAATTCCAGAGGTTATAGAAAGGCTAAAGGCAGGCAAAGAGATAGTGGTTATAAACAAGACCACAGGGGAAGAGATCCCTTGTAAATACACTTTAACTCCCAAGCAAGTATCTGTATTGCTGGCAGGAGGTCTTCTAAACTGGATAAAGGGAAAGCAAAAAGTGGAGGTATAAACCATGAAAATGAGGAAGGTGGTTTCTGTAGTAGGTGCTGGTAACGTAGGGGAGCATACTGCAAGTCTTTTGGCCTTGCGGGGGCTTGTGGATGTGCGCATGTTCGACCTGCCTAAAAGAGATGGTGAAAAGCTTATTGAGCCTGTAAAGGGAAAGGCTTTGGATATCCAGCAGATGCTTTCCGCCCTAAACATTGACGGAAAGGTGGAGGGCTTTTCTGTAACTCCCGAGGGAGAAGGTTATGAAGCCTTGGAAGGTAGCGACATAGTGGTTATAACCGCGGGCTTTCCAAGAAGGCCAGGCATGTCAAGGGAAGACCTATTGGATAAAAACATCTCCATCCTATCGGTGATAGCAAAGAAGATAAAGGAGTATGCTCCAGAGGCTATAGTAATAGTGGTTACCAATCCAGTAGACCTCATGACCTATGCGGTTTATAAGATATTGGGCTTTGAAAAAAGCAAGGTTATGGGAATGGCTGGAGTTTTGGATTCTGCACGCTTTAAAACCTTTATATCAAGGGAAATAAAGATATCGCCTATGGATGTTCATGCCTATGTGATAGGGGGGCATGGGGATGAAATGGTGCCCCTTATATCCATATCCAACGTGGGAGGAATACCTTTAAAGGATATGCTACCAAGGGAAAAGATACAGGAACTTATAAAGAGGACCCAGTTTGGCGGTGGTGAAATAGTGGACCTTATGGGAACTTCTGCCTATCATGCTCCTGCAGCCTCCATAGTGGAAATGGTAGAAGCCATAGTTACCGATAACAAAAGAATACTTCCCTGCTCTGTTTATCTGGACGGCGATGTGGGTAAATACTACGATGCAGAGGGCTTGTGCGTGGGAGTGCCTGTAAAATTGGGCAACTGCGGAGTGGAAGAGATCATTAAAATACCTATGATAGAAGAGGAGCGTCAAATGTGGAATAGGTCTGTAGAGTCCGTCAGGAAAAATATATCCATAGTGGAGGAGCTTTTAAATGCGAGAAATACACTATAACCAAATAGTGGAGGCAGTTAGGCAAATAGCCATAAAGGCAAACTATGAGCTTCCGGAGGATGTGGAGCTCGCCTACCAAGGTGCATTAAAAAGGGAAGAGTCGGAGCTTGGAAAGGAGGTTTTACAGCAGATACTTTTGAATATAAAAGCCGCAAGGGAAGAGCAGATGGCTTACTGTCAGGATACGGGAGTGGCGGTTGTCTTCGTGGATATAGGTCAAGAGGTCCATGTGGTAGGAGGCACATTGGAGGATGCCATCAACGAAGGAGTAAGAAGGGCATACACGGAAGGTTATCTTAGGGCTTCTATGGTTTATGACCCTGTTTTTGAAAGGAAGAATACAAGGGATAATACGCCCGCGGTGATCCATTATAGGGTCGTGCCCGGAGATAAACTAAGGCTTATATTTGCCCCCAAAGGGGCTGGCTCGGAGAACACCTCCCGCCTTGCCATGCTAAAGCCTGCGGACGGATGGGAAGGTGTAAAAAGGTTTATCCTTGAAACGGTAAAGCTTGCCGGACCCAACGCCTGCCCACCTTTCACCATAGGCGTAGGAATAGGGGGAACCTTTGAGTACTGCGCCTTGCTTGCCAAAAGGGCGCTCCTAAGGCCTGTGGGAGAAAGAAGTCAAGATCCCGTGGCAAGAAGGATAGAGGAAGAGCTTATAGAGGAGGTTAATAAAATAGGATGGGGGCCCATGGGCTTTGGTGGCACCACCACCACCATAGACGTAAAAGTGGAGTTGTATCCTTGTCATATAGCCTCTCTTCCTGTGGCGGTAAATATCCAATGCCACGCAAGTAGACATGCAGAGATAGAGCTGTGAAGTACATACTTTTACTTGCCTTTATAGGGCTTATAACGGTTATCTTCCTAAGTGGCTTTGTTTTTAGGTGGGCAAGGGGGAAGTTCTTCAATCCCCCTTGAATTTACAAGTTTCCTCGTCAATGGTAGAGTAAAGAGGCTTTACCCTTCCTTCTGGTGTGGTATCTTCAAAGTCTCTTGGAACTCCAAGCTCTTCTATGCAATGAACCAGATCGTGGTAAAACTCTGCCACCTTTACCAAGCCAGTTATCTTCCCCACTTCGTTAAAAGCCCTGATCTTGTCGGTGGCTTTACCTTTGCCCCTTTCTACTATGGCTCCTGCGTGCCCAAAGGATACGCCTTCCAACTTCTCTTGGAACCTACCTGCCACGAAGGCAGCCACAGGCTTGTTCCATCTTTTTTCCTTCCAAAGCCTTAGGATAGTTTCCGCAGCCTTTTCTTCGTAAGATCCACCCACTTCCCCCTGAATAATCACACCCTTTACCATAGGGTCGTCCGCTATATTCTCCAAGGCGTCGGCAAAGGTGGTACAAGATATAACATCACCGCCCAAAGCCAAAGCCATATAAACACCCCACCCCCTTCTTTTAAACATCTCTGCAGTGGTGGTGGTAAGACCACCAGACTTGGAAAGGATAACAAGCCCACCCTTCTCGTAAGCTATGGAGGGATTTTTACCGCCAATGGCTCCTATCCTTGCGGGAACCCATGGCATCATACAACCCAAAGAGGTAGGACCAACTATTATCACACCCCTTTCCTTGGCGTAGTGATAGAAGTAAACCGTATCCCTAATTGGCACGTGCTCTGTAATTATGTATATAAGCTTTATGCCAGAGTCTATAAGCTCTATAACCGCATCCTTCACAGAAGCTGGGGGCACGTAAACTATTCCCGTGTTTATCTCTGGATGTTTTCCCAATGCTTCCCTAACCGTGTTATACACGGGCTTGCCAGCAACCTCGGAGCCACCCTTGCCGGGTGTCACACCAGCCACGATAAAGCCCGGATACAAAGCTTCCGATTCTGCCACCACCTGAGAAGCTTCCCTTCCTGTAATACCCATAACTATGATCCTTGTTTGGTCGTTAAGGTAAACCGTTCCCACCTTCCAGTTTTTTTCCATCTTTTACCTCCATCAAAAAGGTTATGATTATTATATGATATTTTTGCTTGTCTTTTTTCTGTGGATTTCCCACGGCTTTGCCTTTTACCATTGCTTTTTTGATGCAGGCAAAAGATACCAAGTAGATCCCATACTCCTTATAGCCATAGCCAAGAGTGAAAGCAATTTTAACCCAAGGGCTGTAAATATAAACAAGAATGGAACAAGGGATTATGGAATAATGCAGATAAACTCCTACTGGCTTGAAAAGTACAAAATACCAAAGGAGTGGATCTTTGAAGCATGTTATAACATCCACTTTGGCGCCATGGTGCTAAGAAGATGTATGGATAAATATTCCCACATAAACCTCGCCATAGACTGCTATAACAGAGGGGAAAGGGCAA
>JBKBNZ010000050.1:0-8823 GCA_046294875.1 Aquificaceae bacterium | reverse complement strand
CCCACCATGGGCTTTTCTTCCGATATGGTATACCTTTTGGAAACTCCAAGGAGCCCTTTTATATCCTGTGCTTTTATATTAAAAGGTGGCTTTTCTCCCTTTAGGCGCTTTAAGGCAAGCTTTCTAAGTACGGAGCTTATCTGTCTTTGAAGATTTCTTACTCCCGATTCTCTTGTATAGCCCCTTATTACCTCAAGAAGGGCATCCTCATCAAAGATCACCTCTCCTTCTTTAAAGCCGTGTTCTGGAAGCAGCTTTGGCAAAAGGTGGCTCTTTGCTATAAAAACCTTCTCTTCCTCCGAATATCCCGCAAGGTATATAACCTCCATCCTGTCCAATAGGGGCCTTGGTATGGTATCCACACGGTTGGCGGTGCATATAAAGAAAACTTCCGAAAGGTCAAAGGGTAAGCCTATGTAAAGGTCGACAAAGCTTTTATTTTGTTCTGGGTCAAGGACTTCAAGAAGGGCAGCAGCAGGGTCTCCTTGGAAAGAAAGAGAAAGTTTATCTATTTCATCAAGCACTATAAGGGGGTTTTTTGTGCCTACCTGCTTTATAGCCTGTATTATCCTGCCGGGCATGGCTCCCACGTAGGTTCTTCTGTGTCCCCTTATCTCTGCCTCATCCCTTATGCCGCCCAAGGATATGCGAACAAAACGTCTGCCAAGGGCTTCTGCAATAGACCTTCCCAGAGAAGTCTTTCCTACGCCGGGAGGGCCTACAAAACAAAGTATCTGCACCGCACCCTTTTTACCCCTTGTTAACTTTTTGACCGCCAAATATTCTACTATCCTTTCTTTGACCTTCTCCAAGTTGTAGTGATCTCTATCCAATATTTCCCTTACCTTGTCTATATGGTACCTGTCTTTGCTGCTTTTGTTCCATGGAAGCTCAAGGACCCAATCAAGCCATGTTCTTAACACTCCAGCCTCTGCAGACTCGGGATGGAGTTTTTCTAACCTTCTTATTTGCTTTTCTATTTCTTCCTTGGACTCCTTTGGTAACTTCAACTTGCTTAACTTCTTCTTGTACTCTTCTATCTCTACCTTTCTCTCGTCCCCTTCTCCGAGCTCCTCCAGTATAGCCTTTAATTGCTGACGTAAAAAGTACTCCCTTTGTTCCTTCTCTATCCTTTCTCGGGCTATGCCCCTTATCTTACTTTGAACCTCCAAAAGACTAACTTCCCTTTGAAGTAGCTCGTGCACTATCTTTAACCTCTCTATAGGGTCGAAGGCCTCTAAAACCCTTTGTGCCTCTACAGCCTTTATATCCAAAAGGGAAGCTGTCAGGTCTGCCACCTTTCCTGGGTCTTCCAAATCCTTTATAAGCATTAAAAGGTCTGGGATCACCTGCTTTCCAAGGGAAAGGGCTAAATCAAGCTGTTCCTTTATAGACTTTATGTAGGCTCTTATCTCCTCCGATAGGCTTTCCACGTCCACCTGTGGCTCTTCTATGGGTTCCACAAGTGCGCTAAAGTATTCACCTTCTTGTTTATAATCCACAAGCCTTGCCCTTTTTATACCCTGTACCAGAAGCTTTAGCCTTCCTTCCTCTATGGGCGCAGACCTTATCACATGGGCTATGGTACCCACAGAGTAAAGATCTTCCTTCGTGGGGTTTTCCGTATTTTTATCCTTCTGTAGTACTAAAAAGATAAGCCTGTCCCTTTTAAGGGCTTCTTCTATGGCTTTTATGGAAAAAGGCCTTCCCACGAAAAGGGGAATAACCATTGAGGGAAATACCACCAGGTCTCTAAGAGGCATAAGAGGGACTTCAAAGGGGTTTGACGGCACTTCTGGGACCTTTATAAACTCTTCTGGAAGCATGCCTTCCTCCTAAGACACGAGCTCTTCTATAAAAAGCTTTGCGTCAAAAGGTTGAATATCTTCTATACCCTCACCCACACCTATGAGCTTTATAGGGATCCCAAGCTCTTTGCATATGGGCATCACCGCACCGCCCTTGGCAGAACCATCCAGCTTGGTAAGGATAATACCCGTTATATCAAGGGCTTCTTTAAACACCTTTGCCTGTTGTATGGAGTTTTGACCTATGGTGGCATCAAGCACCAAAAGGATCTCCCTTGGCTCCTCCGGGAAAAACTTTTTTATTACGTCCCTTATCTTTCTCAATTCCCTTATCAAAGGCTCCTTTGTATGAAGCCTACCTGCGGTATCTATAAGGATCGCCTTGTAATCTTCTTCCTTTGCCTTTTGCATGGCCTCATAGACAACGGAAGCTGGGTCTGCGCCTTCGTGCCTTTTTACTATGTCCGCACCGCTCCTTTCTGCCCACGCTTGAAGTTGTTCTACAGCTGCAGACCTAAAGGTATCCGCCGCCACCAACAAGGTTCTTTTACCTTCCTTTGTAAATTTATAGGCAAGCTTGCCTATGGTGGTTGTTTTACCAGAGCCGTTCACTCCAAGGAAAAGGTATATACTTTTTTCCTTTGGCTCCCATAAGGATGCTTCACATTTTACCAAATGGTCTGCAAGAAGCTTTTTAAAGTATTCAAGAAGCTGGTCTGAGGTTTTTAGGTTTCTTCTTATGGCTTCCTTTTTTAGTTCTTCCACAAGGTAAAGGGCTGTTTTACTTCCAATGTCTGCCCTTATAAGCTTTTCTTCTAACTCTTCAAAAAGTTCTTCATCTACCTTCCTATTGGCAAAAAGGATACCAAACTCTACCGCTTCCCTTGTTTTCTGTAGTCCCTTTTTTAGCCTTTGGATAAGGCTTTCCCTTTGTACAAGGCCAAGTTCTTCTTTTATTTTGGTGATCGCCTCTTCTACCTCCTGTCTTTTTAACGGTGGGGCAAGCTTTAAAGACCTTTCAAGTATTTCAAGGGCTTCTTGAGACTTTTTCGCCTGCCAAAGCAACAATCCTGCTCTTTTAAGGCTTTCCCAGTCTCCAAGCTTGGCATATTCTTTGGAAGCCTTTTCAAGCTCGCCTACCCTTTCGTATATAAGGGCCTTCTCCTTTGCGGTGGCAAGGTTTGGGTCGTAATGTTCTATCAACTGGTAGGCATAGTAGTATTTGCCCTCCTCCATATAGAGCTTAAAAAGGATAGGCCTTAGATCTTCTCTGTCTTTGAACCTTTCAAGGATCTCTATGGCCTTTTCCTTTTTTCCTTTTTCTATAAGGCTAAGGATGGCCTCTTTGCTGCCTTCTTCCGCCTTTTTTTCCTCTTGAGATTTTCTCCAGAAAAACATAGAACTAATATTTTAATGCGGATTTTATCTTCTTTACACTCTCTCCAAGGGCTTTTATGTTTCTTTCCCCTGCGAGCTTTACAAAATGGCTTCCTACTACCACACCGTCGGCAAACTGGACTATCTCCCTTGCCTGCTCTCCTTTTGATACACCAAACCCAACCACGACGGGCTTATTACACACAGACCTGTAAAGCTTTATCCTTTCCCTTAGCCTTTCCATGGGTAGGCTTTCCCTTGCTCCCGTGGTGCCCGTTAAAGAGACAAAATAAACCATATGGTCTGATTTTTCACATATAAGCTTTAGTCTTTCTTCTGTGCTTGTGGGAGAGGCCAAAAAGACCAAGGAGAGCCCGTAGGCCTGACATACTTCCTTTAAAGTATCGCCCTCCTCTGGGGGAAGGTCTGGCACTATAAAGCCGTCTATTCCTGCCTGAATAGCCCTTTTGCAGAAGTTTTCTTGCCCCATCCTAAGGATGGGATTGTAGTAGGTCATAAGTAAAAAGGGCTGGTGGGGGAATTCTTGCCTTAGGGTGTAAGATAGCTCAAAGACATGCTTTGATTTTATACCGTTCCTTAAAGCTACCTCGTGGGCAAGTTGGATTGTAGGACCGTCCGCCACAGGGTCGGAGAAGGGAAAGCCTATTTCTAATATATCGCTGCCCTCTTTTAGAAGCGTCCTAAAAGCCAAAAGGGAAGTTTCATAATCGGGGTATCCCACCATCATATAAGACAAAAGAGCCTTTTCTCCCTTTTCCCAAAAAGCCTTAAGCCTCATCTATCACCTCAAAGCTCATTTCAATCTTGCAGGCTTTGTTTAGCATAGCATAAACACTGCAATACTTACCCAAGGATAACCTTAGGGCTTCTTCTACCGCCTTTTCCTTAATGTTTTTTCCATAGACCCTGTAAAGGAGTTTTATACTCTCATAGACCCTTGGATGCTCATCCTTTCTTATCCCTGTTGCGATGACTTCTATGTCCCTTACATCTTGCCTTTTCTTCCTTAGTATGTGGGATATATCCACCCCCGAGCAGCCTGCAAGGGCTATCAGTAAAAGCTCCATGGGTCTGTGTCCCTTTTCTCCTACCAAAAGCTCTCCGTAAGAACCCTTAGCTAAGTAGGTATGCTCCTCTTGGGAAAGTTTAAGAACAACCCTTTTTTCTTCCATCTTTATACGTTGGTGTCTATTATAAACAAAGGCTGTCCGTACTCTACCGTTTCTCCGTTCTCCACCAATATTTTTACCACCTTTCCTCTTACATCGCTTTCTATTTCGTTCATAACCTTTAGGGCTTCAATGATGCAAAGGACTTGCCCGGGCGAGACCATATCCCCTACCTCTACGAAGGGAGGAGCTCCCGGAGAAGGTGAGCGGTAAAAGGTACCCACCAAGGGACTTTTTATAACGTGTAGGTTCTCCTGTGGAACTTCCTCTGAGGGGGGCATAATTTCCTGGTAACGTGTCTGGGGTAAGGGTATTTCTACCCTTTGAACTTCTTTCTGATGGGTTTCTATGAAAAGCTTTAAATCTCCTATTTCTATGCTGATCTGCTTTATATCGCTGCCTTTTACAAGGTTGATGATCTCCTTAACAAAGTCCTTGTCCATTATGCCCTCTTTACTACTTCTATGTAGGCGCCCGTGCGCGTATCTACTTTTACCACGTCTCCCTCTTTTACAAAGAAGGGTACTTGTACCACCGCACCTGTTTCAAGCTTTGCAGGCTTTGACCCACCGGAGGCCGTATCACCTTTGAAAGCGGGCTCTGTTTCCACAACCTTCAGTTCCACCTGCTTTGGCAGTTCTATACCTATGGGCTGACCCTTATAGAGGAATACTACGACGGTCATGCCCTCCTTTAAAAACTTGGTCTCTTCTTTGAGGTTTTCATAGGCTACGGGTATCATCTCATAGGTGGTTTGGCTTACAAAATAGTAATAGTCTCCGTCGTTGTAAGAATACTCCGCAAAGACCTGCTCAAAGTCTGCCAACTCTATGGAGTCGGAGGACTTATAAGTTATCTCTATCACGTTGCCCGTTTGCATATTTTTTGCCTTTACCCTTACAAAGGCTTGTCCTTTGCCAGGCTTTACATGCTCGTAGTCAACGACCCTGTGGGGCACGCCGTTATGCTCAATAAACATATCCCTTTGTATGCTGTTAATATCTATCCTTACAGCCATGTTATATGATTTTATCATAAGGAGGCTAAGATGGTAAAAGATATGCTAAAGGAAAAGGCTGGTTATCTTCTTTCTAATCTTTTGTCCCAAGGTGGTGAATACGGAGAGATCTTTTATGAAAAGGTACGCACGTGTAGGATGCAGCTTGAGGATAACAAAATAGATAAGGTCCAATGGGGCATAGATGAGGGTGTGGGTATAAGGCTTATAAAGGAGGGGAGAACCTACTATGGCTATACAAACAACCCCACCTTTGAAAACCTTATGGAGATAGTCCGCACTTTGGCAAGGGGTGAGGGTCATGGTGCTGTCAAAATAGGCCTTAGGCAGATAAAGGGCTATACCAAGCTGAGCATAGACCCCGATGAAAAAGATATGGAGTATCGTAAAGAGTTTCTTTTGAGAGCCAACGAAAAGGCAAGAAGCTATGGAGATAGGGTTAAACAGGTTATGGTGGTGCTGATGGATAGAACAAGGGAGATAATGATTATAAACAGCCTTGGAGATAGGGCAGAGGACTTACAAAAGAGGGTGGTGTTCTTTACCCATGTGGTGGTGGAAAAGGACGGAATACTTCAAAGGGGTTATGAGTCTGCGGGTATAAGCGGAGGTTTTGAACTCTTTGAAAAGCATAAGCCGGAGGATATAGCCCGAAAGGCTACAGAAAGGGCGCTTCTTATGCTACAGGCAAAGCCTGCCCCCGCGGGAAGCTTTACCGTGGTAATGGCGGGTCAGGCTGGTGGCACCATGATCCACGAGGCGGTGGGTCATGGCTTTGAGGCAGACTTGGTACAAAAGGGGCTTTCTGTTTATAAGGGTAAGATGGGTCAGAAGGTTGCCAGCGAGCTTATAACGGTGATAGACGACGCCACCCTTGAAGGACACAATGGATCCTTTACGGTGGATGACGAGGGAGTGCCCGCCCAAAAAACAGTGCTTATACAGGATGGTTATCTTGTGGGCTATATGTACGACAGGCTAAGGGCTATGAAGGAAAGAAAACAGTCCACAGGAAACGGCAGGAGACAGAGCTACGCCCATGTGCCTATGGTTAGGATGACAAACACCTACATAGCCCCCGGGAAAGATAACCCCAAGGATATAATCGCAGACACTAAAAAGGGGATCTTGGTGGTAAAGATGGGAGGAGGTGAGGTAAACACGGTAACGGGAGACTTTGTCTTTGAGGTAATGGAAGGCTATATGATAGAAAACGGGGAGGTAACCTACCCTATAAGGTCTGCCACCTTGATAGGAAATGGTCCCAAGGCTCTTATGGATGTGGATGCGGTGGGATGGGACCTTGGCTGGAGCATAGGTACCTGCGGGAAGGAAGGTCAAGGCGTACCCGTTACAGATGCCCAGCCTACTTTAAGGATAAGGTCTATGGTTTTGGGAGGTACCGAGGTGTAAAAGCATACTCTCCAGAGCTCCGTCAACGCCCAAGCTTTCCACGTCCACCTCTTGCCATCCTTGTTTTCTAAACCATCTTATTTGCCTTTTGGCATACTCCTTTGTGTTTTTTATCATCTCCTCCAAGCAAAGTGCTATTTCTTTTTCACCCTTTACACAAGGTATAAACTCCTTATAGCCTATGGCTTGGGGGGAAGTTAAAAAGCTTTCAAAGCCCCTCTCTAAAAGCCTCTTTATCTCCTCCAAAAGACCAAACTGCACCATTCTTTTTGCCCTCTCTTCTATCCTTTTACTTAACCACTCCCAGCTGCCTTTTAAGTAAAAGCCCTTAAAGGGTAGGCGAGGAACATCCCAACGATGAAAGGAGGAAAAGGGCTTCCCAGAGTTTATAAACACCTCCAAAGCTCTAACTATCCTTTTGGTATCCCTTGGAGATATCTTTTTGGCATAGGCAGGGTCCACTATCTTTAACCTTTGGTATAGATATTGGCTTCCTTTCTCCTGGGCTATTTGGTACAGCCTTTCCCTTAGCTTCCAATCGGGCTTGGGAGTTTCCCCCATACCATAAAGAAGCGCCTGCAAATACAAATAAGTGCCACCACACACAATAGGAGTTTTCCCCTTTTCTTCTATCTGCTTTATAGCCTCCAGTGCCAGCTCTTCAAAAAGCTTGGCGTCAAAAACATAGCCTATATCCACCACATCCACCAGATGATGTTTTACTTCCTTCATACAATCCAAAGGCTTTGCAGTGCCTATATCCATGCCCCTATACACACACATGGAGTCTGCGCTTATTATCTCCCCATCAATCCTTTTGGCAAGCTTGCAACAGACTTCGGACTTTCCGCTACCCGTTGCTCCCCCGATCACTATCAACATCTTCAAAAAATAAACCTATTCCTGCTATCCCATAAGCTCCATTCTTATAACAAAGCTTTATCTTATCCCAGGTTATTCCTCCAAGGGCATACACAGGTATAGATACCCTTTGGGCTACCTCTCTAAGTTTTTCCAAGCCTATGGGCTGTGCTTCTGGATGGCTTTTGGTTTTAAAGATGGGGCTTAGGGTTATAAAGTCTGCTCCTTCCTTTTGGGCATAAAGGGCATCTTCTAAGCTATGGGCGGAATATCCTATCAAAAGGTTAGGAGCTATCTTTTTTACCACGCTTGGGGGAAATCCCTTTTGGGGCAAATGAACACCCTCTGCGGACACTGCCAAAGCTATATCTACCCTTTCGTTTATAAACAAAAGAGCCTTGTATTCCTTGGTTATTTCCCTCACCTTAAGGGCAAGCTTGTAGTATTCCAAGCCCGATATTTCCTTTTCCCTAAGCTGAACCATCCTTATGCCCTTTTCAAGGGCTCTCAAAAGTCTTTCTAAAAGATCTGGATACCTTTTGCTGTTGGTTATAGCATAAAGCCTTGGAAGTTCCAAGCTTAGCTCCCCACTATTTCATCGTGGCTTGGTAGCCTTTTGGATATGTCAGAACCAGTAAAGTTGGCAACCCAGCCCTCGGGGATTGAAAAGAACCTTATAGCCTTAAAAAAGGGCTTTGTACCCATATCAAACCAGTGCTTGGTGTTTGCCGGCACGCTTATAAAATCTCCTTTCTCACACAAAACCACATAAACCTTGTCTCCAATATGGAGATAAAAGGTACCACAACCGTCTACAAAAAACCTTACTTCAAAGTCCGAATGAGTGTGTTCTGAAAGGAACATATTCCTAAGCTCTTCCCTTTTAGGATGCTCTGGCGTTAAACTAACCACATCTATGGATTTAAAGCCATACTGGTTTACTATCCTTTCCACATCTTCCTTGTAGGCTTGTAAAACCTCTTCCTGAGTAGCAGACCAAGGAAGCTCTTTATCAGTGTTCCACCTTTCAAAGATAATCCCCAAGGAAGCCAACCTTTTCCTTATATCCTCGTAGTCCCTGGTAGTTTCCAAAAGTCTACCCTCTTGGTCGTATACGGCCAACAGGCTCATACGTTATATTATAAGCTAAGGGGAA
>JBKBNZ010000049.1:0-9315 GCA_046294875.1 Aquificaceae bacterium | reverse complement strand
AACCAGACTTTTTATCTACTTCGGATGATCCTTCAAGCTTTAACTCATAGATGTTAAATTTGCTATCTTCCCTAAATCTTGGAAAGCTTCCTACTCGAGTACCTTTAAGGATATCCCAAGGCTTTCTCCATCCTGTTATTTCCTTTATAGAATATTCCGCCTTTCCACTTATGGGCTTGTTTTCCAAGAGAAACTTTTCAAACTCTTGCATCACCTCCTTTTTTCTTTCTCTATGTTTGTAGAAATACTTAGCTATATTTTCCATATATTCCATTTGATAGCTGTAAAATAGACCCGCATAGTAGAAATCGTTTCCATAATGCTCCCTCTTTGCAAAGTAATCCATTCTCTCATCTTCTTCCCTAAACCTAAACCTTTCTTCCATTTTATCCCTCCAAGAGGCTTTTGATAAATTTTACAGGAAATTTGGCAAACCTGCCGCTTAAGACTTCTTTGTAGGGATAGTCTTCGCCAAGGGGTATGCAAGCGTACTCTTCCCTTTCTCCTACAAGGCAAATGGTCGTTGGATTTAAGCTTCCTCCCAAAACCTCAGCATGCCCTCTTCCTGCCCTTTTGTATATAATAAATCTTAGCTTTCTATACTTTTCTCCCAAGTAATTTTTCACAAAAACCAAAGAGTATATGGGTATCAAAAGAGGGGCTTTGTTTTCTTGATTAGGGAGAGTTTTCTCTACAAAATATTCAACCTTTTGTGCCTTTTCTACACTGTGTTGTTCCAGCACATCCTTTATATCTTTTAGGTATCCCTTTAACTTTATCCTTTCTTCGTTTTTGAAGCTTGAAAACAGTTCCTTTGCTTCATAAAGTATGTATGGATGGTAGTATTCAAAGCCTTTCATGTTTTCTGGTCTTGGCAGGTTGGTGTATATGTAGCCCCATTCCAAAAGGCTTTTATAAAAGCTTTGTAAAGTTTCCCTACGCTCGTTTTCTTTTTCCATATCAAGCACATCGTCCAAGAAGTTGAGCACATCCTCGTAGTCTTCAAAAACGTTAGGTCTGTATAAGCTTCTGTGCTGCGTGGGAATGGGCACCAACACATGTTTCGATGGTTTGTGGAGAAACTGTTCAAGGATTCTGGTTAAAACATGGTCGAGGTCAAGGAAGCCTTCAAGCCGCTCCTTTCTATAGACGAGCTCCACGAGTTCTTTATCGGGTTTGTCTAAGATGCTTAATATTTTTTCCACCACATTATTGAGGTATTCATCGCTAATTACGTATATAAGGTGTAGGTGTTTTTCCCTTTTTTCTGTTTCTTCATCGCCCCTTGAGCGAGATATGGCTTGTATTGTCTCCACCAAGTTGTTTTCTATGCCCCAAGTATTTACCACTATGTATATGCAATCTATGGGCTTGTTAGGTCTACTAAAGTCAAGTCCTCTGGAAACAGAGGAAGTGCCAAGGATTACATCCTCTACTCCATTGTTTATCTGTTCTTGGCTTTTCCTTGAGCTTGCGGTGGCTATAAGGGATGTCAACCCTACATTTGAAAGCTCTTTTTCAACATCCACTATAAGCTCTTTGTTTTGTATAAAGGCAAAGGCGCTGCTTCCCTCCTTTAAAGTTTTCTTTATATAGTTGGCAATAAGGGGTGAAATGTCTCTTTGTTTTTCAACCTCCAAAAATTTCTTGTGGATAAAGAGTTTTCCCGCAGGATAGCCATGCTTTGCGTATATTTCAAAGGGTATGTCTTCATATTGGATTTTCCTTTCCTCTTCGTACTGGGTTAAAACGATGGATTCTGGTATTACTTCAAACTGTCTGTATTCCTGTATCAACTTTTCCAAAAGATTGGGGGAGTATCCGTTGGCGTCAAACATGTAAAGGCTTGCCCTTCCCTTTTTCATTTTTACTTCCTTTAAAAATTCAAACATCTCTGTTATGGCAAACAGTCCATTCTTGTATCCAAAAAATTCATCAAGGATTATGTGGATATGGTAATTCCTTATTATGGTAGGCCTTAAGAGAACTCTTAAATGCTCTGAAGTTCTCGTTCCGTAGGCGGTTTCCACCAAGGCCTGTATGGTTAGGAAAGCCCATATGTAGTCTGGCTTTTTTCCGTCTACTATCCTTCTAATCTCATCCACCGTCATTCGAAGTTTTCCCACACGGTATTCTTCGCTTTCGTAATGGGTTCCCCTGTCTATGACCTTTTTAAGTTGCTTTTGGCCCCTTTCATAGACCAGCTCTATATTTTTATTGCTGTTGATTTTCTTTAGCTTTTCGTACTCTCTATCCAAAAGGCTTATACGCGTTGCCATGTATAAGACTATGTGCTTCCCCTCTTGGTTTAATATCATTTCCCTTACTCGGGAAGTTTTTCCACTTCCAGCGGAGTGCAAAAGGGCTATTGCTTTACATGGCTCTTCCTTTTTCATAAACTCTTCCAAGCGTCTTTTTACGTCCTCCCTTGCCTCTTTTATATCTCCTGTGGGTAGCTCAATTGGGGCTTTTTCCCTATTTTTCATATCTTCTTTTAGTTTTTCTATGGTTTTTGGGATCTCCTCCTTTAACCTTTTCTTTCTTACCTCACTTTGTGTGTCTATCTTTGCATAAGGACCTTCATTCTCCTTTATATCCCTGTAAAGGTCTTTCGTGGGCTGTAAAAACCCTTTTAGTTTTTCCCTATCCCTTACAAAGAACCTTAAACTTAAGGGCTCGTGCACTGGGTATATTAGCTCCAAATTGACCTCTTCTATGGGATCTTTTTCGTTACATAGAAAATCTACCGCATAGCAAAGGGTCTGTAAAAATCCCTTTGTTTCTATAAAAACATCCTCCGTTTCTCTTAGCTTTTCATTGACCTTCATAAACTTCTCTAAAAAGCCTCCAAACTCCATTTCTCCAAGGGATACATTCACGGGTATGCCATAACTGCGTATTGGTATCTTTGGTATATTTCTATATGTTTTATCTTCTGGGTTGCTTGTTATAATCTCCCTTAGGGCAGTCCTTGTTCCTCCAAGCTTAAAGTCCAAGATGTATAATGTTTTGTCCTTTACAAAGACCATATCCGCGTTTTGCCATATGATATATTCCGATTCTTCTCCCATATGGTATTTCTTTAATTTCACTTCTCCCATAGCCTTGCTATAGAAGCTTCCACCCGCATAACCAAGGGAAAAGACAAGCTTTGTGTATAGCTTTTTCCAGTTTGGTTTTATCTCTTCTTCTATTTCTCCCTCATAGTCTTCCTTTAACTTGCTAAGCTCTCTCATATTCTGTGGTGGGTCGTGTATAGGGTAGGGAAAGACCTCTTTTATCTCTTCCACTGTGCTTTTTAAAACCTCATCCTCTTGTGCGTATTCTTTTATCTTTTCAAAAACGCTGTAGGTGAAATTTTCATAATCATTGATCCTTCCTTGTAAAAAGCCAAGTTTAAAGGCTCCTTCAAACACAAAGCCCAGGAATATGTTAAACTCTCTCATAGCTTAAGAACTGTTAGAAAGGCTTCCTGGGGTAACTCTACCTTTCCAAACTGCTTTAGCCTCTTTTTACCTTCCTTTTGTTTTTCCAGAAGCTTTTTCTTCCTTGTTATATCTCCACCATAGCATTTGGCGGTCACGTTAGCTCTTAGGGGTGGTATTCTTTCGGAGGCTATTATTTTGGTGCCTATGCCTGCCTGCACCTTTACCTCAAAAAGCTGCCTTGGTATTACATCCTTTAGCTTTTCTACCAGCTGCCTTGCTCTTCTGTAGGCTTTCTCTCTGTGCACTATAAAAGACAGGGCATCCACGGGCTCGTTGTTTATAAAAACGTTTAGCCTTACAAGGTCCTCTTCTCTAAAGCCTATAAATTCATAGTCATAAGAAGCGTAGCCCTTTGATAGTCCTTTGATCTTGTCGTGAAAGTCCATGATAACCTCGCTTAGGGGCATTTCGTACTCCAGCATCACCGTGTTGGGGTCAAGGTAAAGGAACTTCTTTTGAAGGCCTCTTTTCTCTTGGCACAAGCCCATTATGTTTCCCACATAGTCTTTTGGAGTTATTATGGTTAAGAGGACAAAAGGCTCTTCTATGGCCTCTATTATGCCCCAGTTTTCGGGAAGCTCGGAGGGATTTCTTATCTCCTTAATTTGGCCATTCTTTAGCCTTACTCTATAGACAACGCTGGGCGCCGTGGTTACTATACTAACGTTATACTCCCTTTCAAGCCTCTCTTGGACTATTTCCATATGGAGAAGTCCCAAAAAGCCCACCCTAAAGCCCAAGCCCAAAGCGGGAGATGTTTCTGGTTCAAACTGTATAGCCGCATCGTTTATGGCGTACTTTTCAAGGGCTTCCCTTAGCTCCTCGTAGGTGTATCCTTCCGAGGGATACATGCCCGCATACACCATGGGCTTGGCAGGTCTAAAGCCGGGTACTGGCTCCAAAGTTGGATTTTTGGCGTCTGTTATGGTATCACCTACTCTTATGTCTCTTACATCCTTTATAGAGGCTGCAATGTAGCCTACGTCTCCTGCAGAAAGCTTTTCAAACTTAGTTAGCTTGGGTGTTTGGGCTCCCACTTCTGTTACTTCAAACTCTTTGCCTGTGGAGAATAGCCTTATGCGTGTGCCCGGCTTTACCTCTCCGTCTATTATCCTCACAAATGCTACGGCACCTCTATAAGGGTCGTAATAAGAGTCAAAGATGAGCGCCTTTAGGGGCTTATTGGGATCCCCTTTCGGTGGTGGTATTCTCTCTATTATCGCCTGTATTATTTCTTCTATGCCTATGCCTTCCTTCGCGGAGGCAAGGATAACTTCATCTGAGGGAATTCCAAGGATGTCTTCTATCTGTTTTTTTACTCTATTGGGGTCTGCGGCAGGTAGGTCTATTTTATTAATTACGGGTATTATTACAAGGTTTTGTTCCACAGCCTTCCAAAAGTTGGCAACAGTTTGGGCTTCTATGCCTTGGGTGGCATCCACCAAAAGCAAGGCTCCTTCGCAAGCAGCCAAAGCCCTCGAAACCTCGTAAGAAAAATCTACGTGCCCCGGAGTATCTATAAGGTGCAAAGTATAGCCTTTGTAAAACATCCTTACAGCTTGCAGCTTTATGGTTATTCCCCTCTCCCTTTCTATTTCAAGGGTGTCTAATATTTGCTCCTTCATCTCCCTTTTGGAAACCGCTCCGGTAAATTCCAAAAGCCTATCGGCCAAGGTAGATTTGCCATGATCTACGTGGGCTATTATGGAAAAGTTTCTTACTTTGTCCATAAATTTATATTTTAAGCCTACAACCGAAAAGAAATATCTTTCTCCAATTTTCCAGGTCTAAAACCCTTTATATTCCATATAGGCTATCTTATCGTTATAGTGGATGCTTACAGGCCTTGGTGTGCCTGACTTAGAGTAGGGTGATATTAAAATAGCTTCTCTATAGTTTAACTTAGAGGCCTTTCCGGCGTTGGTGAATAATTTGGAAAAACCTTTGACATTCCTAAAAGCTAAATTACGCTACCTTTAAAGTTTTTCCAACAGATTGTTTGCTCCGTTTAGCTTCTGGTAGGCGCTTGAGATTACATAGTAGATCTGTTCGCCCTCTGCTATGGATAGGTCGTAAAGCGTCAGGCTTAGGTCTTTTAACACTTGGTACAGGGTGGTATAAAGGCTTTCGTCTAACTTTTTCTCTGGGTTTGGTATGTCTTTATAGACTTTCATTATGTAATCGCTCATGCCCTTTATGCTGTTGGCTATGTTTCTAATTTCGGGATCATGGGCGTATATCTGCATAACTTCTTCATACCTTTCTTCTATCTCTTTATAAACGCTTTTAAAAAGCAGGTCTTCTAATTCAAACAGTTCCTTTCCCATAGCCCTATCCTCTTTTAATAAATATGGTCTTTTGATATGGATTTTCAACACGCCAAATGGTCATTTTCCTCATAAACTATGCCCTTCTAAAAACTCCAAAATATCCTCCAGACGCTTTGCCTGTTTTAGCCCTTCTATGGGATGGGTTTTGTAGCCTATTATGGGCTTTCCTAATATCAGGGCGTAGGCTATCTCCGATAGGGTGCCCCAGTTTCCTCCTATGGCGACAACCACGTCACCGCTGGCGACCACGAGGGGGTTTCTATTCCAATTCATGCCAGTCCTTATCTTTATATCCACGTAAGGGTTTGCCTCTTCCCCCTCATAAGATGGTAGTATGCCTACCGTTATGCCCCTTTCTTCCTTTGCCCCTTTACATACAGCCTCCATAACCCCGCCCCTTCCGCCACAGACCACTATCCATCCCCTTTTGGCTATTTCCTTACCAAGCTGATAGGCAACGTGGTACTCCTCTTGGTTTGCCTTTGAAGCCCCTATAACAGCAACCTGCTTCATGGGAGATAGGATTGATTTTAATACAAATATACATATTCTCCTTCCAAAACCCTTCTTAAATACTGTCCCGTGTAGGATTCTTCCCTTTTGGCTATCTCTTCGGGTGGTCCCACTGCCACCACATAGCCTCCTTTTTCTCCTCCCTCTGGTCCAAGGTCTATTATCCAGTCTGCGCACTTTATAACGTCCAGGTTGTGTTCTATAACCACCACCGTGTTTCCTTTATCCACAAGCCTTTGGAGAATATCCACAAGCTTTTTAACATCGTCCATGTGTAACCCTGTAGTAGGCTCGTCCAAAAGGTACAGGGTTCTTCCCGTTTCCTTCTTGGAAAGCTCCCTTGAAAGTTTTATCCTTTGAGCCTCTCCTCCCGAAAGGGTTGTAGCAGGTTGTCCAAGTTTTATATAGCCAAGCCCTATATCCCTTAAAAGCTGGAGCTTTCTTTTTATGGTGGGTATGTTTATAAAAAACTCATAGGCTTCGTCCACGGTCATATCAAGCACATCTGCTATGTTTTTCCCCTTGTAGAGAATATCCAGGGTTTCCCTGTTGTACCTTTTGCCCTTACAAACATCGCAAGGCACATAAACAGGTGGCAAAAAGTGCATCTCCACCTTTATAACACCCTCGCCCTGGCAGGCTTCGCACCTTCCTCCCTTTAGGTTAAAGGAAAACCTTCCTGCGTTGTAACCTCTTGCCCTTGCTTCTGGTGTTTGAGCAAAAAGCTCTCTAATGTGGTCAAAAACCTTGGTGTAGGTGGCGGGGTTTGACCTTGGTGTTCTTCCAATGGGTGATTGGTCTATGTTTATCACCTTGTCAAAGTGCTCAAGGCCTTCTATTCTTTCAAAGCCTTCTATATCGGAGCTGCCGCCATAGAAAAGCGCCTTGGCATACTGCCAAAGAATATCGTATATAAGGGTTGATTTACCACTTCCAGAAACCCCCGTTATGCAAACAAGCAAGCCCACGGGAATTTCCACGTTAATATTCTTAAGGTTATGCTTTTTTGCCCCTACTATTCTAAGCCACTTGTCCTTTGGCTTTCTTCTGCTTTGGGGAACTGCTATAGAAAGTTTTCCAGAAAGGTAGGCTCCCGTAAGGGAGTTTTCATCCTTTAGCATCTCATCAACGGTGCCCTCAAAAACCACCCTGCCGCCCTCTTTTCCCGCTCCGGGGCCCATGTCAATGATCCAGTCTGCGCTTAGGATAGTTTCTGGGTCATGCTCCACTACTATAACCGTGTTGCCAAGGTCTCTTAGGTCTTTTAGGGTTTTTATGAGTTTTGATGTGTCCCTTGGGTGCAAACCTATAGAGGGTTCATCAAGCACGTACAGAACGCCCGTGAGCTTTGATCCTATCTGAGTGGCAAGCCTTATACGTTGCATCTCACCACCGGAAAGGGTAGTAGCACTGCGGGCAAGGTCTAAGTAATCAAGCCCTACGTTTAAAAGAAATCCGAGCCTGTCGGATATTTCCTTTATAAGCCTTTCCGCTATCAAAAGACTTTTTGCGTCAAGCCTTTGACTTAGGCTATCAAAAAACTCCTTTGCCTCCCTTATGGGCATCCTTGCCACATCCCATATACTTTTTCCCTCTATGAGCACCGAGAGGGCTTCCGGCTTTAACCTTGCACCGCCGCACTCAGGACAAGGCTTTTCTCTTATGAACTCTCCTATTTCCTCTCTAAGCCTTTCGGAGTCTTCCTCCAAAAATCTCTTTTCAAGATGTTTTATAATACCTTCAAAGTTGCCTCCTTGCAAAGAGCCACCGTACAAAAGAAAGTTTCTTATACCACTTGGCAGGTCTTTAAAGGGCGTGCTGGGATCATAGCCAAGCTTTTTTAGTATGTTGGCTATGGGATATTTAAGATATTCAAAGTAGGTGGATTCTGTTATCCTAAAGGCTCTTATTGCAGGTTCTTCTTCATCTATGAGTAGCTTTTGGTCTATTTCCCATTTGACGCCCAAACCTTTGCAGGCAGGGCATGCTCCATAGGGAGAGTTAAAGGAAAAAAGCCTTGGGGAAAGCTCGCTTATGGAAAAGCCATGGTCGGGGCATGTTAGCCTTTCGCTAAAGACCTCTTCCCTTTGTTCTTGTATATCTTCTATCTTTAAAAGTCCCTTGGAAAGTTCAAGGGCTTTCTCTATGGCGGTAAGCAATCTTGCCCTTTCTTCCTCTTCAAGAGTAAGCCTATCCACCACAAGGTCTATGTGATGCTTTTTGTTTTTATCCAAGGGCGGTACCTCAAGGATCCTCATGTATTCACCATCTACCTTTACCCGTGAGAAACCCATCCTGTCAAGCTCCTTAAAAAGCTCCCTAAACTCTCCCTTTTTGCCCCTCACCAAAGGAGAAAGCACGCTTATACGCTTTGACCTATACTTTTCAAAGACCCTTTCCAATATCTCATGGGCGGACAAACCTTCAAGCAACCTTCCACATTCAGGACAATGCGGTTTTCCAATGTTTGCCCACAAAACACGCATATAGTCGTATATTTCCGTGACCGTCCCCACGGTAGACCTTGGATTTTTTGAGGTGGTTTTTTGGTCTATGGCAATGGCGGGCGATAAGCCCTCTATAATATCCACCTCGGGCTTTTCCATAACGCCAAGAAACTGCCTCGCATAAGAGGACAAAGATTCCACATACCTTCTTTGACCTTCTGCGTATATGGTATCAAAGGCAAGGGAAGACTTACCAGAGCCCGATGGTCCTGTTATAACCACAAGCTTGTTTTTTGGTATATCAAGGTTTATATCCTTTAAATTGTGCTGCCGAGCACCTCTTATAATTATCCTGTCGTACATGGTTTATAAATATAACTTTACACCAAGTAAATAAACCTCCATAGGGGCAACTTATGAACTATTTTTCCTGCAAGAATGAACCGCCCCTGCAAAAGAATTTCTCACTCGGCATATAGTTAAAGGATATAAAAAACCATTCAATAGAAAAAGCCCCCGAGCGGGGGCAGGGGGTTT
>JBKBNZ010000048.1:0-9340 GCA_046294875.1 Aquificaceae bacterium | reverse complement strand
GAGGTTTACCAACTTATGGAACTTTTCCCTCAGCCCATGGGATCACAGGTGCCTTCGGTGCAATACATACCTGTACCCTATAGAACGAACCATGGAGGTAAGCATTGAAAGTAAAAGTAGGTATAGTAGGCTGCGGTGTGGTGGGTACCGGTGTGGTGGAACTCCTTTTGAAAAACCGGCCTTTGATAGCTAAGAAAACGGGTATAGATCTTGAGCTTTCAAAGGTGGCAGACAAGGATTGGGCAAAAAGCAGAGCCTTTCATGTCCCAGAAGAGCTTAGGACTACCGATTATAAAGAGGTCATAGAAAACTCCCATATAGTGGTAGAATTGGTAGGAGGCAAAGGCTTTGCAAAGGAGCTGATAAAGGAGGCTTTGCAAAAGGACAGGCATGTGGTCACAGCCAACAAACACCTTTTGGCAGAGGAGGGGGCAGAACTTTTTAAGCTGGCGGAGGAAAAAGAACTATGCATAGGCTTTGAGGCTTCCGTGGGTGGGGGCATCCCTATAGTAAAGGCGGTAAGGGAATGCCTCGTGGGCAATTATATAAACTCTGTCTATGGCATACTCAACGGTACAACCAACTACATACTTACAAGGATGTTTCAAGAAGATGTGGATTTTGACACCGCCTTAAAGGAAGCCCAGGAGAAGGGATATGCAGAGGCAGACCCAACCCTTGATATTGATGGCTGGGACTCGGCACACAAGATAGCCATACTTTCATACATAGCCTTTGGAAACCATTTTCCCTTTTATGAAGTCCATGTGGAAGGTATAAGGGGTATAGACCTTTTGGATGTGGAGCTTGGTAAAGAGCTTGGATACACCCTTAAGCTTTTGGCTATTGCCAAAAGGAGGGAAGATCAGCTGGAAGTAAGGGTGCATCCCACCTTCCTTCCCGAAGAGGATCCCCTCGCCAAAGTTTCCGATGTGTTTAATGCCATACTGGTAGAAGGTGATTTTGTAGGTAAAACCATGTTCTACGGTAGGGGTGCGGGAGCCCATCCCACCGCCTCTGCCGTAGTCTCAGACCTTGTAGATATAGCAAAAGCCATAGCCTATAATATCCCCTGCAAGCAAAGGATAAGGTGGGAAAACAAGGAATTAAATATTACCCATAACTTTTACAGCAGGTACTACCTTAGGTTTGATGTGCCCGATAGGCCTGGTGTGCTTGCTAGCATAGCTCAAGTTTTGGCAGAAGAGCATATAAGCATAGCCAGCGTGCTTCAAAAGGAAAAGGTATGTAAATTGGCAGGAAAGGAAGGCAAAGCCATAGTACCCCTTGTCCTTTTGACCCACAAGGCCTACGAAAAAAGCATGCGAAGGGCGATGGAGAAGATAATAAACCTTCCCGTAGTGGTAGGAAAGCCCGTACTCATAAGGGTAGAAGAGGAGGCAGAATGAAACTTTTGGCCCCTTCCATACTCTCTGCAGATTTTTGGAAGCTTGGAGAAGAGATACAGGCTTGCGTTGAAGGTGGTGCAGATATCATCCACTTTGACGTGATGGATGGACATTTTGTCCCCAACATAACCTTTGGACCTGTTCTTTTAGAAAGTATTAAAAAGCATTGTCCTTTACCTTTGGATGCCCATCTTATGATAGAAAACCCCGATAGGTATATTCCAGACTTTATAAAGGCAGGAGCGGACATGGTAAGCGTCCATATAGAGAACACCCCCCATATACACCGAACCTTGGATTTAATCAAAAGTCTTGGAGCAAAGGCGGGAGTTGTTATAAACCCAGGCACTTCTCTAAAGGTTTTAGAAGAAGCCCTTTACTATGCAGACTTTGTACTTTTAATGTCCGTAAATCCGGGCTTTGGAGGCCAAAGGTTTATAAAGAGGTCTCTCCAAAGGTTAAGGGAGCTAAGGGCTATGGTTGATAGGATAAATCCAAAGATACTTATAGAGATAGACGGCGGTATAAAGGAGGAAAACATTCAAGAGGTGGCAAGGGCTGGTGCAGACATATTGGTGGTAGGATCTGGTATATTTGGGGCAAAGGATATAAGAGCACAAACTAAAAGGCTAAAGGATCTTATTACCTTTTCAGGGGCACTGTAAGCCTTTGGAGGTCAAAGAGGTTAAAAGTTAGGAAGACCTCTTTAATGTACCTCCGCCTTGTGCCATCGTATATATCCCTAAACATCAAACCGAGGTTCCAACAAGCTCCTCTATAATCAAGGTTTATCTGCCTTTGTAAGTCTTTGTTAATTATATTGTCCCTTATCAAGTTAAAGGATAGTTTGGCGGATCGGTATTGAGTAGAAAAGGCAAGGCTGTACTGGTCGTTTAATTTTTTACCTTGATAGCTTCTTTCAAAGGTCCTACCCACACTAAAACTCCCCCATCTATAACTAAAGCCAAGAGATCCTACACTTTTCAATATCCGCCCTTTAACCACGTCGTAGGTGCTATCGAAAGAAAGGCTAAGCCCTTCGAAAGGATACACATATAAAAGGCTTCTAATTGGCATAAAACTCTCCCTTACCTCCTCACCAAGATAGGTAAAGGTTCCCAAGTAGTTATAACCACCCTCCAAAAACAGGTTATAAAAAAGCCTTTCTTTATAATAGCCAAGGCTTCTTAGCTTGTAAGACAAAAGGCTTTCCTTATTTAACTGGTCAAGAGGGTCAAACCTTGGATTTTTGTAGCTCTTTGGCCTATAAGAATAGGAAAGCTCCGCCAAGTTGCTTGTTTTGAAATCTCCATAGCTAAAGCCAAAGACATAGGGTAGCCTTTCCACGTATCTTACCGAGCTATAGGCAGAGGGGTTTTTAAAATCTCCATCCTTTGGGTCTAAATAGAGTAGGTTTTCAAAGGTTATGGTGGATAAAAGGTTAAAGCCCAAGAGTTTTTTAGGTATGGATATCTCCGGGAAAAACACCACTCTGTGCGCCTTTAGACCCTCCTGCCTGTAAAAGTTGGTATAAGAAGCAGTAAGGTTAAAATATAGAAAATCTAAAAGGCTTAATTCCCTTAGATAAAAGCCTATCTCTGGAAGTCTATTAAGGGTTTTTCTGTTGTTGGGGGATGTGGTATCGTAGAATTTGCGTATGTCAAAGGTAAATAGGTATAGGTCTGTTTCCTTTCGGTAGCTAAGGTAAGAAGAAAGGTAAGGGATTGTTCTTTCCTTGGTGGTGAAATAAACATCCTGCATAAAGTAAGGGTCTGATATTAGGTCGATGCCCGCTTTTAAGTTGTCAAAGTCGATGTTTACCTTTAGTCTATAGCGGTTTTCTCTAAAGGTGCTTGGGTCTCTGCCCTCCCACCATTTGCCCGGTGGTCTTGGCTCTTTGTAGAGAGATACGAAACCAAAGATGTCTAACTCCTTCTTTAAAGATTGGCGGTACTCAAGGGAGATACCCTTGGCTTGCTTATCCCTTATGTCAAAGGTTAAAGTGGCATCCTTATCGGAGGATATAGCCCAATATATGGGCTGTTGGTATATAAAGGTATTGTAGGTATTAGAGCCTATCATAGGCGGCAAAAGCCCCGACCTTCTTTCCCCCACGGGGAACACGGTAAAGGGAAGATAGGCTATGGGTACGTTGAAAAACCTAAGGGTGTTATTGTAGCTTACAACATATTTATCGGATATGTCCGCCCTTGAGAAACAAACCTTCATCTCCCTTCTATCGGGAGGGCATGTGGTAATTGAGCCTTCTTGTACTGTGTAGTTTTCTCCTTCCTTATCTACCCTTTTGGCGGTAAAGTTAAACCTTTTGAAGCTTCCCTCCGCTTCTAAAAAGTAGCCCACATCCCTTTCAAGGTCTAAAAGGGCTTCCTCTCCCTTTACCTCAAGCAATCCATCAAAAGACCTTATATAGACCTTCCCTTTGGCATAGACAATCCTCTTTTCGGGATCATAGGTCATAAGGTCGGCCTTTATATAATAGTTTCTATAGTAGGCCTCCACATCCCCTTCTGCCTTAAAAGTACCGTCGGGCGACCTCTCAAGGCTTTTGGAAAAGATCTCAACTCCAAAGGAAAAGGAGGCAAAGAAAAGAAGAATAAGAAAAAGGAGCATAAAGATATTTTACTCTTGCAATGCCTCCTCTGGGGATTTTACCCTTTGGAGTATCTTAACTACGACCCATCTCTTTGTTTTAGAGAGAGGTCTTGTTTCCCTTATTACCACAAGGTCTCCCACTTTGCACTCGTTGTTGGGGTCGTGGGCGTGGTATTTCTTACTTTTAATTATGTGCTTTTTATACAAAGGATGTGCTTCTTTTCTGTCTACCTTTACCACCACCGTTTTATCCATCTTGTCGCTTACCACAATACCTACCAACTCTTTCCTTTTTAAATGCCAAGGCTTCTCCATCATTTTTCACCTCTCAACTGTTTTTCTCTGATTATGGTTAAAACTCGTGCCAACTCCCTTCTTTTGTTTCTCTTTTCCATAGGGTTGGGAAGACCTTCTATTTTCTTCTTAAACCTTAGCCTCAAAAGCTCTCTCCTTAGCTCCTCTTCCTTCTTTAAAAGGTCTTTTATGCTAAGCTTCCTTAAGTCTTTTGCCTTCATGTCTTAAAGCCTCCTGCCTTTACAAGCCTTGTCTTTATGGGAAGCTTGGCATCCACGAGCTTGTGGGCTTCTTGGGCAACTTCTTCGGAAACTCCAGAGAACTCGTAGAGTATTTTTCCAGGCTTTACAACTGCCACGAAGCCCTCTGGGTCTCCTTTTCCACCGCCCATCCTTACCTCGTTGGGCTTTTTGGTATAGGGCTTATCGGGGAATACTTGAATCCAAACCTTTGCCCCCTTCCTTAGAGCCCTTACCAAGGCTACTCTTCCTGCCTCTATTTGCCTTTGGGTTAGCCAACAAGACTCAAGGGCTTGTATTCCATACTCACCAAAGGAAACCTTATTACCTCTAAAAGCCTTACCCTTTAGAGTACCCCTTTGGGACTTTCTAAACTTTGTCTTCTTTGGACCCAAAAAGGACATAGCTTATACCTCCTTTGAAGCCTTCTTAAGGTCTTCCTCTATCTTTTTAATGATCTCCTCTTTGCCACCCTTTAGGATATCGCCTTTGTATATCCATACCTTTACGCTCAAAACACCGTATTTAGTATGGGCTTCTGCAAAGCCATAATCTATATCCGCTCTTAGGGTTTGCAAAGGCATCCTTCCCACCAAAAACCACTCCGCCCTTGCCAGCTCTGCCCCGCCTATACGACCCTTTACCTGCACTTTTACGCCCTTTGCACCCGCCTTAAAGGCGTTGTCTATAGCTCTCTTCATAGCCCTTCTGTGAGATACACGTCTTTCTATCTGCATGGCTATCTCTTCCGCCACAAGCTGGGCGTCCAGCTCGGGTACCCTTACCTCATCCACCGTTATAACCACATCCTTACCACCAGTTAGGTATTCTATATCCTTCTTCAATTGCTCCACTTCCGCCCCTTTCCTTCCTATGATAATCCCGGGCCTTGCAGAAAGGATCCTAATTTTTACCTTATCTGCCATCCTTTCAACGATTATCCTTGATATGCCTGCGGCCGCATACCTTTTCTTTATGTAATCCTTTACCCTTAGGTCTTCGTGGAGTAGCTGGGTGTAATCCCTTTTGTTGGCAAACCATTTGGAGTTCCAATCCTTTATAACTCCTATTCTAAAACCTATGGGGTGTGTCTTCTGACCCATTACTCTTCCTCCTTCTCTTGGAGCACTATAGTTATGTGAGAAGTCCTTTTGCGTATCATGGTAGCCCTTCCATGGGCTCTTGGGAACCATTTTTTGTACATGGGACCCTCGTCGGCGACGGCGGTCTTTATGTAAAGCTTGTCAAGGTCCATACCTTTCTGTTCTGCGTTAGCCAAGGCGCTCCTTAGCACTCCTTCTATTATGCGAGCAGACCTCTTTGGAATAAACCTTAGCTGGTATAGGGCATCGCCCGCCTTCATTCCCTTTATAACCCTTAAAACCTGCCTTACCTTCAGTGGAGAAACCTTCGCATATCTCAGTATAGCCCTCGCTTCCATCCTAACCACCTCACTTTTTCTTTGTAGCCTTTGCAGACTTTTCTGGGTGGCCCTTAAAGGTCCTTGTAGGAGCAAACTCACCCAGCTTATGTCCCACCATATCGGAAGTTATATAAACGGGCACAAAAGTTTTGCCGTTATGCACGGCAATGGTATGCCCCACAAATTCAGGTATTATGGTGGTATCTCTGCTATAAGTTTTAACTACTTTTCTATCACCCGTTTGGTTCATCTTCTTTATGGTAGCCCAAAGCTTGGGGTCTACCCAAGCTTTTTTATTAACTATCTTTCTATATTCGTCCCATACTTTTTGGTACTTTTCAAGGGCTTTTTGGTAAAGCTCTGGTGTGTGCTGTACCTTACGCACCTTTTTGTATATCCTTTGGGTCTTTTTATAAAGCCTTAGGAAGCTATCCAAGTCCTCAATTAGCTTATTTCTTTTGTTCCAAGCACCTTTAAAGCCCATTACTTTGTACCTCCTTTTAGAGGTTTGCCCTTCCTACTCACAAGGATAAACTTATCCGAGTACTTCTTGCCTCTCCTTGTCTTGTAGCCCTTTGTCTTCCATCCCCAAGGAGATTCGGGATGCTTACCCTTTGTCTTACCTTCACCACCACCATGGGGATGGTCTACGGGGTTCATGGCGGTTCCCCTTGTTATTGGCCTCCAGCCAAGCCACCTACGTCTGCCAGCCTTTCCATACTTTACAAGCTCGTGCTCTGCAAGGCCTACGGCACCGACCGTTGCCATACACCTTTCATGTACCAGCCTTATTTCCCCGGAGGGCATCCTCAACTGCGCATAATCGCCTACCTTACCCAGTATCTGGGCGGACATACCCGCAGCCCTTGCTATCTGCCCACCCTTTCCGGGATGCAGCTCCACGTTATGAACTATGGTACCAACGGGTATGTATTTGAGAGGCAAGGCGTTTCCCACCTTTATCTCTGGAAGCTCCTTTCCAGCCTCCGCATCCTCATAGGAGATAGATATAACCGTGTCTCCTACCTTTAGACCTTCTGGCCAGAGTATATATCTTTTTTCTCCGTCCGCGTAATGAAGCAGAGCTATACGGGCAGACCTGTTGGGGTCATACTCTATGGCGACCACCTTCGCAGGCACAAGGCTTTTATCTCTTTTGAAGTCTATTAGCCTATAACGCCTTTTATTACCACCGCCTCTACCTCTTGAGGTTATCTTTCCCTGTTGCCTTGACCTTCCCTTTGCTCTGTGGTGATAAACAAGCAGGGATTTTTCCGGTTCCTTTTTGGTTATCTCAGAGAAATCATAGAGCACTGCATGCCTTTGCCCGTTAGTTACAGGTTTTAACTTCCTTACACCCATCTTTACACTCCTGTAAGGTCTATTTCCTTATCCATAGGTATGGTTATTATTGCTTTTTTGTAAGCCCTTGTATGGCCATACTTTCTAAACTTGCCTATAACCCTCTTCTTCCTTGGCTTTACTATCATAGTATTGACCCTTAGAACTTTCACGCCAAAGAGCTTTTCTATGGCGTGCTTTATTTCGTGCTTTGTGGCATCCAGAGCTACCTCAAAGGTGTATTTTTTGTAATCCTCCATCAACCTGTTGCTCTTCTCGGTGATTATAGGTCTTATGATTATCTCTTCAGGCCTTCTCATGACGCTAACCTCTCATAAACTTTTTCAAGGGCGCTTTGAGTGATCAGAAGCTTATCAGCCCAAAGGACAGAATATACATTCAAACCTTCCACTGGTAAAACACTAACCGTGGGCAGATTTCTAAAGGATCTGTATATTACCTCGTCCTTCTGGGAAAGCACTATAAGTACCTTTTGCTTGTCTATGCCAAGCTCTTTGAGAACTTCCAAGGCTTTCTTTGTCTTTGGCACATCTCCAAGGTTTATCTCATCCACCACAATAAGGTTGTTTTCCTTGGCTTTTAAGCTTAAAGCCATCTTAAGCCCAAGCCTTCTAACCTTTTTGGGTAAAGGATAGTAGTAATCTCTGGGCTTTGGTCCATGGGCTACTCCGCCACCAACAAAGATGTTGGCTCCTCTGTCTCCATGCCGGGCGTTACCCGTGCCCTTTTGAGGTAGAAGCTTCCTACCGCTGTAAGCTACTTCACCTCTTGTCTTTGTGCTATGAGTTCCTTGCCTTCTGCTGGCAAGTTGCCACTTTACCACTTCCCATAGCACGTGCTTTTTTGGCTCTACTCCAAAAACTTCTTCTTTTAACTTCACATCAAGCACCTTCATTTCCTACCACCTCTTTGATGAGGTTTTCCACCATCGGCCTTATCCTGTTAAGCTTAAGCCTTTGGGACTTTCTGTGGGCTATCCTACTCTTTTCTATGAAAAGAATGCCTCCGTTGGGACCGGGCACAGACCCTTTTACCAAAAGGGCATTCTTTTCCGGCAGGACATCCAAAACCAGCAAAGATTGTACCCTTATAGGTTCATTACCCCAATGTCCTGCCATCCTTTTACCTTTCCACACTCTACCTGGGTCGGACCTGTTTCCTATGGAACCTACCGCACGGTGGTATCTATGGCCGTGAGATTTGGGAAATCCTCCAAAGTCCCACCTTTTCATAGTACCTGCGAAGCCTCTTCCCTTACTTTTCCCAACTACATCCACAAGGTCGCCCGCTTGGAATACCTTTTCTACGCTCAACTCTTGGCCTACTTCAAAGCCTTCCACTGAATCAACCCTGAACTCTTTGAGTACCCTTAATATCTTTCCGCACCTTTTAAGATGTCCCAACTCTGGCTTTGTGAGATGCTTCTCCTTGTCTTCAAAGGCTCCCACCTGCAAAGCAATATAACCATCCTTCTCCTTTGTTTTTATGGCGGTTATATAGTTAGGCTTTACCTCTATAACGGTTGCAGGCACCGCTGTGCCATCCTTTAAAAAAACCCTTATCATTCCTACCTTTTTACCTATAAGACCCATAGCCATGGCTATCTCCCAATAATAAGCTCTACGTCAACCCCTGCGGGCAGGGCTAAATCTCTCAAAGAATCTATGGTCTGAGAGGTTGCCCTTGTTATATCTATGATCCTTCTGTGTTCTCTTATCTCGAAATGCTCCCTTGATTGGTCAAACTTGTGGGGAGATCTAAGGACTATCCACCTTCTTTTACGCACGGGAAGGGGAATAGGCCCCTTTACCACACCACCCGTTCTTTTCACCGTATCCACTATCTGCTTCACATACTGGTCAAGAAGCCTATGGTCGTAGGACTTTAGCTTTATCCTTATTAGCTCCTGCTCCATCTTTTACACCTCACTCAAGGATTTTGGTGACCACACCAGCTCCCACAGTCCTTCCACCTTCCCTTATGGCAAACCTAAGCTGCTC
>JBKBNZ010000047.1:6726-9390 GCA_046294875.1 Aquificaceae bacterium | reverse complement strand
GGCACAAGCCTTTTGTAGTCTCCTTCCGAACATTCTTCGGAGTATTGAAGATTTCTCCTGCTATTTAAAATAAAGGAATAGTCTGGGAGGTCCCAGTTCCAAAAGGACATAACTATGGGCATGTCTGAGGCAATGGGCTTGCAATGGTAGTTTTCCAAAAGGCCATAAGGGTCTTTGGGACTTTCAAATACCATCCTTTTAGGTATGTACTCAAAGACAAAGTAAGCTATCCACCGCCAAAGCCCCAAATTCCTGTAGCTTACAACTTCCTCTTTGGTGTAATAAACTTTCGACCCCATTCTTTCCAAGTATCTCTCAAGCTTCCTTGGATTTCCCAATGGGCTATCATAAACAGTTTTTGGATTTATCACATAGGCGCATTGCTTTTGTAAAGGCTTTGGTGCCGGATGGGTTATAGAGTAGTTAAGGTAAGAAACATAAGCCACCGGCAAGGAATAATAGAGAAAAAAGCCAAAAAGGTATAAGCTCAAAAGCCATCTAATAACTCCCAGGCATGTTTTCCTCCACTTTTCCAAGGTCTTTTAGCTTGTATATATAAAACCTCCTTATCTCCACTCCTCTCCAATAGATGGGAAGCTGGACCTCTTTTATTATACCACCGCTTGCCGACAAGACCCTTGGGTCTATGGGAGTATAATCTACAAAGATGGCATCGCCTTCATAGTCCTTTTCCCAAAGGTCGTATTGGTTCATCCTTCTCCCAAGGTTTATGCAATAGGTTCTTGGATTTGAACTTACGTAAAAGGCAAGCTCTGCGCTTATCTGATAATGGGGGCTTAAAATCTTTTCCTGCCCTGTTCTAAGGGAGCTAACTACCATACCAAGCTCTTTCCATCCTACGCCTACCTTTGTAGGATCCCTGTTAGGGGGCAAAAGCTTACCCAAAGAAAGATAATCAAACAAAGGAGTAAAGTGTAAAAGCAAAAAGAAAATAGCGCTAAAAATATAGGTAAAAAGGGTAAGGAGCTTCCTTTTGGAAAGGTAAAGGGCTACCAAAATAAAGGCGGAAAAGTAGGCAAAGCCCGACCAGTTTGCCTCCACCTTCTTGAAAAGAGACAAAAGGGCAAAAAAGAAAAAAACGGGGAGAGAGAAGATTACAAAAAAGCCCTCCTTTGAGTTCTTCAAACCCCTTATCCACAGGTAGGGCAATAAAAGAAAGGGAATAAGGGACAAAAGCAAAGCTTGACCTGCCAAAAACTCAAAGAAAGCCCCAAAGTTAAAAAGGCTTGCAGACTTGCTTGCCAAAGTGGAAACATGCTTAAAGGATACAAAGTCATGTTTCTGGTTCCAATAAAGGACAGGCAGGCTAAGTAAAAGGGCGGGCAAAAGGGAAAGGTAAGGCTTTGGACTTTTTATAACATCCCTTTTGTATAGAAAACCATAGATAAGGGCCAAAGGAAGTAAAAAAAGGGCAGGGTACTTGCTAAGAAAGGAAAGCCCTGCAAAAAAGCCCACAAGAAGCCAAAGCTTAAGGCTATTCCTTTCAAAGGCAAAGTACATAAGCATAAGGCTAACAGACCAGAAGAAGATAAAAGGAGAGTCGGTGGTCATAAGGAGGGAATTTATAGCAAAGCCTATGGTAAGCTGGGGCAAGGTAGAAGCAATTATGGCAGTTTTTTGGTCAAAGACCCTTTTCACAAAAAGGTACGTAAGAATAGAAAGGAGAAAGGAAAGCGCTATGGGAGTCATCCTAACCGCCAACTCGGAAACGCCAAAGATCTCCCTTGTTATAAAGTTTAAATAAGCCACCATGGGAGGCTTTGAATAATAGCTCAGATCAAGCCTTCTCGACCAGTCCCAATATTGGGCTTCCTCGGGAGTTAGGTCAAAGGGATAATAGGCCACATAAAGGATGCGGAAAACCAAAAGAAAAAGGTTAAAGGCAACTACAAAGATCATCCTTTAAAGGTGTATTCTTTGCCTTCCAAAAGCCTGTAGATATTGTCCTTGTGCTTGTATAGGATAAAAAGAAACATAAGAAAAGCCATAAGGACTATCTTTGAGGGATAGCCAGAGATAAGCAGGAAGAGAAAGGCAAAGGCGCAGGCAGAAAGGGAAGCGATAGAAACTATACCCTTCCACTTAAAAAGTATAGCCCAAAGGACAAGGGAAAGCAGCGCCGTAAGGGGAGAAACCCCTATTAAAACTCCAAAGCTTGTTGCCACACCCTTTCCCCCTTTGAAGTTGTGGAAAACGGGATACATATGCCCCAAAAGACTTGCCAAACCCACAAAAAAGGCAGTCCAGCTTTCAAGGCCATAGTAAAGCCGTGCCAACACCATAGGCAAAAGTCCTTTGGAAAGGTCAAGGAAGAAGACCAAAAGGGCATACTTTTTTCCAAGGGCTCTACCCACGTTGGTAGCTCCCACATTACCACTTCCCACAGACCTAAGGTCTATGCCCTTTGCCCTTGCTATGTGCTCTCCAAAAAGAACAGACCCATAAAGGTATGCAAAAAGAACAAGTAGCAAGTTGTCCATAAGAGTATAATACACTAACATGAACCTAAGGAGGATCATAAAAATAAAGGAGGGAATAAAGGATAGTAAAGTAAGAGAGCTCAAAGAGATAAACAAGCAGATAGAACTTTTGAAGGAAAAGCTTCAAAGTATAGAAAACATGGCAGAGGAAGCAAATAACCTA
>JBKBNZ010000047.1:0-6626 GCA_046294875.1 Aquificaceae bacterium | reverse complement strand
CTCCGAAGGGCTTATCTTTAAATATAGAGCTCCATTGTCCCAGAAAAAAGACCTTTTGAAAAGATATCCCAGCTGGAGCTTATAAAGGAAGAAAAGAAGAAAAGGCTAATGGAAATATATAGAAAGTTAAAAGCTTTAAACATAGTAAAGGAGCAATGGGATACCAAGGAAAGGTCAAAGGCTTTAAACCTTGAAGGGCAAAATACAAGCTTCTTTTACCATGCAAAGAGGTGGAAGAAGGATGTTTAAGGTCTTTCTTTTAACCCTTTGTTTTCTTTCTATATCTTTTTCTCAATCAGCTTTACAGAAGAAGATAAAAGAAGATCAGGAAAAAAGGGCAAAGGAGGAGATAAATGCCATATCAAAAGACCTTGAGGAAAAACTTAGAAGGCTTGAAGAAGAAAGGAAAAGGCTTGAAGAGTTGAAAAGGATAGAGCCAAAAAGGGAAGAACAAAGGCCCGAGGTTAAAAGACTTATAGAGATCTTCAACAAGACTTCTCCCGATGAGGCGGGCGCTATAATGAATAACCCTGACCCAAACCTCGCAGCGGAAGTACTTATCAGCCTAAAGGAAAGACAAGCGGCTGCAATACTTGAAGCTATGGACCCACAAAAGGCGGCGGAAGTTTCACGTATAATACTGGAAAGAAAGGGCAAAAAATAAACTTATAAGACTATAAGTATTTCTTAAAAGACCTTTGAGATAAAGTTTTATAATAAGTTTCTGGAGGTGCTAAGATGGATAGGTTGGCTTTGGAAAGACTAACGGAGCAAAAGGAAAGCCCCGAATATCTTCAGATAAGCATGGCTGCTGCCATGACCCTTGGCTTGGTACCCGGGCAGTTCTACAGAAATACAAGGCTTAGTTGTATAAATACCCTTTTAACCTACCCTTCGGGATGTCATGCCACCTGCGCCTATTGCGGTCTTCAAAAGGCAAGGGAGATGGAATATTCTAAAAAGAACTTCATAAGGGTAGAATGGCCTACGGTAAAGTTGGAGGAGATCATAGAAAGGGCAAAGGCGGTAGGTCATGTAGAAAGACTTTGTATAGCCCAGATAACCCATCCCAAGGCGATAAGAGACACAAAGTATGTGTTGAAAAGGGTCATATCGGAGTTGGGCGATAAGATCTTTGTATCCTTGCTTATAAACGCCACAGGAACCACCTACGAAGATATAGAGGACTATAAAAAGCTTGGTGCCGATACGGTAACTGTAGCCATAGATTGTGGCTCTCCAGAGGTCTTTGAAAAGCTAAGGGGAAGGCCCATGAACAGCCCCCACAGGTGGGAAACCTTCTGGCAAGTACTGGAGTGGGCTTCTTATGTTATGGGGGATGGTTATGCAGGATGCCACCTTGTGGTAGGACTTGGAGAAACAGAACAGGAGATGATAGAAACCATACAAAGGGTGAGAGATTTAGGAGCAAGGACTCACCTTTTCTCCTTCTGGCCTGAAGAAGGTTCTATGATGGAGAAGGAAAAGCCATGCCCTGCACCCCAATACAGAAGGGTACAGTTTGCAAGATACTTGATAGATAACCAGCTTGCAAGGTACGAGGATATGAAGTTTAACGAAAAGGGACAGGTTATAGATTTTGGTATAGACAAAGACACCTTTGAAGAGGTTTTTTGGAGTGGAAGGCCCTTTATGACCTCGGGTTGTAGAGGAAAGACCCAAGAGGTTGCCTGCAACAGGCCTTTTGGAGACAGTTCTGTAAGCGATATAAGAAGCTATCCCTTCAAACCTAACAGAGCAGACTTACAAAGGATAAGAAAACAGCTTTTTGACTACGAGATGACTACCAACTATCCTGACGTGCTAAACCCGAGCCTTTTCAGATATCAATGAACTGGGGAGATTTGCTTTTAGATATGGGATATGCGGGCTTTGCGGGCTTTGTGGTAGGCTTTGCAGTAAGGAGGATACTAAACTTCTTCCTTCTTCTCCTTGGCCTTTACCTTCTTTCTCTTATGTGGCTTTCCAGCAAGGGGATAATAAGTGTGAACTGGGATCAACTTTTCCTTCTCTTTAAGGGTATGTTTGAAGGCTTTACCGCCTTTGTTCATGGCCTTATAAGAAAGCTTGCCTTTGCGGGCAGTTTTGCGGTGGGTTTTGCCATAGGGTTCAAAGCTTGAAGGAACTTGAGCTTTTTAAAAAAGCCCAAAAGCTATGGAACGATGGAGACTTTTACCCTGCCCACGAGGTGCTTGAAGACATATGGAGACTTTTTCCCAAGGAAGAAGGATTAAAAAGGAATTGCTATCAAGGATTAATAAGGTTAGCCATAGCGTATAATCATTATCTTTGTGGAAGAAAGGAAAGCAGCCTAAGGGTCTTAAAGATGGCTTATCAACAGTTAAAGGAATGCGGTGAAGTTTTTGTAAAGGTGGAAGAATTACTAAAAAAGGTAGAATTAAACATATATGCCTTGGAAAAGGAGGGAGAGATAAAAGACTTTCCAAAGCTTGATGTTTAATTTATCTGTCATTTTCAGAGTAGGACATATTAAAGCTTTTATTACAAAGGGGGAAATCTGGAACTATTTCACCTAAAACTGCGTAAGCTAATCCTTCCCAATTTATAAAAGAGGGGGTTCTAAAATACACCCTATCAAACCTTTTGCTATCCTTAGCGGTTTTTCCATAAACTATCAGCTCGCCTTTAACAGTCTCAACCGATACAAGAGCTTCCTTGTCCGTAGGTAGTGCTAATTCAGGTCTGTGCCTTTTTACCTTATCTATTTTGTTGGTTAACATTTCTATGAAGTTTATAGAATCTCTTATTTCTTCTGTTTTAAGCTTGTATCTTTCAAATACACCTCCTAAACTCTCTATATGGATATCTTTTTTGATATCTTTATAGCTTTCATAGGGAAAGCTATATCTAACATCGTATTTTATACCACAGGCTCTTCCAACAATACCTGTTAAACCCAATTTTTCTGCCGTTTTAAGTTTTACAATACCAGAATGAACGCACATTAGAAGCCTAAACTGCTAATATTATTAAATCCTTATCCCACCTCTACTTTTATTCCCAACCTTTCAAGCTCTTCTTTGAGCTTAACTATATCCGTGCTTACTTTTATCCTTGGGTCTGCCTGCAACAAGGTTCTGTAACCGTTTATCCTAAGTTCAAGGATAATTTCTTTTCCCTTTTCATCAAGGAATTGCTCTATCAAAGACCTTACCTTTCTTAAGCTTTCATCTTCAAGCTCTTTAACAAAGACAAGCTTTATATTCATGTTTTCACTCCTTAAAAACTCCTCCGGCGTATAGACTTCTTTGAGTAAAAGGCTTACCTCTTCCGTTTCTTCATCCCTATCTACTTCAAACCTACCCACTATAACGTGGCCTTCTTTTATCTTTTCTTTCTTCTGACTTAGGACCTCCGGAAAAACCACCACCTCTCCTATGCCCGTTTTATCCACCAGATTAAAGACCGCCATATGGTTGCCCTTTTGGGTCTTTTTGAGTTTTAGGTCTGTTATAACACCTGCAAAGGTGTAAGTGCCTTCCGTTGCCTCTTCAAGGATTTCAAGGTAAGATACTTTACCCTTTAGGAGTTTTTCATAAGGGTCAAGAGGGTGAGAGGATATATAAAAGCCCAAAACTTCCTTTTCGTATTTGGAGTAATCCTCTTCTTTGATCTCCATCTTTTCTCCAAAGAGACCCTTGGTAAGTAGGGAAGAACCCTTTTCAAGCCTTTGAAGTAAAACACCACGTTTTTCTTTGCTAAAATCAAAGGCTCCAGCCTTTATAAGGGCTTCAAGGGTCTTTTTATTAACCTTTCTGTTATCCACGCTTCTTATAAAATCCCCTAAGGAAGTCCATGGCTTTTTTCTACTTTCCACTATAACCTTGGCGGTTTCTTCTCCCACGCCCTTTATCCTTGCAAGACCAAACCTTATACTTTTTTCTCCCTCTATTACAAAGTCCACGTGGCTTTTGTTTATGTCTGGCGGTAAAAGTTTAAAACCTTCCCTTTTTGCATCCTTTAAAAGGCTTATAAACTTCTTATCGCTCTTTTCCGTGGATAGCTTTACACAGTAAAACTCCTCTGGATAATAGGCTTTTAAGTAGGCAGTCCAGTAGGAAAGGTATCCATAAGCCACCGAGTGAGACTTGTTAAAGGAGTAGCTGGCAAACTTCTCTATATCCTCCCACAATTCTGTTATCCTTTTTTCATCATAACCCCTCTCCACAGCCCCCTTTACAAACTTCTCTTTCATCTGAGCCATAAGATCCGCCTTCTTTTTGCCTATGGCTTTTCTCAAAGTGTCCGCCTCTCCCGGTGTAAAACCTGCCAATATTTGGCTTGCCTTCATTATCTGCTCTTGATAGACCCAAACGCCATAGGTTTCCTTTAATATGGGTTCAAGCTCTGGGAAAGGATACTCTATGGGTTCTCTTCCGTGCTTTCTGTTTATGTAGCTATCTACGAGGCCGCTTTTTAGTGGTCCCGGCCTGTAAAGGGCAAGCACTGCCACTATATCATCAAAGCTATCGGGTTCAAGCCTTTTTAGTAGGTTCTTCATTCCCGAGCTTTCAAGCTGGAAAACGCCCGTGGTATTCCCCTCCCTTAAAAGTTCAAAGACCTTTTCATCCTCGAGGGGCAATTTCAAAAAGTTTATTTCAACGCCATGCCTTTCTTTTACCAACTCTTTTATCCTTTGTATCTCTGTAAGGGTTTTTAGACCCAAAAAGTCCATCTTTATAAGTCCTATCTCTTCCAGCTTTGCCATATCAAACTGCGTGGCAATAGAGCCATCCTTGTCGTAATAAAGAGGTACCAACTCTTCAAGGGGCTTTGGAGCTATCACCACTCCCGCTGCGTGCAAAGAGGTATGCCTTGTTAAGCCCTCAAGTTTTAGGGCTATCTCCACAAGTCTTTTTATCTCTTGGCTTTCTTCACACATTCCGCGGAATTTTCTAACATTTTCTTCTATGTCCGCTCTGTGTTTTCCATACTTTTCAAGGAGTTCTTCTATGGGGACAAGGTACATCTCTTCAAGGTTTAGCCATGTGTTCTGCACGTCACCATGTGGTATAAGCTTTGCCAAAGCGTCTGCCTTTTGGTAAGGCAAGCCAAGAGCCCTTGCCGTATCCCTAAGGGTTTGCCTTGCCTTCATTACGTTGTAGGTGATTATTTGAGCAACGCTTTGTGCACCGTACTCTTCTTTTACATACTCTATTACCTTATCCCTGTTCTCCATGCAAAAATCCACGTCTATATCGGGCATGGAAACCCTTTCCGGGTTCAAAAACCTTTCAAAGAGTAGTCCATGTTTTATAGGGTCTACGTCCGTTATACCCAAGGCAAAGGCAAGGAGAGAGCCTGCGGCAGAACCCCTACCGGGACCAACGGGTATGCCCTTACCCTTTGCCCAGTTTATAAAATCCTGAACTATAAGGAAATAACCCTCAAACCCCATACGAGAAACCACTTCCAACTCGTATTCAAGCCTTTCCCAGTATTCCTTCTCATCCTTAGCCAATCCCTGGTCTATTCTTTGCTTTAAGCCCTTTAGGGCAAGCTCCTTTAAAGTTTCTCCAAGGCTTAGACCTTCTGTGGGAAATTGGGGCATATGATAGCCGTTGGGTTCAAGGAGGTCAAAGGTATGGGAAGTTTTCTCCATCACCTCAAGGGTGTTTTTTAAGGCCTCTTCCCAACCTTCAAACTTTCCTTTGAACTTCTCCCATACCTCTTCTGGGCTTGCAAAATGCAGACCTTCGTTGGCGCATTTTATACCAGCACCCTGCTGGATTTCTGATAAGGTTTTTTTCATCTGTATGGCCATCAGCACCTGATGGGCTATCCTATCTTCGGGCAGCAGATAATGGGAATCATTAGTGGCAACCAATTTTACCCCAAGCCTTTTGGCTATCCTTATAAGCCCTTGGTTTGCCCTTTCTTGCTCGGGCAAGGAGTTGGATTGAATTTCCAAATAAAGGTCTTCACCAAAAAGGTCAAGGAACCTTTTAACCCATTCTTCTGCCTTTTCTTCCTCCCCAAGGCTTGCATAGTAGGCAGGCACACCCTTTAAACAGGCGGTTATGGCTATTAAACCTTCATGGTACTTACTCAAAAGCTCATAGTCTATCCTTGGCTTGTAATAAAAGCCCTCTTTGTAAGAAAGGGTGGAAAGTTTCATTAGATTTTTAAGCCCTATGTCGTTCTTTGCTATAAGGATAAGGTGATGGTTGAGCTTGTCGGTTATGTTGTCCTCCGAGCCTTTACCCTTTCTGTCAAAGCGAGAACCCGTGGTAAAGTAAGCCTCCATACCTATAAGGGGCTTTATGCCAGCTTCTTTCATAGATCGGTAAAAGTCCAATATGCCAAAGAGGTTTCCATGGTCTGTTATGGCAACAGCCTTGTAGCCAAAGTCTTTTGCCCTTTTGACAAGGTCTTTTATCTTAATGGCACCATCAAGCAAGGAGTACTGGGTATGCAAGTGTAGATGAACGAAGTCCTTCATCTTTCCTTAGCATAAGGCAATAGCCCAAGGGTGTAAAGTTTAAAAGAGTTGAAAACTCCAAACTTTAGCTTCCTTTAATCTAAGATGGGCTCCTTCCATATTTTTGTATATCCCTCTTAAATACTGGAATTTTTTCACCTAT
>JBKBNZ010000046.1:0-9426 GCA_046294875.1 Aquificaceae bacterium | reverse complement strand
CCACCATGGTTTGCGTTAAAAGGCTCTCTACAAACCATCCCGTCTGGAAAAGGGATATAAAAGTTTCCTTCTGGCCGCCTGAAAGTAAAGCGTAGTGTCCTCCTACCACCAAAGGACCAATTGGAAATCACGGTCTACCTTTTACGATAGTTTTCTTCTTTGCCATAACCAAGGCGCCCTTCGCTAAGTTGCCCACAACAATGAGAGGAAGGAGTTCTGGGGTAAGACCAAGAGCCACTGCCAAGGCAAACATCAAGGCATCAAACCAATCACCCTTGGTAAACCCATTAATCAAAAACACAAAAGGAAACATTAATGCCATAAACTTTATGAAGATCCTACTTGTGTTATCCAAACCCTTTTCAAACTCTGTCTTTACCTTTTTCCCCAGCAGCTCCCTTGCTATGGAGGCCATGTAGGTCTTTTCTCCAGTAAAGAGCACCACACCAACCGCAGACCCGCTAACTACGCTTGTACCCATAAAGCATATGTTTTCCATTTCATAAAGGGATGGCTTGTCTAATTCCCTCCTTAAATTTGGATATTTCTCAACAGGCTCTGATTCTCCCGTAAGTATAGACTGGTCTACAAAGAGGTCTTTAGAGGATATTATCCTTATATCTGCTGGTACTATATCTCCTGCGGATAGATGTACTATATCGCCAGGTACCACCTCTTCGCTTCTTATCTCTTTTATCCCCTCCCTTTTACGCTTTATAGCCACCGTTATGTATATCATAGATTTTAGCTTTTCACTTGCCCTGCTAGACCTGTATTCTTGTACAAAACGCATAAAACCGCTAACTATCAAAACAGCAGATATGATTATTACAGTGCTCCAATCCCTGTCCTCTGGCTTTGCCAATAGTACATCTCCTATAAGGGAGACAAGAGCTATAAAGGCAAGTATATAGGTAAAGGGGTTCATATAGGCTCTAAGGAGAAAAGCATACCAGGGTGGTGCCTTTTCTTTGACTATCTGGTTTGGTCCATAGATCTCTAATCGCTTTTGTACCTCCTCAGGGCTAAGCCCCTCTACGTCGGTGTCAAGTTTTTTAAGGACCTCTTCCTCTTTTAGTTTGGCAAACTTTAACAACCTGTCAAGAATAACCTTTTCGTTGTTTATCGTATTGGAATTTAACCGGAACATGCCTTAATTATAGAAGTTGGATTATTAAAAAATCGTTAAGGTCTTATAATATAACCATGCTTTTCCTTTTTATCTTCTATACACTTCTATGGCTTTTTGTTGCGGGCTTTGAAATAAAAGCTCTTTTCTTTGGTCTCTTGGCGGTGTCTTGTGCCCTTTTAGTCCATAGGCTTTTAAACCTATACCCCCCCTCTATAAACCTTTTTGCCCTTGTAAAGTTCTTTTTCTACTTTTTACTTCAATCCTTCCTAAGTGGCTTGGACGTGGCAAAAAGGGTATTAAGCCCCAAGCTTTTGGTGGACCCGGGCTTCGTGGTTTATAACTTAAACACCAACAAACAAAGGGTAAAACTTTTCCTTTCTATGATCCTAAACCTAACACCGGGCACCCTTTCTGTGGAGATAAAGGAAAACACCATTTTAATCCACACCCTTGATAAAGGTGGTTATAACGAGGAAAGGATTAGGCATATGGAAAGTTTGATAGATAGAATATTCTCATGATGGATATACTTTATGGCCTTTTGTTGTTCTTGCTTGCCTTGAACCTTTTGCTTGGCTTTGTAAGGGTTTTAAAGGGTCCGGAGTTGGTGGATAGTATGATGGCTTCCTTGCTTCTTGGTACGGGTGGCACTGCCTTGCTTTTGACCTTTTTCAAAATGACAAAGGAAGCCCTTTACATAAACTTAGCTCTTGGCTTTGCCCTTCTTGCGGGCGTCGTGGGCGTTGTCTTTGCTATAATAGTTTTAAGGAAATCCAAAGATGGTGCTTGATGCTCTTTCCATGGTCCTTATGTTTGTAGGTGCCTTCTTTTTGCTTGCTGGCAGCATAGGACTTTTAAGGTTAAGGGATTCTTATAGCAGGCTTCATGCTCTTACAAAAGCAGACGTGCTTGGCTTTGGCTTTATAGTTTTATCCTGTATACTTTCCACAGACCTTTTATCCCACTGGATAAAGCTTTTTCTTGTATGGCTTTTGGTAATATCCTACAGCGCCCTTGTAGGATATTCTTTGGCAAACAGGAAGAAGAATGCTTGACCTTGCTTTGGGTCTTATGCTTTTAATTTCAGCACTTGTCTCTCTTCATAGTAAAGACCTTATGAAAAGTGGTGTTTTCTTCTTAATCTTTGGCTTTTTGAGTGGTTTGATATGGGTGCGCCTTGAGGCCTTTGACGTGGCTTTGGTGGAGATAATACTGGGATCCGCTATAACAGGCCTATTGATCTTCAAGCTTGTAAAAGGCTCAAGAGAAAGAGGCTTAAAGGCTTTTACCTTTACAAAAGCTTGGGCTGTTTTAGTTTCCCTTCTCTTCTTCCTCTTTATGCTTTCTTACCTTCCCACCATAGAAAAACAGGACAGGGTTGGTAGCCTTGTTTATGAAAACCTTTACAAAAGTGGAGTGGAAAGTGCGGTAAATGCCGTGCTTCTTAACTTTAGGGGATATGATACTTTGCTTGAGGTGGGTGTTATAACCTTGGCAATTTTTGGCCTTTTAGCCCTTGGCCTAAAAAGGGAGGCGCACCATTGGGACAATCCCCTTTTAAAGAGCTTTTCAAGACTTTTGCTTCCTTTTATAGCCTTCTTTTCCCTTTATATTACCTACCTTGGGACTTTTTCTGTGGGTGGTGCCTTCCAAGGAGGTGCTCTCCTTGCCGGTGGTCTTGTCTTCTTTGCCTTAGCAAAACAAAACCTGCCTATAAAAGAGTCTTTGATCCTTCTCTTTATGGTGACAGGCCTTGGAGTTTTTTCCTTGGTTGGCCTTATCTACGCCCTTTTAGGGTATGGTTTTCTCACCTATCCCCTTGAACTTTCAACTTTTTCTTTGATCATCATAGAGCTTTCCATATGGATATCCACAGCCTTCCTTTTATACACCGCTTATAGGGGTAGGCTATGATAGGCTTTTATTATCTTCTGTCTTTGATCCTTGTGGCTGTAAGCCTTTATCACTTTATGGTGGCAAGAAACTATGTTAAACGTCTTATATCGGTGAATATATTAGGCTCCGGTGTTTTCCTTTTCTTTGTGGCTACTGGGAAAAACACCAACATGGAAAATCCAGACCCCGTGCCTCATGCCCTTGTGTTGACGGGTATAGTGGTAGCAGTGAGCGCAACAGCCATAGCGGTCGCCCTTATCTTGTACCTTAATAAAAAGGAGGAGGAATGATCCCCATAGACCTTGGCTATTTGATAGCTTTGCCTCTCTTTGCCTCTCTCCTTTCCCTTATGGCCCCCCTTAGAATTTACATATCCCTTATCTTTAGCCTTTTGTCCCTTTTGTTGTCCCTTTATTCCTTTGTTTATACCTTGGTGGGAGATGTTCCCCTTTATCAATGGGTCGGTGGATGGGTTGCTCCTTTGGGTATAGGCCTTCGTTTAGATGGCCTTAGTGGCTTTTTCTTGCTCATGACGGGTATGGTTGGCTTTTTTGTGGCTTTGTACTCTTTTAGCTTCTTCAAAGTGGAGTATCAAAAGCAGGGGAAAGTTTTCTGGTTTTTCTTCTTCTTTCTGTGGGCTGGCTTGAACGCCTTTTTCCTCTCTGAGGACCTTTTCAACCTGTACGTAGCTCTTGAAGTGCTTTCTCTTACCGCTGTCGTTCTCGTTGCCCTTCCCGGATACCGAAAAGCCATAAAGGCCTCTTTAAACTACCTTTTCCTTTCCATACTTGCCTCCATGTTTTACCTTTTGGGTGTTGCCATGCTGTATGCCAACTACGGCGTACTTAGTATGAGCTTGCTTTCGGAAAAACTCGTCGGCACGCAGGCCTTTGCCTATGCCCTTTTCCCCATAACCATAGCCCTTGCCATTAAGTCTGCCCTTTTACCCTTCCATTTTTGGCTGCCACCCGCCCACTCAAGCACGGTGGCACCTGCAAGCGCCCTTTTGTCCTCTTTGGTGGTAAAGCCTCCAACGTACCTTATGCTAAGGCTTTGGTTGGAAGTTTTACCAAAGGATAAAAGCCTTGAGTATCTTAGTATGGTTTTAAGCTTGATGGGTGCTTTGGCTATCCTCGTAGGTTCTTACTACGCAATCAGACAAAAGACCATAAAGATGCTTTTGGCTTACTCCACCGTTGCCCAGATGGGCTACCTTTTCCTTATGGCCCCCCTTTACTATCATGGAGAAAACTTCAAAGAGACAATCCTTCAAGCCTTTGCCCTTCAGGTATTTTCCCACGCCCTTGCCAAGGCAAGCATGTTCTTGTCCTCTGGAAATGCCATATACGTGGCAAAAAGGGACGAGCTTTCCTACATGCCCGGCTTTGCCCACAGCCATCCCTTTACCTTCTTTGCCCTTTTCTTCTCTGGGGCTACTTTGATAGGGCTTCCTCTAAGCGCTGGCTTTGTGGCCAAGTTTCTCTTTTTGGAGCTTTCCATCAGGTTAGGCTATTTCCTTCAAGGTGGTATAATGCTTCTTGGAAGTTTGCTTGCAAGTTTGTACGTGTATCCTGTTTGGAAAGAAAGCTTCTCTTCCCATCCTACAAAGTTTTACGATAAGCCCATACCTCAGCTTATGGAGATCTCCGCCTTTTTTCTGGGCTTTTTGTCCTTCTCTTCTGGCATAGTAACCTTCCTTTTACTTCAAGGAATTGTAAGGGGTTAAAAAGATGGAAAGGTTGGCAGTTTTAAGCTTACTCCTTAGCTCCTTTTTCGCAAGCCTTGTTATAAGCTTTCTTAAAGAGGAAAGGGTTTTTCTTAGAAGCTTGGTAAACGTGGTAGCTGCCTTTTATAAGCTTTTTGTTATAGCCTATCTTCTGTGGAGTGTGTACAAAGGGGTTACCTTTGAGATCCGCTATCCTATGGTGCCCTTTGCAGACTTCTACCTTACGGTGGATCCCCTTGCCCTTCTCTTTGTTAGTCTTTCTTCTTTTCTTTGGCTTATTACCACCATCTACGCCATAGGATACCTTGAGGGCTCTCCCAACAGGAGGCGCTTTTTTGTCTTCTTTAACCTTGCGGTAACCTCCACCATGGGCATAGCCCTTGCGGGTAATATGTTTACCTTTTTCCTCTTTTATGAACTTTTAACCCTTAGCACCTATCCCTTAGTAGTCCATAGGGGAACTCAAAAAGCCCTAAAGGCGGGAGGCATCTACCTTGTCTACACCATCCTTGGCGGCTCCCTTTTTATGCTTTGCCTTGTACTCCTTTATATGTTTGCGGGCGATGGCACTTTTAATATAGGAGGAAATCCAAGCCTAAAGGCTTGGGTTTTGGAAAATCCCCTTATGGGTAAGCTTCTCTTCTTTGGCTTTTTCTTTGCAATGGCGGTAAAGGCTGCCCTTTTCCCCCTTCACCAATGGCTAACAAGGGCTATGGTGGCACCGGCCCCCGTAAGCGCTCTACTCCATGCCGTTGCAGTTGTAAAAGCCGGAGCCTTTGGCATTGTAAGGCTTGTTTATGAACTCTATGGCGTTGAATTGGTACAAACTATGAACCTATGGCAACCTTTGGCCTACCTTGCAGCCTTTACCATACTCTTTGGATCCTTTATGGCGGTTTTCCAAGAGGAGCTAAAGAAAAGATTAGCTTACTCCACCATGAGCCATCTATCCTATATCATCTTGGGTATTCTCCTGCCCGGACAGCTTTCCACTATGGGTGCCCTTCTGCACCTTGTTAACCACGGCATAATGAAGATAACCCTTTTTATGTGCTTGGGCAACTATGCGGAAAAGTATGGCGTTCATAAGTTCAAAGAATTGGACGGAGTTGGAAAAAAGATGCCCCTTACCACCATAGCTTTTACCGTGGCATCCTTGGGTCTCATAGGCATGCCTATGACCGCCGGATATCTAACAAAGAAGTACTTGGAAACGGGAGCAAAAAATGCAGGAGAAGTATGGGCTGTTTATGTCTTCTATATTAGCTCTATCTTGAGCGTTTTCTATCTTATGCCCATAGTTTTTAGGGCTTTGTTTGGTAAATCCGAAAAGGAGACCAAAGGAAAGGGATTAGAGGTAAACCCTCTTATGCTTATACCACCTTTGATAACAGCCTTCCTTACCCTTTTGTTTGGCATACTCCCCCCAGAACCCATAAGTCCCCTAAAATGGGTGCAATACATAGCTAACAAGGTGTATGGAGGATATTAAACTGTAGTGGAAATTCATAATTTTGGGCTTTATTCCTATATATCTCCTTGCCTTTGCTGAAACCTTGAACTAAATTTTAACCTTGCCTTACTTAACCATAGACCCATTACAGCTATTGGAGAAAAAACTGGAGCTAAAAGAGGCATTAACCAAAGAACTTATAACAAAGGCTGAGTTTTATGGAGAGATAGGACTATTGCGGCAAGAGATACAAACTTTAAAAGTGGAGCTTGAAGCCAAGATAGAAAAGGAAATTCTCAGGCTTGACAGGAAATTCACCATAATGTTTTTAATTCTCCTCTTTGCCATAATTTTCCTAAACGGGGACGATTTGGAGTTTATAGCAAGGCTTTTGGGACTTATTAAGTAAGCCTATATTTCCTACCTTTGTAGCTCCTTATAAACCACCACTACAAAGGAATTTCTCGCTCGGTGCACGTATGGTATAATCTTTTGTATGCCTACCATAGAAAAAATAAAGGCAAGAGAAGTCCTTGATTCTCGTGGAAATCCCACCGTTGAAGTGGAAGTTGTTTTATCCTCTGGTGCAAAGGGAAGGGCTATAGTGCCAAGCGGAGCCTCCACCGGCGAAAAGGAAGCCCTTGAGCTCAGAGACCACGATCCCAAAAGGTATTTAGGTAAAGGCGTTTTAAAGGCGGTAGACAACGTAAACTCTATAATAGCAAAGGAATTGGCAGGTTTGCCCGCAGACAATCAAGCTTTAATAGATAAGGTTTTAATAGAACTTGATGGCACTCCCAACAAAAGCAAGCTTGGAGCCAATGCTATCCTTGGCGTTAGCATGGCGGTAGCAAGGGCTATGGCAGAAGACCTCGGCATTAGCCTTTACAAATACATAGGCGGCATTAGGGCAAAAAGGTTGCCTGTGCCCTTAATGAACGTGATAAACGGCGGGGTGCATGCAGACAACCCCCTTGATATACAAGAGTTTATGATAGTGCCCGTGTATGGTGGAAGTTTTTCAGAAGCCCTAAGGTGTGGGGTGGAGGTTTTTCACACCCTTAAAACCATACTAAAGGAAAAGGGTTATTCCACCAACGTGGGGGACGAAGGAGGCTTTGCCCCAAACCTTGAAAACACCGAGAAAGCCCTTGACATGCTTATGCTATCCATAGAAAAAGCTGGCTACACGCCCGGTGAGGATGTGCTTTTGGCTTTGGACTGTGCCTCTTCCGAGCTTTACTACGAAGATGAAATGTACCACCTTGAAGGTAAAAAGCTTACTTCTCAAGAGTTGTGTGAGTTCTACTCAAAGCTTTTAGAAAAGTATCCCATAGTATCCATAGAAGACCCAATGGCGGAGGATGACTTGGAGGGTTGGAAGCTTATAACAAAGGAGCTTGGTTCAAGGGTGCAGCTGGTAGGCGACGACCTTTTTGTAACCAATCCTACCATATTTAAAAAGGGTATAGAAGAAGGTATTGCCAACGCCATCCTTATAAAGCTTAACCAGGTTGGTACTCTAACAGAAACCCTACAAACCATAGAGTTGGCTCAAAGGAATCAATACTCCACCCTTGTATCCCACCGTTCTGGAGAAACAGAAGACACCTTTATATCCCACCTTGCAGTAGGCACCAACGCAGGGCAGATAAAAACAGGTTCTGCCTCAAGGACTGACAGGATTGCCAAGTACAATGAACTTTTAAGAATAGAGGAGGAGCTAAGTGATGCGGCGGAATTCGGAGGTAAGGAGGAGTTTAAAAGGTTTAAACCCTAACCTTTTGGCAAAGGGCATTTTCTTTGTAGTTTTCCTATACACTTTGCACAGTTTGTTTTTAAGTCAGTATAATCTTTTTAGAGTCTTTCAATTAAGAAAAGCCATTGGAGAAATCCAAGTTAAAATAGACCAGTACAAAACAGAAAATGAAAAGACGGAAAAGCTGTTAGAACTCACAAAGAAACACCCAGAGCACTTTAAAGAAAAGTTTGCCCGCAAATATATGCATATGCAAAGGGAAGATGAGCGTATTTTTTTATTTAAAGAGTAGAATTACTATATTTTTCCCTATGTAGAGGCGATTCACCAATTGTCACAAAACAATCGGGCAGTTCTTGAACTGCTCCTGCAAAAGGATTTCTTGACCAGCGTGTGTAGATTAAGCTATAATTAGTATTATGAGGAAGAAGATCTTTACCCTGCTAGTCCTTAGCCTTTTAGTCTCTTGTGGTGGAATTACAAAAGAAGAGTTTGACAAAAGAACCTCCATCCTTGAAAACAGAATAGCCCAGCTTGAAGAAAGGCAAAGGCTTTTTGAAGAAAGGAACGTAAGAACGGAAGCAAGGTTAGACAACCTCTCAGAAGGTATAGCAAGCTTAAGGCTTGATGTGGAGAGATTAAAGCTGGGTAGAACAAGCCAGCCGCCGGAGGTCAGCACAAGGCTGCCCGAGCCAGGAAGGAGAACTCCAACGATACAAAGAGATACCCAAGCGCCTCAAACCCCTACCCCTCAAACCACAGAAGCGTACGAAAAGGAGTATGAAGAAGCTTTAAGCCTATACAACCTACGACAGCTGAACCAAGCAAAGGAGAGGTTTATAGAGTTTATAAGAAAGTATCCAAAAACCCCTCTAACCGACAACGCCTACCTCTGGCTTGGAGTTGTATACAGAGACCTTGGAGAGTTAAACAAGGCGGAGGCAGTGTGGCTTACCTTGGTAGAAAGATGTGAAAAGGGTGAAATGGTAGATTGTAATAAGGTACCTTCTGCCTTGCTGCAGTTGGCAAGGTTGTACGAGCAGAGGGGAGATAGTCAAAAATCTAAGGAGTTTTATGAAGCCATACTGAAGAACTACCCCCTATCAGAGGAGGCAAACGTTGCAAGAACAAAACTTGGAAGGTAAGATGAAAATACCAAAGCATTTAGCGGTCATAATGGATGGTAACGGCAGGTGGGCAAGGGAGAGGGGTCTACCACGCATAGCAGGGCATTATGAGGGGGTAAAAAGGGCTGAGGAACTTGTGGATGCGTGTATAGAGCTGGGTATAAAATGGCTTACCCTTTTTACCTTTTCTACGGAAAACTGGAAAAGGCCTGAGTCCGAAGTGAAAGCCCTTATGAGACTTCTTGAAAGCTATCTTAGGGAAAATGCCTATAGACTTGTAGAAAAGGGTATAAGTATACGCTTTATAGGTAGAAGGGATAGACTTCCCCTTAG
>JBKBNZ010000045.1:0-9922 GCA_046294875.1 Aquificaceae bacterium | reverse complement strand
CATAACAGGATGAAAGCCTGCGGCCGCTATCTCCATAGCCCTTTTGGCTTGGTGTTGTCCGTAAACTTCACTAAAATCCACGTCAAACTCTTGGGAATCTTCAAAAAGTTTCTCTATATCCACCCTTATGGGCTCCCTTTTAAGGTCGCCTATTAGGAAACGGACAACTTCCTCAAGACTTTCAAAGCCATAAACCTCCACATCCTTTACAATTCCTGCCTCTTTGGCATTAGCCAAAGGTACTATAAAACGCCTATAGCCCAAATTTTTCAGGGATATTACCACAGGAAGAACTCCCTTCACAGGGTTTATCTTTCCATCCAAGGAAAGCTCTCCCATTATTATGAAATCCTCAGGAAAGTCCAAGCCCGTGGAAAGCTTGATTATGCCAAGGGCTATAGGAAGGTCGTAAAAGGTGCCTTGCTTTTTCACATGTGAGGGTGATAAGTTTACCGTTATTCTCTTCAAAGGTAGTTGAAATCCGCTGTTTTTTAGGGCGGATCTAACCCTGTCCTTTGCTTCATTTATAGCCTTGTCGGGCAGCCCCACTATGGAAAACTGGGCAAGCCCGCTGGAGATATCCACCTCCACGTCCACCTCAAAGCCCTCTATTCCCAAAACACCCCCGCTTTTTATCCTGCAAAACATAAGGAAATTATACCAGTTTGGTATAATTTATAAACTATGCTTCCCTTTACAGAAGAACAGATAAAGCGGTATGCAAGGCATATAATATTGCCAGAGGTAGGCGGCAAGGGACAAGAGAAGCTACTTCAATCTAAGGTTTTGGTTATAGGTGCAGGAGGGCTTGGGTCTCCTGCCATATATTACCTTGCTGCCGCGGGCGTTGGCACCATAGGTATAGTGGATTTTGACGTAGTAGATTTTTCAAACCTCCAAAGGCAGATCCTTCACAACACAGAAAGGGTTGGAATCCCAAAGGTAGATTCCGCCCGTATGACGGTGGAGAAGTTGAACCCCGACGTAAAGGTAATAACCTATAACACTATGATAAACAAGTCTAACGTGATGGATATTATAAAAGACTACGATGTTGTCCTTGATGGCACCGACAATTTTCCCACGAGGTTTCTCATAAACGACGCCTGTTATTTCCTTGGGAAGCCTTTGGTATCTGCTGCTATGTTAAGGTTTGAAGGTCAAATATCTGTCTTTGATTATAGAGATAAGGAAAATTCTCCCTGCTATAGATGTCTTTATCCAGAGCCACCGCCTCCCGGCTTGGTACCCTCTTGTCAAGAGGCTGGCATCCTTGGGTCTATAGGCGGTATTATGGGCTGCATTCAGGCAACGGAGGCTATAAAGCTTCTTTTGGGTATAGGAGAGCCTTTAATAGGAAGGCTTCTTATAATGGATGCTCTTTCCATGGATTTCAGAAAGGTAAAGCTTCGCAAGGATCCCAATTGCCCCCTTTGTGGTAAGAACCCAGTTATTAAGGAGCTAATAGAATACCAACAAGTATGCGATGTCCACTTTTAGGAGTTTATCATGGAGCTTATAGGCATAGAGGATTTTTTAAAGCTTGATATAAGACTGGCAAAGGTAATTTCCGCAGAAAAAGTAGAAGGCTCTGAAAAGCTTTTAAAGCTAAGGGTATCCTTGGGGGATGAGGAAAGAACTTTAATGGCGGGCATAGCCAAGTTTTATAACCCAGAGGAGCTTATAGGTAAAAAGGTGCTCATGTTAGCGAACCTAAAGCCGAGGAAGATCTTTGGTGTTGAATCTCAAGGGATGATCCTTGCTCTCTCCGACGGAGAAGGTTTATCTCTTATCGTACCAGATAGGGATATAAAGGAAGGGGCAAAGGCAAGCTAACCATCCAGTAGTTCCTCTGGAAAGGGGTCAAAGTACCTTTGCTTTAAAAGGTATTCCTCTTCATGTCTGTAGGCTATATTTCTTAATATCTCCACCACCAGCCTGTGGCTTGTGCGTCCGTGTTTTACCTTTTGGATCAGGGACAAAAGGTGTCTTTTTTCCATAGAGTTTAACTTTCTGCTTAGGTGTCCTAATATGTGTAAAAGGGTATTGGTATGCTTTGATGGGGAGGGCATTTTATGGAAGGCTCTATAAAAGACCTCTTCATAGGCTTTGAGTGCTTTTTCTGGTTCTTTTCCTACCCTTGCCACTATTTGACCTAATTCTTTTAAAGCCTTTTGATTGTAGGTCATGAGAATGTACTTATAGGCGCTTTGAAACTCCACCAAAGCCTTTGGTGAGAAGTTCTTTTTCAAATATCTAAACTCTGCAAAGGCGTAGATCCTCGTTAGAAAGTGTTCCTTTATTTTGCCGTCCTTTAGCCTTCCCTCGTCTTCTAAGGGTATATAAGGTAAATTTTCTTTTACCGCCTGAGCAAAAAAGCCATAGGTTCTTCCTGCCACCTTATCTCCTATGTAAAGCTTTGTAGTACCTACACCACAAGAGGGAGATTTACTTTTCAAAAGAAAGCCATCCACATCTTCTATGCTTGAAAGGAAGTTAAGGGAGAAGCTTTGCATAAGGTGGGTAATATCTTTGCCCCTTTCTGGTTGAAGAAGTCTTTTATTTTCCCTTTCCTTTACCACTATTATCCTTTGCCTTGGTGTTCCAAGGCCTATATCCATCTCCGGGCATACGGTTATAAAGTCTACATATCTTTTTAACTTTTCTACGAAGGGGTCTATTATGATACCACCGTCGTATCGGACGTATTCAAAGAAACATCTGCTAAGTACAAGCCTTGGCCTTGGAAAGGTGTTCATTCTTGTTTAAATATAGGCCTTTTTGGTGGAGGCGGCGGGAATCGAACCCGCGTCCGAGGACTTTCGGAACCCAGAGCCTCTACAGGCTTAGCCGGTGTTTTCTTCTAACCCTGTGGTCGTCCACCGGCAAACTCCACAGGGCGGGCAGGGATCCAACTTCGGCTTAGCCCATCCCTGCCAGTGGCGCCAAGCCTACTTCCCTGTCTCTTAACCCTTCCCACAGCCCAGGGATCAAGCCATGGGAGAGCCGCTGCCCTTAATTAAGCAGCGAGAGCGAGTTCCCTTTCGGGAAGTGTTTTCTTTGGCTGTTTAGGTTGCCACCCTGCCTGCAACCCTGTCCTACAATCCCCGTCGAACCCATTCGCCCCCTTAAAGGGCCATATCTAAGGGTTATATAATAAAACCAAAAGATAGTTTGTCAAGACCTTTTTTGTGCTATAATAATTTCAGTAGCCTCGTTCCTACCGAAAGGTAGGGACCCAAATAAGGACCAGGAGGTAGAAGATGGCAAGAAGGTATTATCAAACCGTAAGGGATTATGAAAGCGTCTTTGTTCTTAAGCCCACTTTGAGCGAGAGTGAAGTCCAAAGCAAGCTTCAGGAGATAAAGGACTTTATCCAGAAGAAGGGCGGTCAGATAATAAACGTAACCGATTGGGGCGTTAAGCAGCTTGCCTATCCCATACAGGGCTTTAATCATGGCAGGTACTTTATCCTCCATGTAAGGTCGGAAAATCCAGAGTTCCCCAACGAGCTTGATTTTTACTACAAAATAAACGAAAATATAATTAGGTGGCTGAACATCAAGGTAAAGGGAGAAGAAAAGAGTGCTTAATAGAGTGATAATCATAGGAAGGCTTGTAAAAGATCCGGCGATAAGATATTTTACATCGGGCACGCAACTGGTGGAGTTCTCAATAGTCTACAGCAGAAGATACATGGTGGGAGAAACTTGGAAAGAGGAGCGCCACTTTTTTGACGTAAGGGCTTATGGGAAACTTGCCGAGAGTATATCCACACGTTTATCGAAGGGTTACACCGTTGTCATTGAAGGAAGGCTTGTACAAGACAGATGGCAAGACAAGGAAGGCAACGCAAGGAGTAGGGTCCGTATATTGGCAGATGCAGTTAGGATAATAAACAAACCAAAGATGGAAGGGCCTGCGGAAGAGGTAGAACTAAAAGCAGAAGAAAGCCTTCCAGAGGAACTTTCTGAACCATTTAATTCTCAAGATGATGATGTACCTTTTTAAGGAGGTTTAAAATGGAAGTTATCAAAAAGTCTGCAAAGAAAAGTTGTCCCTTTTGTGAAGCAAAGAAGGACCCGAGTTATAAAGAATACGAAGAGCTTAGAAAATTCCTAACAGAAAGGGGTAAGATCATAGGAAGAAGGCAAACGGGCGTTTGTGCAAAGCACCAAAGAATGCTATCCAGAGAAATAAAGAGAGCAAGGCAGCTTGCCCTATTGCCCTACCTTGTTGTGTAAAGGAGGTTTAGCATGAAGGTGGTGCTTATTAGGGACCTTGAAGGGTACGGTATATTTGGAGACGTAATAAATGTCAAAGATGGCTTTGCAAGAAACTATCTAATTCCCAGAGGCATTGCCCTGCCTGCTACGGAAGAAAACCTAAGACATGTAAGGAGTATAATCTCTCAAAGGGCAAGAAAACTACAAAAGGAGAAAGAAAAGGCTTTAGAGCTTGCTAAAAAGTTAGAAGGTTTGATGCTGGAGATATTTAAGCAAGTGGGTGCAGCTGGAAAGCTCTTTGGTTCCGTTACTGCTCAGGATATAGCCCAAGCACTAAAAGAGAAGGGCCTTGAAGTGGATAGAAAAAAGGTTCTCTTTAAAAACCCTATAAAGGAGGTAGGTATTTACACGGTTACCCTTAAGCTCCATCCAGAGGTAAGCGTGGATATAAAGGTGGATGTGAAACCAGAAAAATAGACTATATTTAATAGCATGAGAGAAATATCCTTTGGAAGAACCTCGGAAAGGTCTTATGGTTTTCTTATATGGCTATTTATAGCCTTTGCTGGCTTTGGGTTTGGACTCTTGAAGGTGGAAAATACCTTTTGGTATAAGTCTGCCACTTTAGCCTACGCCCTTGCTTCTGTAATCTACATAAGCACCATACTTTTGAGGGATAGATTAGTTCAAGCCCTTGCCTCTTATAGCCTTGTTGTTGGGCTTGCCCTTAACCTCGCAGGTATGGTAAGAAGGACTATACAAACCTATGAATTGGGTGTGCCCCACCCTCCGTGGAGCAATCTGTTTGAAGCCCTTACCTTTTGGAGCTTTGTGGTAGGTGTAATATACCTTTTCCTTGAAAGGAAATATGGGATAAAACTTCTTGGAGCTATAGTGGTTCCAGCGATCTTTGGGCTCTCAGCCTTTGCCATGCTTTACGCTTCAAAGGAAATTGTTCCTCTCATGCCAGCCTTGAGAAGCTATTGGCTATACGTACATGTGATAACCGCTTTTATTGGTTATGCGGGTTTTACCGTTGGCTTTGGCGGTGCGCTTTTGTACCTTTTAAAAGAAAAGTATCCAGAGCTTCCTCTTCCATCAAAGGAAACCCTTGACGAAATAACCTATAAATCAATAGTTATAGTCTTTCCCATATGGACTGCCTCTATAATCTTGGGCGCCGCATGGGCAAATGAGGCTTGGGGAGGCTATTGGAGCTGGGATCCAAAGGAGGTTTGGTCTCTAATAGTTTGGTTATTCTTTGGAGCTTATCTTCATGCAAGACAGATGCTTGGATGGAAAGGTAAAAGGGTTGCATGGATGGTGGTTTTTGGTTTTATAACGGTGCTTATATGCTTCTTTGCCATAAATCTCTTCTTCCCAGGTTTGCATAGCTACGCTACCGATTAGCCTATGAAGCTTTCTACTTCCCTTTCCGATTCTTCCAGGATTTCTTTAAGCTTCTCTATAGGTATTTCTAAGACCTTTGCTATCTTTTTCATAGTTTCTTCATCTCTTTTATCTTCCAAAAGTTCTACGTTGGAAAGGATAAAGCCTACAGGGCTTAACCTGTTCTCATAAGCCTCTACTATATCTTCGTCCAAAGACAAACTTCTTGCTAAATCTTCCGGCCTTTGGCCGAGTATATCCCAAGATAAAGAGAAAAGTCCTGCAAGGTAAGCCTTTTCACTAATTTCGCTTGCATATATCTTTGCAAGTTTTTCCCCAAGGTTTGCCCTAAAAAGAGCCCTTTTCCAAAGGTTTTTATCCTCTTCATCAACAAACATATCAGATAGAGCAAGCACTATCAAGAACTTAACTACTTTTTCAAGTCCAAGGTAAAGGATCGCATCCTCTATATTTTTGAACTCCTCTGTTTTTGAAGAATATATGGAATTCAAAAGCTTAAGCAATTTATAGGTCATACCAACATCTTTTTCTATGATCTCAATAACCTGTTTTATATCTTCAGACTTTATTGCATCATAGGCTTTAATTATTGTAGATTTAAGGAAGGATATTGTTTTTGCATCTTTTACTATGGTAGGCTGTGATAGATAGATGCCCTGAAAATATTCAAATCCGAGGCTTCGTGCCTTTTTATAATCCTCCTTTGTTTCAATGTTTTTTGCTATTATTCCCTTTTTTAAACCCTTTAATACGCTTATCACTTCCATAAGTTCAAGCTCATCGTAACAAATATTCTTTATATCTATTTTGACAAAATGACATTTGTCAAGTAGTGGTAAATAGTCTATTCTCTCAAAACCAAAATCATCTATACAAAACTTAAACCCTTTGCTTACTAAAATGTCTATGGCTGCAGGTATGGTATCATTCAACCTTTTGCTTTCTAACAGTTCTATACCTACATACTCCGGAGAAAGAAGATCAAACATAGAAGCCTCTAAAAAGATAGCAGGCACGTTAACAAAAACCAACTTTCCTTTTCCCACATTTTTGGGGCCAACTTCCGCCAGTACATCTATAACAATACTTGTAGCTTTTAGAGGATCCATATCTTTTGGATACATACCCGTAGCTCTGTCTTGCAAAAATACCTCGTAAAAGGCTATGTTCCCCTCTCTATCAAATATAGCCTGTTTACGAACTACGTTCATAGGCTTATATTATAAAACCTTTCTAACAAATCCTGCAAGTTACCTTTTTCTAGCCTTTGTATGTAGTTTATAACATACTTACCTATTATATCTACTTCAACGTTTACAAAGTCGCCAACCCTTCTCTTTTTCAAGTTTGTGTTTTCGTAGGTATGGGGTATTACGTTTATATGAATAATAGAACCCTCCACCTTGTTTATGGTTAAACTTATACCATCTATTCCAATAGAACCTTTTTCCACAAAATACATTTCATAACCTTCCTTTATCTTTACCTTTAAAGACCAATGTTCTCCTTTTTTTGTAAGTTCCACTATGGGGGAAGTGAAATCCACGTGCCCTTGGAGTATATGGCCGCCAAGCCTGTCGGATGCTCTCAGGGCTCTTTCAAGGTTAACATAGTCTCCACGCTTTAAAAATCCTAAATTGCTCCTTCTTAAAGTTTCTTCGGAAAGGTCAAAAAACAAAAGACCTTTATCTATCTTTGTAGCTGTAAGGCATACACCATTTACTGCTATACTGTCCCCCACTTTGACCTCCTCAAAGGGTGCCTTTATTATCAACTTTCCCCCTTTGATCTCCTCCACAGTTCCCAAGACTTCCACCAAGCCTGTAAACATTAAAAGATCACCTCCTCGCTATCAAAGACAGGACCTTCATAACATACCCTTTTATAGCCCTCTCTTGTCCTTACCACACAGCCCAAACACACGCCCCATCCGCAGGCCATCCTACTTTCAAGGGAAAAGTACATTTTGTATCCTTTTATTCCCTTTAGGGCTCTGAACATGGCTTTTGGCCCACAGGCATGCACCGTCCACGAAGTGTCAAAATACTTAAAAACCTCAGTTATTAAGCCCTTCCTACCCTTACTTCCATCTTCCGTATAAAGTATATATTCAAAGCCTTCTTCTTTCAGCCATCCTTCCATTCCTAAGTGTTCTTCACCTTTTCCACCGTACACAAAGATTACCTTCTTTCCTTCTTCCCTTAGCTCTTTGCCAAAAAGGGTCAATCCCGCCAAACCTACGCCACCCCCTAAAAGGAGATGCTTCTCGCCCTCCTTTGGAAAAACTCCTTTACCAAGAGGACCAAAAAGTTGTATATTTTCTCCCTCCCTTACCCTTGAAAGGGCATAAGTTCCCCTTCCCACCACCTCGTAAAAGATAAGGATCTTATCCCCTCTCACGTCCGCTACGGCAAAAGCCCTTCTTCCCATAGGGTCAAGGCTGTTGGATACCTTCAACATTACAAACTGACCAGCCTTCGCTTCCTTGGCTATGCTTGGAGCAGAAAGCTCCAAAAGATAAAGCCTCCCACGTATATACTGGTTTTTTTCTACCTTTGCCAAAAGGTCTTTCATAGCCTTTTACCCTTTAGTAGGTTATCACCAAGCAAGTTAAAGGCTATCACCAAAAGAAAAAGGGCTATGCCGGGGGAGAGTATCCAAGGATGGGCAGAGATAAGATTGACGTTCCGTGCGTCCGATAGCATGTTTCCCCAGCTTGGGTAAGGCTCTTGGATACCCAAGCCTAAAAAGCTCAAAGAAGCCTCCGCAAGAATATAACCGGGAAAGGACAGGGTTGCAGCCACGATAAGATAATAGTAGGTGTTGGGTAGTATATGCACCTTAAGGATCCTCCATGTGCCTGCACCATAAACCTTGGCGGATTGTACGAATTCTTTTTCCCTCAAGGAGAGCACCATACCCCTTATAACCCTTGCAAGCCCAGCCCATCCAAGAAAGGATAGTATAAAGATAACCATTAAAAACACGTGGAAGCTTTCCATAGTTAGAGGAAACACAGACCTGAGGGAAAGCATAAGGTAAAAGGTAGGGATCGCCAAAAGCACTTCCACCAATCTCATGATGAAATTATCCACCTTGCCGCCAAAATAGCCCGATATACCCCCTATTATGCTTCCCAAAAGAAAGGTTATGGTAACTCCTACAAGACCGATGGTAAGGGAAACCCTTGATCCATAAACTATCCTGCTAAAGACATCTCTACCAAGCTTATCCGTTCCCAAAAGGTACAACCTGCAAGGCTCTTCTACAGAAAGAAGCTTGTAGCCATAGGCGGTGTTTTCAAAAAATCTCAACCTACAGGAAACATCTCTTCTTTCCTCATACACTTTAAAGAGGGGATCTTTCATTTCGTAAAGGTTTACATAAGGAAAGGTTGGCCTTCCCTCTTTTAAAAGATGTATCCTTGTGGGTGGATGAAAGGGGGATCTTCTGTCTTGCATGGCGTAAGGGTAAGGCGCTATAAAGTCCGCAAACAGGGCAAAGATCAAAAAAAGGCCTATTATGGTAAGGGGAAAGGCTAACCTCATTGTATCTTCTGTAAGACCTTTTTGTAGCCCTCTAAGAGGTCTCCGAGGTCAAACCTAAACCTGTCCTTGTCCAGCTTTTCTCCCGTTTTTATGTCCCAAAGCCTGCATGTATCGGGGGATATTTCGTCTATGACCGCAAGCCTTCCATTGGGAAGTAGGCCAAACTCTAATTTGAAATCCACAAGCAAAAGCCCATGGTCTTTAAAGAACTTCTTAAGGATGTTATTCACCTTTTTGGCTATCCTTTTTGTTTCCATCAGGGTTTTTCTATCTGCTATTCCCAGCAGAAGGGCATGTTCTACGCATATTAGAGGGTCGTGGAGTTCATCCTTTTTATAGAAAAACTCCACGAGGGGCTTTTTTAACCTTTCACCTTCTTTTAATCCAAGTCTTTTGCATAAGCTACCGGCGGTAATATTTCTTACAACCACCTCAAGGTCTAACCTTTTTGCCTTCCATACAAGCATCTCCCTGTCGGATACCTTTTTTATAAAGTGGGTTTTTATACCTCTTTCTTCCAAAAGTTGAAAGAGTAGGCTGGATATGGTGTTGTTAAGCACACCCTTGCCTTCATAGACCGCCTTCTTCGTGGCATCAAAGGCGGTTGCTGTATCTTTGAAATACAAAAGACACCTATCTTCATCCATCCTATAGACTATCTTAGCCTTGCCTTCGTAAAGTAATTCCATCCTTTAAAATTATAGTATAGTAGTACCTTGAGTAAGAAATAATTATCCT
>JBKBNZ010000044.1:0-10086 GCA_046294875.1 Aquificaceae bacterium | reverse complement strand
AACCCTTATAAGGTCTTCTTTTGGAACAGCCACCACCATATAATCTTGGTTTTGAAAGTACTCTTTTAGATCCTTCTGAGTCTGCGCATCCAAGTCCCTATACATAGGATATAAATATAGGCTTGGAGAATGGGAGAATAGATAGAAAAACAAACAACTACCATACTGATTTGAAAAATTCTTTTGCAGTTGCTTCTTCTACGGGTATTGGTGCAAAAAGAGACATTCAATACAGACTTTTTGGACTAAGACTTTGTCGTATTTAGACCGGGTCTCTCGTGATATTATCTTATTTATAATTTCAGTTATACTATGAAGGTAGTTTATACATCAACGCTCCTTTTTTATTGATAGGCTTGTATCTGGGCTTCTTTGAATTTCTCACCCGGCGTTTCAGATGATATAATAAGCTAAATGCGTTGGAGTAGGTATTTTTGGTATACATCAAAGGAAGAGCCTGCGGATGCAGAGGCACCATCCCACAGGCTTTTGGTAAAGGGTGGTTTTATAAAACAAGTCTCCTCTGGCATATACGAATTTACACCTCCCGGCGTTAGAGTCTTGAGAAAGATAGAGAACATAGTACGTAAGGAGATGGATAGAAGTGGAGCTCAAGAGGTGCTTTTAACAGTCCTTAACCCGGCGGAGCTTTGGAAAGAAACAGGAAGGTGGGACCTTTACGGTAGAGAGCTTTTCACTTTGAAGGATAGGAATGGAAGGGATTACTGCCTTGGACCTACCCACGAGGAGGAAATAACAGACCTTGTAAGGGGCTTTGTAAATTCCTACAGACAGCTTCCCATAATCCTATACCAGATACAGGTAAAGTTTAGGGATGAAAAAAGGCCAAGGTTTGGCTTGATAAGGGGAAGGGAGTTCATAATGAAGGATGCCTATTCCTTTGATGCCGATGAAATCTCTGCCATGTTCTCTTACGAAAATATGAAGTTTGCCTACGATAGGATCTTTAAAAAGCTTCGATTAAAAACCCTTATGGTAGAGGCAAGCGTAGGGACTATAGGTGGTATAAGCTCCCATGAGTTTGTGGTCTTGACCGACTACGGAGAGGCAAGGGTAGCCTACTGTGAAGCCTGCGGCTATGCGGCCAACGCGGAAATAGTGAAACTTCCAAAACCCCAAGAAGAGGCAGAAGAAGAGAAGCCACTACAAAAGGTACATACACCCAACACAGACACCATAGAGAAACTCTCTTCCTATTTAAATGTACCACCGCAAAAGATAATAAAGGCCTTGCTCTATATAGTAGAAGGCGATAAGCCCTTTCTTTTCCTTATAAGGGGAGACAGGAACATAGACGAGAACAAGGTGGAGGCCTTGTTGGGCACCGATAACTTCAGGCTTGCTCAAGAGGAGGAGATCTGGCAACTTTTAAAAACTAAAAAGGGCTTTGTGGGTCCCTTTAACCTACCACCCCATTTCAAAGTCTATTGGGATAATACCACCTACGGTATAAAGAACGCCGTTATAGCCCTTAATGAGCCCGACTATCATTATTTAGGGGCGAACCCCGGAAGGGACTTCTCTTACGGTGAGTTTGTAGATGTGTGTCAGGTGGAGAATAAAGACCCGTGTCCTAAGTGTGGCTCGCCTTTGAAGGTGAGCAAGGGACTGGAGCTCGGCCATATATTCCTTTTGGGCACAAGGTACTCACAGCCCATGAGGGCATACTACAGAGACCCTCAAGGAGAAGAGAAGTCCATAGTTATGGGATGTTATGGTATAGGTATATCCAGGTGTATATCCGCCCTTGTGGAGCAGTACCATGACGATAAGGGTATAAAGTGGCCTACGCCCGTGGCACCCTTTGAACTTGACATAATATGTATAAACACCTCCGACCAAGAACAAAGAAGCGTTGCAGAAAAACTATATCTTCTTGCCCTGGAGTATGGAATAGAAGCTATTTACGACGACAGGGAGGAAAGTCCGGGCTTTAAGTTTGCAGATGCAGACCTGTGTGGATTTCCTTATAGAATAGTGGTTGGTAAAAAGGTAAAGGAGGGAAAGGTGGAAGTCCAAAATAGGCAAACGGGAGAAAGATGGGACGCAGACATAGAAAAGGTAATACAAGAGGTAAAAGGGCTTATAGAGGAAGATAAAAAGTAGCCAATGCTTTACAAAAAGTACGTATACAAGCTGAACCCCGAAGACTTTTATGACTTTATCATAGAGCACAAAGAGGGCGTAGAGATCCTATCAGAGGGTGAAAGCTTTGTGGAGTTTGCCCTATATAAGCCTTTGGAGGGCTTGGAGCCTGTTAGAGTGCTTGAGGTGGAGGTTATACCACCAGAAAAAGCCTTTAGAACTATAAGGGTAAAAAACTTGATGGTTATGCCCTCTTGGTTAAAACCTGTGGTTATAAGGCAAGGCTGTGCCTTTGGCACCGGCCTACATCCCACCACACGTCTATGCCTTGAACTTTTGCAGGAATTTTTGCAGGGGGGATGGTCTGTGTTGGATGTGGGTACGGGTACGGGGATCCTTGCCATCGCCTGCAAAAGGCTTGGGGCTCGCAGGGTTTTAGCCATAGATATAGACCCACAGGCAGTAGAAGAATGCAGGCACAACAGAGAAGAAAACTGCGTAGATATAGAGTGCCTTAGGGCGGAGCCAAAGGATATTAAAGAAAACTTTGACCTTTTGGTGGCAAACCTTGAGCTGCGTATCTTTGAAAGGGAGCTTAAAAACCTTTTAGGGCTTTTTAACAAGGTGGCTATTTTCTCTGGCATATACGGAAGAGAAGAGCTTTTGAATTTTATAAAACTTCTCCAGCGCAAGCCCATTAGGGTAAAAAGGTTGGAAGGCTGGTATGGTATAGTAATAAAGGCATGAGGTACCGATACAGGATTGAAAGAAGGAGGAAAAAAAGGTTTGCTCTTTTAAGGTTTATAAGAAAGCTTGCTATTTTTTCCTTAGTTTTGATACTCTTTTATACCCTTTTCCTTTTCTTTGATGGAAAGCCTCAAATATCCGAGGAAAGTCTAAAAAGCTTGTCCCTCATAGCCAAGGAAAAGAGCTATTCTTTGTCCTTTGATAGGCCTGTAAAAGAGTTAAGGCTTTATATTCAAGAGGATGGAGAGCAAAGGGAAATATACAAGGCTGATTTTCCAAAGGGAGTTGAAGAGGTAAGCTTTGTTTTGAACGCAAAGGATTTGAACCTAAAAGATGGAGAGGTAAATTTATTTTTGGAAGTTTCCTCGGGTTTTCTCTCAAAAAAAACTTACTCCATTAAAGCCCTTGTGGATACGGTGCCACCAAGGGTAAGAATAATTGCCTATACTTCTTCTCCCATGCTTGGCGGTTCTGCTGTCATAAAGGTACAAACAGAAGAAGGGGCGGAGGTTTATGTAATACAGGGAGACTATAGATACCCCCTCTATTCCACAGGGAAGGGCTATTACTTTGGGCTTTTCCCCATCAGGCTTGAAGGAGAAGACTACAGTTTGGTTGCAAAGGACATGGCCGGGAACGAATACTCTCAAGCTTTAAATCTAAGGATAAGGGTTCCTAAGTTTAAGGTAGATAAGATTTTAATAGACGATGACTTTATTAACAAGGTTATATATCCCCTGTTGGGTCAAGAGGGCAAAGATTTGGAGCCCCTTGAGGCCTTTAAAAGGGTAAATGAGACGTGGAGAAAAAGGGATATTAAAAAAGTGGAGGAGATAGGCAGAAAAAGCGAGCCAAGAATACTTTGGGAAGGTGCCTTTATACAACTGCCAAGAAGTAAGGTGCTTGCCACCTATGGGGACATAAGGCACTATTACTATGAGGGTCAAAAGGTGAGCGAAAGCAGGCATATGGGTATAGACCTTGCTTCTTTGAAGAATTCTCCCGTGCCCGCCTCCAATTCGGGCGTGGTGGTCTTTGTGGGAGATATGGGTATATACGGAACCACGGTTATCATAGACCATGGTATGGGGCTTATGAGCCTTTACGGACATCTTTCGGAGGTCTCTGTAAGGGAAGGGCAGTTTGTCAAAAAGGGAGAAGTTATAGGAAAGACGGGCAAAACGGGGCTTGCCTTGGGAGACCATCTTCACTTCGGCATACTGGTGCACGGTTATGAGGTAAATCCCATTGAATGGTTCGACCCCAAGTGGATAAGGAACAACGTTCAAGCCATTCTTGAAGCCCGATGAAGAAGTTAAGGTACAAGGTGTCTGTCCTTTTGGCCCCCTTTGTAGCCTTTCTTTTGAGGCTTATCCACAAAACTATAAGGTGGGACAAAAGGATAGACTATGAACTTTATAAGGGAAAGATCATAGCCTTGCTACATGGAAATGCCCTTGGGGTTGCCATGTTGGGCATAGATAGGGGTATTTATGCCTTGGTAAGCAGGTTTAGGGATGGAGATATTGCAGAAAGCTTTTTGATTAGTCTTGGTTATAGGGTGGTTAGGGGATCCAGTGAGGAGGGAAAGCCCCAAAAGGGTGGTAGCGCAAGCCTTTTAAGACTTTTAAAGGTTCTAAAAGAAGGCCACACGGTGGCTATAACGGTGGATGGTCCAAAGGGTCCCTATGGAAAGGTAAAGCCCGGCGTGATCCTTTTGGCACAGAAATCGGGAATACCCATAATCCCCGTCTACGTTAGCTTTGATTGGTACATAAGGCTAAACACATGGGATAGGCTTATTATACCCGTTCCCTTTTCAAGGGCAAAGGTAAGGGTGGGAAGCCCCCTTTGGGTACTTCCAGAAGACAGTATAGAATCTAAGAGGGAGGAGTTGGAAGAGACCCTTTTGTCCCTTTCTTTGGGAAAAGCCTCTGAGATATCTTTGGAGCAAGTACAAAGCTAAAGCTTCCCAAAAAGGCTGTAAGGATCACCAGAAGGAAGGCCATAGATTGAGTGGGCTCATAAAAGCTGGCAAAGATAACAGAAAACTCACCCCTTTGTATAAAGGAAAGGGAGGCCCTCATAGAAACCCTTTTTCCAAGCCCGTAAAGGATAGCTCCCCAGTAGGTGGAAAGGAGCTTTAAGAATATGGAGAGTGCTAAAAGCAAAACAAATAGCCACCAGTTAAAATCAAAGCTTAGCTTTGCATGAAAGGTAAACATAAAAAAGAAAACTCCAACGGAAAGCTCCTTTAGGTCTGACAGAGACCTCTCTATGATCTCAAAGGTCTTACTTCCCTCCGGTACTATCACACCCAACAAGAAGGCTATAAGGGCATCGGAAAGACCAAAGCTTAGGCTTATGCCAGAAGAGAATAGTAAAAAGCCCAGCACGAAAAAGGGTATTAGGTCTTCCGACACTTTCCTATCCATGTAATCAAAAGCCCTATGGGATAAGCCCTTTGCCAGGTAGAAAAGGGCAAAGAGAAGCACGACTGCCAATATGCCACGTAGTAAACTCAAGGTGTCCGCCTCTCCCTTTAGGGTTATCCCCGTGAGGGCGGAGATAAGGATTATGCTAACCAAGTCTTCAAAGATAAGCACCCCTATCAAAAGCTCTGCCTCTGGATTTACCAACCTTTTATAGTCCATAAGAAGCTTGGCAGTTATGGCCGTACTGCTTGGATAAACTACCGCACCTATCACCAAAGAAAAGAGTAAATTCTTAGTAAAAAGGTAGGCAAGGATAAAGGCGGGGAAGAAGTTAAGGAGAAGGTCTAAAAGACCGGGTTTTATAAGCCTTTTCATGTTGATAAGCCTTTCAAAGGAGTATTCAAGCCCTATGAAAAAGAAAAGGAGTATAACGGCGGCATACTCAAAAAGAATAAGTATATCCTCTGCCCTTGGAGGTAAAAAGAGCTTACCTAAAAGCCCAGCCAACATAAAGGAAAGAATGTAGGGCACCTTTATCCTTGAAAGAAAAAGGGCTGAAAAGAAAAGTAAAAGGAAAACGCCACCTGCTAAGATAAGGTCCTGCGGGTTGTGCATCTTACGTGCTACACCTTCCGCAAAGTTCCAAGAAATGGTTTATCTGTGGTCGTGTACCCACCACTATGAGTATATCCCCCAACTCTATTTTTTCCTTGTAAGGGTCTGGGCTTGGAATTATACTCCCTTTCCTGTCTATGGCTATTACAGACACACCTGTAGTTCTTCTTATCTGAAGCTCTGCTATGGTCTTGTTTATAAAGTTGGAGCCCACCTCTACCCTTACCCACTCCATAACCACTTCCTTTAAAACAAGCTCCATCTTTTCCGTCTTTATGGGCTGGTAAAGGGCTCCCGCCAAGAGAAAGCCAAGCTCCTTTGCCTCCTCCTCCGTAAGGTCAAAAACACAGGAAGGCTCGTCCTCTTCCATAAGGTATATCTCCCTACGGCCTGTATGGTAGATAACCAGAACGAGGTCTCTACCCTCTCTTAACCTGAAGGAGTACTTTTTACCTATGCCCGGCAGGTCTGTTTCTCTTATTTCCATAAAGGATATTTTAAAACTTCTTATCTGTTTTTGGAAAGAGTCCTTGAGATATCTTTGGAGCAAGTACAAAGCTAAAGCTTCCCAAAAAGGCTGTAAGGATCACCAGAAGGAAGGCCATAGATTGAGTGGGCTCATAAAAGCTGGCAAAGATAACAGAAAACTCACCCCTTTGTATAAAGGAAAGGGAGGCCCTCATAGAAACCCTTTTTCCAAGCCCGTAAAGGATAGCTCCCCAGTAGGTGGAAAGGAGCTTTAAGAATATGGAGAGTGCTAAAAGCAAAACAAATAGCCACCAGTTAAAATCAAAGCTTAGCTTTGCATGAAAGGTAAACATAAAAAAGAAAACTCCAACGGAAAGCTCCTTTAGACCCAAAAGGTACTTTTCTATGGTTTTAAAGGTTTTACTCTCCTCTGGCACCAGCACGCCCAGCATAAAGGCTACAAGGGCATCGGAAATGCTCAGTTTTAGGGCAACCCCAGAGAACAAAAGCAAAAAACCAAGTACCAAAAAGGGGATAAGCTCCTCCTCCACTTTTCTATCAAGGTAAGAAAAGGCTTTCTTTGATATACCCCTAAGAGAATAAAACAAACCAAACAATAAAAGTATTGCAAAAAAGCCTCTTATGAAGCTAAGTATATCCCCCCGCCCTTCTGTGGACATTCCTACGAGTATAGAAAGGAGCACTATACTTATTAGGTCTTCAAAGATTAAAAGCCCTACTATGTACTCCGTTTCTGGATTTATAAGCCTTTTGTAATCCATAAGAAGTTTGGCGGTTATGGCGGTACTGGTTGGGTATATTACAGCGCTTATAACAAAGGAAAGGAGAAGGTCCTTTGTAAAAAGGTAGGATAAAATAAAGGGAGGGAAAAAGTTAAGAAAAAAGCCCAAAAGGCCCGGGACTATTATCTTTGTCATTCCCCTTAACCTTTCAAAGGAATAGCTTAGACCTATAAAGAAAAAGAGAAGGGTGATAGCCAAGTGTTCAAAGATGTTTAACACACCTTCCATATCCCAAGGTAAAAGAACCTTGCCTATAAAGCCCGCCAACATAAAGGAAAGCACGTAAGGAACCCTTACCTTGGAAAAGAAAAAGGATAAAAAGAACAGGATCAAAAAAACGCTGCTTGCCAATATAAAATTTTGGGGGTCGTACATTACCTTAAGATTATAAGATTTAGCTTTTCTTTATAACCCTTAAAAGGTCTTTCTTTTCTGCCAAGACGATGGACTTTATCTCCTCGTTCTCTTGGTAGGAGATCTCCCTTTGTATAAACTCTATAAGCTTTTGTATTTGAGCCTCTAACTCTTCTATCTGTTCCTTCATGCGGAGTATGATGTCTATGCCTGCCAGATTTACGCCAAGGTCTCTGCTTAAAGCGAGTATAAACTCAAGTCTTTGTAGGTCTTCCTCTGAGTAGTACCTTGTCTTTCCTTTGCTCCTTGTGGGCTTTAACAAGCCCTCCTTTTCATAAAGTCTTAGAGTTTGTGGGTGTATGTTATACATGCTTGCCACTATGCCTATGGTGTAAAGCTTCTTCTTCATACCACCTTCCTCCCTATGCGTTCTGGCTCTGGCAGTAGTTTGTCTAACTCTTGGAGTATCTCCTTTATCCTTTTGCCATCGCCAAAGAGTTTATCAAAGAAGCCAAGCTTTGGAATATCTATGTGAACTTTCACAAAAAGGTCTCCTCTTCCCTCTGCCATAAGCTTTGGCATACCATAGCCTTCAACTCTTATTGTGTCCCCTTCTTTCGTACCGGCTGGAATTTTTACCTTGACCTTACTGCCCTCAAGGGTTGGCACCTCTATCTCTCCTCCCAGCATGGCTTCCGTTATCTTGATGTAGGCATCCAAATAAAGGTTGTTTCCCCTTCTTTCAAAGATGGGATGGGGCGTTAGCTTTATGGATATGATCAGGTCTCCGTAGGGACCTCCAAACCTACCCGCATGCCCTTTTCCTTCTACCTTTATCTTGCTTCCTGTATCCACGCCCGCAGGTATTTTTACCCTTATCTCCTCCCTTTGGAGTATAGTACCTCTTCCCCTACACTTGGGACAAGGCTCTCTCAAAACACCTTCACCACCGCATGTAGGACAAGTTTGGGAAATGGTTATGAAAAACTGCCTTTGAACTACCTCTCCCCTTCCACCACAGGTAGGACAAGTCCTTTCCTCCTTAGCAGGGTCATAGCCCAAGCCTTTACACACATCGCAGACCACTTCTCTTTGAAGAGGTACGTTTATTATGGTTCCCTTAAAGGCTTCTTCAAGGCTTAACTCAGCGGTGTAGTATATGTCCTCTCCCTTTGTGGCTCTTCTGTATTCTCTTCTTCTCCCCCTTGTTGCCCTTTGAAATATATCTTCAAAGCCAAAGCCCTTGAAAACTTCTTCAAAGAGGTCTCCTATATTCTGAAAGACCACCTCTTGGTAGGCTTGGTCAGCCCCTTGGGAGGAAAAGGCGGCATGCCCGTACTGATCATATAGCTTTCTCTTTTCTGGGTCTGATAGCACTTGGTAGGCTTCGTTTATCTCCTTAAACCTTTCTTGGGCGGAGGGGTCTTTGTTAAAGTCTGGGTGGTACTTTCTGGCAAGCCTGCGGTAAGCCTTTTTTATCTCCTCTTGGGTAGCATTTCTTGGCACGCCCAATATTTCGTAATAGTCCTTCTTGGTTGAGTTTGCCATGTAGATAGATTTTAGTCAAGTTTTATAAAATTTCAAGGGTAAAATTTGCTTCACGCAAGCTTCACGATTTTTTCATTTTTCCTTAATGTTTTTTATGGCATAGTATTTGTCAAAGAAGTTTTGTTGTAGGTTTAACAAGAAATGGGGAGGATTGGGAGGTGGGGGGGTATAATACTACTCTATGCGTGCGGTTATCCTTGAAAACTTTGGCGGCGTTGAAAACCTAAGGTTTGTGGAAGACTTTCCAAAGCCAGAGATAAAAGAGGGCGAGGTGCTTGTAAGAGTAAAGGCGGTCGCCCTTAATCACCTTGATATATGGGTAAGGACTGGTGCCTTAGCGGTAAAGCCCTCTCTTCCCCACATTCTTGGCTCTGACGTTAGTGGCGTGGTGGAAAAGGTGGGCAGTCTTGTAAAGGGTATAAAGGAGGGGGACGAGGTAATAGTGGCTCCGGGGCTCTCCTGCGGTGTATGCTATGAGTGTCAATCGGGCGCAGATAACCACTGCAAGGATTACGATATATTAGGCCTTAAATCTAAAGGGGGCTATGGTGAGTATGTAAAGGTGCCCGCAAGAAATGTTATAAAAAAGCCCTCAAACCTTAGCTTTGAGGAGGCAAGCTCTTATCCTTTGACCTTTTTAACTGTATGGAACGCCCTTGTAAACAAGGCAAGCATAAAGCCCTACCATAGGGTTCTCATATGGGGAGGTTCTTCTGGCGTTGGTGTGGCAGGTATTCAAATTGCCAAGCTCTTTGGCGCTTACGTTATAGCAACCGCAGGCTCGGAGGAAAAAGTAAAAAGATGCAAAGCTTTGGGTGCCGATGAGGTCATAGACCACTACAGGGAGGATGTGGTTAAAAAGGTAAGGGGTATGTTCAAGGAGGGCGTTGACATTGTGATGGATCATGTGGGAAGTCAGACCTTTTGGAAAAGCGTAGAAGCCCTAAAGCGGGGCGGAAAGCTCGTATTCTTTGGTACCACAACAGGTTCCCAGGCAAACATAGACATTA
>JBKBNZ010000043.1:0-10136 GCA_046294875.1 Aquificaceae bacterium | reverse complement strand
AACTCTTTAATAAAGGTTTCAAACTCCTTAGGCTCCACCACTTTGCATAGGGGCATGCCCAAGCATAAGATCCTTTTGGCATTTTTCAAAACAAAGCCCACGTCGTGGGACACCACAAGAACGGTTTTGTTCTTTGAGATCTCTCTTAGTATATGCTCTATATGTTCTTGAGCGTGGATATCCAATCCCGTCATGGGTTCATCAAGGATCAAAAGGTCTGGGTCTGTGGCAAGAGCCATGGCAAGCAAAACCTTCTGCTGTTCCCCTCCTGAAAGCTTTATAAAGGGTCTTTTTAAAAGGTTTTCAAGATGAAGAAAGGATATGATCCATTCCACCTTCTCCTCTGGAGCAGTAGCTCTTAACAGGTCTGCCACATTGCCCGTAAAAGCCCTTTCTACGCTAAACCTTTGGGGTACATAGCCTATCTTTTTCCACTCTTTGAATTCTCTTATATCTTTACCAAAAAGCCTTATCTCCCCCTTTTGGAGTTTTAAAAAGCCCAGCAGCAACTTTAAAAGGGTGCTTTTGCCAGCACCGTTGGGACCAAGTATGCCAAAAAACTCTCCCTCAAAAACCTCAAAGCTCAAATCCTTTATCAACCACTCTCCCTCCTTGTAGGTAAAACTTAGGTTTTTTACCTCTATTACCTTCACGGACAGTTTAGACCTTCCGCAATTCTGCTTAGGTTTCTTCTCATTATAGAAAAGTAATCATCCTCTTCCTTCTCTGGAAAGAGGGAGGTGTTTATGGAAATTATCTTAGCGCCCACTTGGTTGGCTATGGTCTTTACGAGCTTTTCATCGTAGCCCATCTCGTAAAAGATGTACTTAACTCCCGCCTTCCTTGCCCTTTCTATCATATTTCTTATCTCTGAGGGCTTGGGCTCTTCCTCTGCATGCACGCCCCTTAGACCTACTACCTCAAGGCGGTAATCCCTCCCAAGGTAAAGCACAGAAAGATGAGTAATTATAAGGATTCTATTTCTACAAGAGGATAAAGCCTTGGCGTATTCTTCGTCAAGCCCTTTTAGTTCCTTCATAAACTCTTCGTACCTTTTCCTGTAATGGTCTGCAGAGGAGGGGTCAAGGCTTATAAGAGCATCCCTTACGTTTTCTACAAGCTTGGCGTACGCCCTTGGAGACATCCAAAGGTGAGGGTCTGAATGCTTTCCTACCTTTATAAAGTCTATGTTTTTGTTAAGGGCATAGGTTTTATCCTTGGGAAGCCTTCGTGCTATTTTCCTTTCCCATCCTTCAACGCCAAGGTAGAAAAAGGCCTTTGCCGATTGTAATCTTCTTATATCGCTGGGCTTTAGTTCATAGTGGTGGGGGTCTGCTTGGGTCTTTATAAGGGTATCAACGGAAAATTTGTCCCCTGCCATGTAGCTCAAAGGATAATAAACGGGATAGGTGGAGGCGAGCAAAAGGTCTTTGGCAAAGGACAGGTTAAAGGTAAAAAATAGTATTAGAAATATCCCTATCATGATGTATATTATAGCTTGTAGATACGCTGGGTTATAATTAAAAGTTGATGATTCCTTTAAAGTTTAACGAAGAAGAACTTATACCCGTAATAGCCCAAGACTATAGGACGGGTGAGATAAGGATGTTTGCTTGGGCTAACGAGGAGGCTATAAAGAAAACCATACAAACGGGCTACGCCCATTATTATTCAAGGTCAAGGAAAGGTCTATGGAAAAAAGGAGAAAGCTCTGGGGAGCTTCAAAGAGTTATAGAGATAAGAGTTGATTGTGATGAGGATGTTCTACTTTACATAGTAGAGCAGGAGATGAACAGGGCTTGCCATACTGGAGAAAGGAACTGCTTTTTTAGGAGTATTGAGGGTGAAAAGGTAGATAAACCCCTTCCCTTTGAGGCTCTGCAGAGGCTTCAAGAGATTATAGAAAAAAGGTTAAAGGAAATGCCCGAGAACTCTTACACGGTTAAACTATACAAAGAGGGGGAAGACAGAATTCTCCAGAAGTTTGGCGAAGAAGCCATAGAGACTTTGATAGCTCTAAAAAGAGGCAATCCAGAGGAGATAAAAGCGGAAGCTTCCGACATGTTCTACCACCTACTTCTTATGCTAACCCTTAAAAAGGTGGGCATTCATGAGGTGCTTGAAGAGCTTGCAAGAAGGATGAAATAGCCCTAATATTTTCCTATGAAGCTTCTTTTGCTTTTCCTCATCTTTGCAACCTTTTCTTATGCGAAGGTGTTCGTTGCCAAATGGCAAGAGCCTGTAACTCCCTTGATGGTGGATTACATAAAGAGAAGTTTAGAAAAGGCGGAGAAGGAAGGGGGTACTTTGTTTCTTTTGGAATTAAATACGCCCGGCGGGCTTGAAAGCTCCATGAGGGAAGTGATCCAAGAGTTTCAGAGAACTTTTCTTCCCGTGGTGGTTTATGTGTATCCTCCCGGTGGGCGTGCCGCTTCCGCCGGTGCCATAATAACTGTTTCTGCAGACATAGCCGCCATGTCCCCCGGTACTAACATAGGCGCTGCAACCCCCGTGCAGATGGGCGGAGAAAAAATGGACGATGCAATGAAGCAGAAGGTTATGCAAGATATGTTAGCCTTTGTAAGAAGCATAGCTAAAGAGAAGGGAAGGAATGCAGAAGTTATTGAAAAGATGGTGACAGAAGCTATTTCCCTAACACCAGAAGAAGCCCTAAGGGAAAGGGTAATAGACCTTATAGCTACCGACAGGCAAGACCTTTTAAACAAGTTAGAGGGCAAGGTTGTAAAAAAACATGGAAAGGAGATAAGCCTTAAAACCAAAGATGTACAAGTGGTAGAAATAGGGAAAAGTCTAAGGGAAGAATTTCTAAGCCTTATAACCAATCCTACCGTTGCCTATATGCTGCTTTTAATAGGCTTTTATGGTATTTTCTTTGAGCTTTACAATCCAGGTGCCATAATACCGGGCGCAGTGGGTGTAATATGTTTTCTTTTAGGTCTTTATGGCCTTGGTGTGATAGGCATAAACTGGCTTGGGCTACTTCTTATCCTTGCGGGCATACTTCTTTTAGCGCTTGAGCTTATAACTCCAACCTTTGGTGGGCTTGCCATAGCGGGGGCTATAGCCCTTGCCTTGGGCTCTTTGATACTTATAAGTCCCGATTCTCCCTATGGGGACATTCCAAAAAGCCTTATAACTACCATGGTTATACTTACCGTTGGCTTTTTCCTTTTTGCAGGAAGGCTTGGACTAAAAGCCCAAAGGCGTAAAAAAATGTTAGGAATGGAGGAAATCATAGGCGAGCAAGGGGAAGCCTACACGGATTTTATAGAGGGCAAGGGGAAGGTGTTCATACACGGTGAAATATGGAACGCTGTTAGTAACGACCCTATAAAGAAGGGTGATCAGGTGGTAGTTGAAGAGGCAAAGGGGATGGTGCTAAAAGTTAGGAAGCTTTAAACGGAGAGGGCGGGATTCGAACCCGCGGTACGGGGTTTGCCCGTACACAGCATTTCCAGTGCTGCACCTTCGGCCACTCGGTCACCTCTCCTATCTTATAAAATTATAATATGAGCCAAACTTTGGCGGAAAAGTTTTACTATCTAATGAAGTTGGGAAGGGAGTTTGAAATAAGGTGTAAAGAAGAATACCTAAAGGGTAACATATCGGGCTTTTTACACCTTGCCATAGGTGAAGAGGCGGTGCATGTGGGTGCAGTTGTGGGTTTTGGCAAAGGTGATCTCTTTTGCCCATACAGGGAGCATGTGCTTGCCCTTGCAAGGGGTATGGAGCCAAGGCTTATAATGGCAGAACTCTTTGGAAAAGCCACCGGTGTTTCCAAAGGAAAAGGGGGGTCTATGCACCTTTATGAGCCAAAGTTGGATTTCTACGGTGGGAACGCCATAGTGGCCGCTCATCTTCCCCATGCGGTTGGTGCCGCCTATGCTCGGAAGATGATGGGAGAAAAGGCGGGTGTCCTTTGCATCTTTGGAGATGGTGCCACCAACAACGGTACCTTTTTTGAAGCTATAAACATGGCGTCCCTTTGGGAGGTTCCTCTCCTTTTTCTTTGTGAAAACAATCAGTATGCCATAGGTACCCATATATCCCGCTCCTCCGCCCTTAGGGATATATACCTAAAGGCAAGGGACTACATGCCTGCCAAGGTGGTTGATGGTATGGATGTCTTTGCTGTCTATGAGGCTGTGGTAAAGGCAAAGAGATACATAGAAGAGTACGGAAAACCCTACTTCATTGAAGCCCATACTTATAGGTTTGAAGGCCATTCCATGGCAGACAAAGGAGATTACAGGTCTCCAAGGGAGCTGGAGATGTTCAAAAGTAGAGACCCTATAAAACTTTTGGTGGAAAGGTCTATAAGGGAAGGCTGGCTAACTCAAGAGCAGATAGACCTTATAGATAGAAAGGTAGAGGCTTTGGTGGAAGAATCGGTACAGTTTGCCCTAAACTCTCCGGAGCCTTCAGAAGAAGACCTTTACGCAGACCTTTACTGTGGGGTTTGTTCCGATGTTATACCGTGAAGCTTTAAACTTAGCTCTCGACCATGCCATGGAACATGACGAAAGGGTGGTTGTGCTCGGGGAGGATGTGGGCTTTTATGGAGGCAACTACAGGGTTACGGAAGGATTGTACGTAAAGTACGGTCAAAAAAGGGTTATAGATACGCCCATTGCAGAAAACTCCATAGTGGGTACCGCCATAGGTATGGCGATGATGGGGCTTAGGCCTGTGGCAGAGATAATGACGGTAAACTTTGCCATGCTTGCCATGGACCAGTTTGTAAATCAGATGGCAAAGCTAAGATACATGAGCGGAGGGAAAATATTCTTACCTATAGTGGTCCGCATGCCCCAAGGCGTGGCAAAACAGCTTGCAGCCCAACACTCTCAAAGCCTTGAGCATATGTTTGCTAGCATACCAGGCCTTTACGTATTATGCGCCTCCGATTCTATCAGCGCTTACTATGGACTTTTGCATGCCATTAGGATGGATGATCCCGTTGTTTTCCTTGAGCATACCCTTTTGTATGGTATGGATTTTCCCTTTGAACCCATGCAAAGCTTTGACCCCTTTAAGGCAAGAGTGTTAAAAAAAGGCAAGGATATTACCTTAGTGTCCTATTTAAAAATGGTTCATGATGTAATAAAGGCGTGCCAATGGCTTGAGGAAAGGGACGGTATATCCTGTGAGGTTATAGACCTTACTTCCCTAAGGCCTATAGACTTTGAAACCATATATCAATCGGTAAAGAAGACAAAAAGGCTCGTGGTAGTTTATGAAGCACCCAAAAGCTTTGGTTTGGGAGCAGAGGTTTCCGCTAAGGTTTCCGAAGAACTCTTTTATTACCTTGACGCACCACCCCTCCGTATAGCGGGAGAGGAAGTACCCATAGCCTACAACCGAAAGTTAGAGCTTATGGCCATACCCACACCCGAGAAGATATACACCCAGATCTTAAGCTGGAGCAAAAGACATGGATTATGAAATAGTTATGCCCCAGTTTTCCGATACTATGGAAAAGGGAAAGGTGGTCAAATGGTTAAAAAAGGAGGGAGAGTTTGTAGAAAAGGGTGATGTCATAGCACAGATAGAGGCAGAAAAAGCTGTAATGGAGCTTCAGAGCTTTAAAAGGGGTGTGTTGAAAAGGATACTGGCAAAAGAGGGAGAAGAGATAGACGTAGGAAAGCCTATAGCTATCTTGGAACTGGGCGAAGTCCTGGCCCAAGTAAAGCCCCAAGTTTCAAAAGAAGAAAAGCCACCAATGCCCCAAGAGAAGCCACCAAAGGTGATAAAAGTAAGACCGCCGGAAGAGAAAAGGATGGAGTTGGCTCCGGGCTTTGCCTCTCCTTATGCAAGGATTCTTGCAAAGGAAAAGGGAGTAGACTTACATCAGCTTCAAAGGGAAGAGAGAATTCCCTCACCCGCCCATGCAAAGGACATAGAAGAATTCCTAAAAGAAAGGTACTTTACACCAAAAGCTCTTGAACTGATTAAGGATTATCCCATAGACATAGAAGAGCTTTTAAAGGAGTTTCCCAACAAGAAGATAGATGAAGACCTCCTTTTAACATACATAGAGGAGAAAAACATCCCTAAAAAAGTACCCTTATCCTCCGTGCAGAAAAGCCTTATATCAAACCTTTCAAAGAGTTTTCCCATTCCCCATTACCATATATATGAAGTCTTTGACCTGTCTCTTGTACCTTGGGATAAGGAAATTACGCTAACCCACTGGCTTATAAAGGTAGTGGGGGATGCCATGCAGTTTTTTGAAAGGCTCAGGGCAGTATATAAGGAAGACCACTATCTTATATATCCCTCCTCTAACCTTGGGGTTGCCATAGCGGTTGGTGATGACCTTTATGCTCCTGTGGTTAAAGAGGTCAATAGGAAAAGCCTTAGAGAAATTGCCAAAGAAGTTAGAGAACTCAGAAAAAAGGCGGAGGAGGGAAGGCTAACCCAAGAGGATTTGAGCGGTGCCACCTTTACCATATCAAACCTTGGTATGTTTGGTATAAGAGCCTTTGATGCAGTAATACCTTATGGGCAGGTGGGTATTATGGCGGTGGGCATGCAAGACCAAGAGGGGAAAGCCCACATAACCTTTACCTTTGACCACCGAATAGTGAATGGCTTCCATTCTGCCCTTTTTGTTAAGCACCTAAAGGAGAAGCTTTTAGATAAGAACTACATAAAGATGTTAAAAAGGGGGGTTTGATGGAGTACGATGTGGTAATATTGGGAGGCGGCCTTGCCTACACGGGGGCGGAGCTTTTAAGGAACAGGGGGCTAAAGGTAGCCATAGTGGAAAAGGATCCCTCCCACCTTGGTGGTGTATGCCTCCACGAAGGCTGCATACCCACAAAGCTTTATCTTTTTGAAGCAAGAAAGTTATATGACCTTAAGGCCTCTCCCCTTATATCCTTGGATAAGTACAGCCTTAATTTAAGGGAGCTTAAGGAGAAAAAGAAAAAGCTTACAAAGGCTTTAAGAGACCAGATTGAAAAGCTTCTGAAGGGTGTGGATTTTTTATACGGGTATGGAGAACTTGTAGAGCCGCATATTATAAAGGTGGAGAACAAAAAGATAAAGGGAAGATACATAATAATAAACACGGGAAAGTCTTATCCCCAAAGCCCCAATGGAAACCACCTTTTGGAGCTTGAAGAGATCCCTCAAAGTTTAAGAATAGGGGGCGATGACCCTTTAGCCCTTGAGTTTGCTTGCTTTTTTGCCCTTTTTGGCTCCTCCGTGGAGCTTTACTTTGACGATACAAGCCTTAACTTTATGCATCCCTCAATAAAGGGCAGACTTTTGAAGATGTTAAGGGATCTACACATAGATATAAAGCCCCTTTCGGAGGCGCCAAAGGAGGATGTCTATTGGATAAACAAAAGGGTACCCAACGTGGAGGGTATAAGGCTGGACTTAGCCAAGGATCCCTTAAACCATATAATCGTGGATAGGAACTACGAAACTTCTTTAAAAGACCATTACGCGGTGGGTGACGTAAATGGTCTGTTGGAGCTTGCCCATGCCAGCCGCATTCAATCCCTTTTTGTGGCAAAAAGGATAACAGGGGATAAGGGCTTTTCCGTACTACCTTATAAAATACCTTATGTGTTATACACACAACCCCTTTCTTATGCAAAGGTGGGCTATACAAAGAAAAAGCTTGAAGAGAGGGGAATAGAATGCACGGAAAAAAGCGTAAGTTTAAGGGCTTTTGCAGTGGGTGGTATGTACCATACGGAGGAAGGTATGGCCTTTCTTTACTTTGATAAAAATGGCTTTCTCCTTGGCTCGGAGGTTTTCACAAGGGACGCGGGAGAGATAATATCCAACATAACTGTAAGCCTATTCTCGGAGTTAAACATGGAATTTTTAAGCAAAATCTGTCTGCCCCATCCCACCATAAGCGAAAGCCTTTTGCTAAGGTTATTATAATATTAGATGAAGGTGCGTAAATTTCTCTTTATAACCCTTGGACTTTTTGGCTTTTTGGCTTTACTCTTTGTGCCTGCATTCCTTATTATATCTATGAACTTGCCCTCTGTAGAAGCTTTGAAAAACTGGAAGCCACCGGTTGCTACCATAGTTTATGATGCTAAGGACAGGCCTATTGGAGACGTAGCTTTACAAAGAAGGTACTATGTGCCCCTCAAAGATATTCCCCTTCATGTAAGACAGGCCTTTATATCCGCGGAGGATAAAAACTTCTACAAGCATCCGGGAATAGACCCACTGGCTATATTAAGGGCTATTTACGCCAATATTAGATACAAAGGGTTTAGACAAGGGGCATCCACCATAACCCAGCAAGTAGCCAGAAATCTTTTTCTTACACCCGACAAAAGCCTAAAAAGGAAAATAATGGAGGCTTTGTTGGCCTTGAAAATTGAAAGGCATTTTACAAAGGACCAGATCCTTGAGATGTACCTAAACTACATATACTTGGGGCAAGGGGCTTATGGAGTGGAGGCAGCTTCAAGGATATACTTTGGAAAGTCTGTTAAAGAGCTTTCTGTGGATGAGGCAGCTATATTGGCAGGGCTTCCAAAGGCTCCCACAAAGTACAATCCCTTTAGAAATCCAGAAAGGGTAAAGGAAAGAAGAGACTACGTGCTTTCACGCATGTACGAGGATGGTTATATAAGCGAGGAAGAGTACAGAAGGCTTATTGAAAAACCAATAAAAGTGAGGCTTGAAAATAGGTATTATGGGATGGACTATTTCCTTGACTATTTAAGGAATTACCTCATAGATAAATATGGGGAGATAGTACTGGCAGGTGGTTATAAGGTCTATACAACCGTGGATAAGGACCTTCAAGAGCATGCGATAAAGGTTTTAAAAAGGGGTGTAGAAAGGGTCGCCAAAGCGAACGGTATTCCCTTCCTTCCAGAAGATCCCTATGAAGTAGAAAAGATTTATAAGGAACAGAAGGTTGAGGAAAAACCCGGTAAGGTTTACATAGGCAAAGTGTTGGAGGTAAAAAGAGAGAATGTTTTGATAGAATTGGGGGAAAGGCAGTACGAGGTATCCGTTAAAGGTCTGCCCGTGGAGAAGGGGGATTATGTACTTGTGCGTTTTTACAGAGAGGGCAAGGGAAAAGATCTACGGCTTGAGGTATTGCCAGACCTAAACGGAGCATTGGTAAGCCTTGATGCTCAAACAGGAGCCCTTAGGGCTATGGTAGGTGGATACTCTTACCTGCGAAGCCCCTATAACAGGGCAGTCTATGCCAAAAGGCAACCGGGATCTGCCATAAAACCCATCATATACCTTGCCGCCCTCATGAAGGGCTACACACAGGCGAGCACAATAGACGCCACTCCAAGAAGCTTTTATGACCCCTCAACGGGTAAAAATTGGACGCCCGAAAACTACGATAGAGCACAGTATGGTACTGTAACCCTTAGAACAGCCCTTGCCAAGAGTATAAACACGGCAACGGTTAACCTCCTTGCAGACATAGGATTTGATACACCCATAGAGATAGGAAGGCTCTTGGGCATCGAGCTAAAGCCCTATTACTCCATGGCTCTTGGTAGTATAGAAACCACACCCCTTCAACTGACCTCTGCCTTTCAGGCCTTTGCCAACCTTGGTAATTACTGCAAGCCCTACTTTATAAGGAAGATAGTAGGACCGGATGGTACCGTACTTGAGGAGAACTCTCCCCAATGCCAGCAAGTCTTGCCACCTCAGGAGACAAGGGTGCTCGTAGATATGTTAAGGGCTGTTGTCCTTGAGGGTACTGCAGTTTCTGCAAAGTCTTTGCAAAGGATAGTGGCGGGTAAAACGGGTACAACCAACGACTATATGGATGCCTGGTTTGTGGGCTTTTCTCCTTACGTAGTAACAGGGGTATGGGTGGGCTTTGACGTAAAAAGGAGTATGGGTAAGGGTATGGCGGGGGCAAGGGTAGCTCTTCCCATATGGATAGATTACATGTCTGTGGCTGCTTATATGTATCCAAACAGTGACTTTCCCATTCCAGAAGGCGTGGTGCAGGTAAATTGTCCCACACCTATGCTTTTTGTAAGTGGTACACAAGGCATATGTTTAAAAGAAAATCCATCCGAAGAAGAGGATATACCGATAGATAACGAACTTGAAGGGATAGTAGATCCTAAATATCTTAAAAAAGA
>JBKBNZ010000042.1:0-10358 GCA_046294875.1 Aquificaceae bacterium | reverse complement strand
CCTGCTGTAGTTTATTTTCTCTTATAAGGTTCCTTATGGCGGTATTTGGTATTAAAAGCTCGTAGGCAAGTACTCTACCACCTCCTACCTTGGGTAAAAGCCTTTGAGATATAACACCCTGAAGTACAAAGGAAAGCTGTATTAATATCTGCTGTTGTTGTTCTGGAGGGAAAACATCCACTACCCTTGTTATGGTGGATATGGCGGTATTGGTATGAAGTGTTCCAAAAACCAAGTGCCCCGTTTCCGCAGCCCTTAAGGCTATCTCTATGGTTTCCAAATCTCTCATCTCTCCTACCAATATAACGTCTGGGTCTTCTCTTAAAGCTGCCCTAAGGGCATCTGCAAAACTTTCCACATCTTCACCTATTTCCCTTTGGTTTACTATGCTTTTTCCATGGTGAAATACATACTCTATAGGGTCTTCTATGGTTATTATATGATGTGGAAAGTTCTTGTTTATGTAGTCTATCATAGCTGCTAAAGTGGAGCTTTTCCCCGAACCCGTCGGACCTGTCACCAGCACAAGCCCCATACTTTTATGGCATAACTCTAAGACTCTATCTGTAAGCCCCAATTCTCTTACTGTCCTAATTTTACTGGGCAATAATCTAAAGACTGCTGCAACAGATCCCTTTTGCATAAAAACGTTTGCCCTAAATCTACCTATATCCTTAACCCCAAAGGAAAAATCTACTTGGCCCTTTTCTTCCAAGGTTTTTCTGTGCTTATCCGACATGACTGAATAGGCTAATCTTTGCGTGATATTTGGGGTTAATATGGGATATTCCGTTAGTGGCGTTATTTTGCCGTCTATCCTCAAAGAGGGTCTTGCCCCTGCAGTTATGTGGATATCCGAGGCGTTTAACTTGCTAGCTTTATAAAGGATCTCCACAAGTCTGATTTCTGAAGTAACCGTTTGTGTAGCTTGTTCTTGCATTTTTTTATCCTCCGCTCCTTTTGAAATTATTATATCACTTCCTCTTTGGAAGTAAGGAAAAAATTAAAAAGTTGCCTTCTTTTTTAATGGGCGCTTCAAGTTGCCCTACGTCGGAGAGCTCTTCTATTATTCTGTTTGCCAGCTTGTCTCCAAGTTCTGGATGAAGATTTTCCCTGCCCCTGAAACGTATCCTCACCCTTACCTTATCTCCGTCCATAAGAAACTCACGCATATGCCTAAGCTTTACCTGCAAGTCATGCTCATCAATCCTTAGAGAGAGCATCATATCTTTAACTTCAATGGCGTGCTCTTTCTGTTTCTTCCTTGCCTCCTTTTCTTTCTTTTTAAGTTCATATATAAACTTCCCGTAATCCAGTATCTTGCATACAGGCGGGTTTGCCTGTGGGGCTACTTCCACAAGGTCAAGCCCCTTTTCCTCTGCAATCTTAAGGGCTTCTTGTAAAGGTACGATCCCTATCTGCTTGCCCTTTTCGTCTATCAACCTTACTTCTTTTGCCCTTATCTGTCTGTTTACCCTATATTCCTGCACTTACACCTCCTTTATTTGGTTTATCAGTATATAAAGGGAAAGAAGAAAATTCCCAAAAAGCATTAAAGTGGAAAAGATGGAAACTTTCCTAAAAAGGACTCTTTTTGGGTCTTGGTAATCAATCTGGTCTATATTTCCAAGACTTTTTTTGTAGTTTTTCAGCCAATAAGATAGGCCTACATTTAAGCTCAAGCCCAGCATAAGTAGTAGTGCATATAACCTTTCATTCCCTAAAATAAGATAAAGTATAAGCAGTAAAAAAGCAACCCTGTAAAACCTCCATAGGATCTTGCCGTAAAGCCCACCTGCAAGGTTTTTATTTTCTTTCACCCTTAACAAGACAGGGGCAACCAAAAAGACTATAGCAAAAAGGGAGCCTGTGTATATTACTAAAAGCAATTCAGGACCCATAACCTAAAACTCTAAGTATAAAACTTTTTTTATCCATAGCCCTGCTTTAAATTATACCATTTCCCACAGTACTAATCCCTCGATGGACAAAAATCATAAAGGGGGCACTCGTGGTGTTTTGGGTTCTTGGCAGTACATACGTATCTTCCCAAAAGTATAAGTAGGTTGGATAATTTGCCCCACTGACCTTTGGGTGTTTGTTCCATTAGATCCTTCTCTATGTTTTCTGGCTTTGTCTCTTTCGTTAGTCCCAACCTTTGACTAACCCTCGCCACATGTGTATCTACCGCAATTCCTTCATTCTTCCCATAGGCGTTATAAAGTATTATATTGGCGCTTTTTCTTCCTATACCTGGAAGGCTTGTAAGGTCTTTCATATTATCGGGCACCTTACCGCCGAAATCCTCCACTATCTTCTGACAGGCCGCCTTTATAAACTTTGCCTTGTTCCTGTAATAGTTGACGGAGCTTATATCCTTTTCAAGCTCCTCAAGGGGAACCTTTAAATAGTCTTCGCAGGTCTTGTACTTTTTGAAGAGCCTTTCCGTTAGTTCATTAACCTTTTTATCGGTGGTTTGGGCGGAAAGAATAACCGCTACGAAAAGCTCCAAAGGGTTTGAGAAATTGAGCTCAAGCTTGTTGGGAAAAACCTTCTCAAGTCTTGAAATTATCTCTTGAATTTTTTCCATGATGCTTTTAGAATTATAGCATATATGATAATATTGTATTCCAGGGGATCAAGCGACTTATTAAAACAAACACTAATTTCTTTGGATGTACCCTTTAAGACCTTTGGTAGTGTATTTCTTTTAAACACAAGCACGGAACAGTTTTTAAACATTATTGAGAATTTTCCACAGGAGGTTTTAAAAAGTATAAGACTATATGTTTATGATAAGGAAAAACCAATAGAAATAGCAGACATAATAGAGGCGGGTTTTAATTCCGTTAGTATTGATGAGCTATTAGAGGATCATATGTTTAAAAACTTATCTCAAGTTCTGGGTAGCGGTAAAATTTATTTTCATGCAATAATAGACGTTAAAACTAAGAAAATATACGGTTTTGAAGCCCTTTGCAGATTGCCCATCCCTATATACAAGCTTTTAAAGTTAAGCGATAGGATAGCCTTCTTGGCGGATAACTTCTGCAGAGAACGTGCCCTTTTGGAGTTTTCAAGATTATATTCCTCATTGCCTTATTATCTTTTTTTAAACTTTCATCCGAAGTTCTTGAAAAATCCTTTGGAAGATTTAGGAGGTATTGTTAACAGTATTATAGGCAAAAATATCAATCCCTCAAGGGTTGTGGTGGAAATTGACGAGTATGAGGGCATGGACTTAAAAAGCCTAAAGCTTATAAGAGATTTTCTTAAAATGGAGAAGATACAGGTAGCTCTTGATGATGTGGGTGCTGGATATTCTGGACTTTACCAACTTATCGAAATAAACCCAGATATAGCAAAGTTGGACATGGCCATTGTCAAAGATATTCATAAGCATACCATTAAACAATCGGTGGTAAAGGGTCTTGTATCCTCCTGTAAGTCTGTAGGAATAAAGGTTTTGGCGGAGGGTGTGGAGAAAAGGGAAGAGTTGGAGTTTTTGTTAAATCTGGAAGTAGACCTAATTCAGGGCTTTATTTTTGCAGAACCCGACCCTTATCCTAATGTGAAAAAAATAGAAAAGGTAGCTTATGATCTAATATCCCAATATATGAAGTAAAACCTTATACTTTTTCTATTAGTGATGAGCATTAGTGCAAAAGAGGGCTTTTAACACAGACCAATCCCATAATCACATATTATGTCAAGCGTCGAGTAGGCTATGAAATAGATCCCAGGTAAAAAAATCCTTCATAGTTCTCTCTTTGGGAACAGAAGAAGCTTTTCCTTTGATGAATATTCTTGCCTGCTATAAGGCTTTATATCTCCTTTTAAAGGCTCCATTCCAAAGTTTTCATAGACTAACATCATCTTGTTGGGCATGAAGGGTTCTAACAGGTTTGCCAAAATATAAAGGCCATCCATAAGAGTATACAAGACCTTGTTTAGGGCTTGCTGGTCTGTTTTTGCTAAACTCCACGGAGCTTTGGAATCCACGTACTTGTTAAGGAAGGAAGAAAGCCTAAGGACTGCCTCAAGGGCATTGTAGAAATCAATGGACTTCATCCTTTTTTCGTACTCTTGTAACACCTCTATGGCAAAGTTGTAATATTCTTGATCCTTTTCTCCAGAGACCTTCCCCTTGCAGTATTTGACCAACATGGCGCTTACTCTACTAAAGAGGTTTCCTACCTCGTTGGCAAGCTCTCCGTTTATCCTATTTACTATGGCCTCTCTTCTTATATCACCATCCTCTCCAAAGGGCATATCCCTAAGGAGAAAGTACCTTACCTCATCTATACCCCATTCCTCCACAAAGGCGTTGGGGTCTATTACATTACCCAAGGATTTGGACATCTTTTGTCCTTCCACCTTCCACCAGCCATGGGCGAATATTTTCGTAGGAATTTCCAATCCTACCGACATGAGAAAGGCAGGCCAATAAACAGCATGAAACCTTAAAATGTCCTTGCCCACAAGGTGCAAGTCCGCAGGCCAAAGCTGCATCTTTTCCCTTACGGCAGATACGTAGTTAAAAAGGGCATCAAACCATACGTATATGGTATGCTCCTTGTCAAAGGGCACCTCTATGCCCCATTTTACTCTGCTTCTCGGCCTTGTAACCGATAGGTCTCTAAGCCCCTGTTTTACAAAGGCTACTACCTCCTTTCTTCTATAGCTTGGAGCTATGAAGTCAGACATGCTTTCATAAAGCTCCAACAAAGCCTTTTCATATTTGGAAAGTCTAAAAAAGTAAGAGGGCTCTTTTAAGTACTCACAGGGTTTTAAATGTATGGGGCAAAGCCTCCCCTCCAAAAGCTCCTCTTCCGACTTGAACTCCTCACAGCCAACGCAGTACCAACCTTCATAGGTGCCAAGGTATATATCACCCCTTTCGTAGCTTTTTGTGAAAACCTCCTTTACGTACTCTATGTGTTCTTGGTCTGTAGTTCTTATAAACTTATCGTAACTTATGCCTACCTTGTCCCAAAGGGCTCTAAAAACCGCAGAATTTCTATCTGCCAGCTCCTTTGGATGTATGCCCTTTTCCTCCGCGCTCTTCTGGATCTTTAGCCCGTGCTCGTCTGTACCTGTAAGGAAGAAAACCTCATAGCCCTTTTTTCTGTAATACCTTGCCAAGGTATCCGCCGATATAGTGGTATATAAATGCCCTATGTGGGGTACATCGTTTATGTAGTATATGGGCGTGGTTAGGTAAAACTTCATAGAGAATTAGTTTAGCATACTATTGCGTCTAATCTAAGGAATTTACCTGTTTTCACTTCTCACCGCCAAGAGAAGGGCAGAAGGGATGCCCCATAGAAAGGAAGAGATAAGCAAAAAGCTATGAAAGATAAAGCCCATCTTTATCCATTCCTTAAGACTTTCTCCAAGAACTTTAAGAGGCAAGCTAAAGGCGAACTCATAGGTGCCCAAACCCATAAAGCTGTGTATGGGAAGGACAGAGCTAAGCTCACCTCCCAAAAAGGCCAAAAAGCTTTTATAAAGGTCTATATCCTTTAAGTTGAGAAGTAAAAGCAATCCAGCAAACTTGAAAATGCTGGAAAGGGAAGAAAGAAGGAAAAGGTAAAGGGCTAAAGTAAAGCTTGTTTCCCTCTTTATAAAGTCTTTGACCTCTCCCAGCTTACCCCTTTTAGGCAAAAGCTGATAAAGCCAAGGTAGGCCAAGACTAATAAGTAGTAGGGCGAAAAAGGGTAAAAACATCAGGCCTTGAACAAGAGCTAAGGTAAAGAGGAGCAAAGAAAAGAGACTTAAAAGGTCATAAAGCCTGCCAAGGAAAAAGCTCCACAAGGAAAAAGACCAAGAAACCTTTATGCGCTTAAGGTAGTAAAACCAACTTACCTCTCCTGTCCTTGCGGGCAAGAGGTTGTTAAACATTATATTGGCAGAGTTTATAAGAAAAAGGTCAAAAAAACTTACTCCTTTGATTAGCAGCTTCCATCTTATAGACCTAAATATTTGACTAAGGCTGTAAAGAAAAAAGGCAAAGACCAGATTAGGAGCTTTTACTTGCCTTAGACTTTCTATAAGCTCTTCAAGGGGAACAAAGTGGAAAAGAAAAAGAAGGAAAAGTAAAGCAAGGATTAAGGATAAGAGTTTTTTCAAGCTTTTTCTGGAACGTCGTGGATAACTATCCTTTTTCCTGCGTACCTTGAAAGGATCTCAATAGCAACTTCCACACCAGACCCAGCACAGGAAGCAAAGTGGGAAGAAAGGCCTGCAAGGGTACCTATCACAAAAAGCTTTTCATCCACTTGATAATCCTTGTGCTTTATCATAACCCTGCCAGGCTTTGGAGACTTTGGGTTTTCCACCACTTCTACCTTTAGACCCTTTATATCAAAGCCATGAAAGCCACTTGCCAGTACCACATACTCTGTATTGAAAACCTTACCGGAGGAACTTTCCACCTCAAAAAGGTCTCCCTTTTTCTCTATACGCACCACACCCTCTTTTAGGATCTCCACGCCACCCCAGCTTTCTATCTGCCTTTTTATCTTTTCCAAAAGCTCTTCTCCTAATATGGCTTCTATGCCCGGCACATTCCTAAGAAAGGCCTTTTTAAGGTCGGAATTGTCCAAATCAAATACCAAGTACCTTTTTTCCTCTGCCCATTGCCAGCCCCTGCCCCTTGCAGAAGCCAAGGTTAAAGCACAAGAAAGCCCGCTCGCTCCTCCACCTACGATGATTACATGGTACATCATGCCTTATATTATACTATGGAGGAAAGCTATGAGTGAACTGTCCCTTTTTATAGCCTTTACGGCAGGCATTCTATCCTTTTTATCCCCTTGCGTTTTACCCATAATACCGGGCTATATATCCTACATATCGGGCATAGGAGTCCAAGAAGTAAAGGAAAAGGGTGGTTTTAGCAAAAACGCCTTTTTTGCTTCCTTGTTTTTTGTGGTGGGTTTTTCCGTGGTTTTTACCCTTATGGGTGCCACTGCAACCACCATAGGTGGTTTTTTAAGGGAGTATCAGGATGTTATAGCTAAGATAGGTGGTGGTTTTGTGGTTTTCTTTGGTCTTCACTTTGCCGGTGTAATGCTAAGGCAGAGCTTTTTAAGAGAGCTTTTGGGTATTGGTGCTTTTATAATTGCCCTCTTCCTTTTTGGAGTTATATCTCAAAAGCTTCTTTTTGACCTGCTTGGTATAATTTTGGTGGTTGCCTTTCTTTATGCCTTTGGTCTCCATGAGGTTTTATACAGACAGATGAGGAAGGAAATAAAGGGTAGCGTGTCGGGTATTGGCGCCTTTCTTGTGGGTATGCTTTTTGCCTTTGGTTGGAGTCCCTGTATTGGACCTGTACTTGGCTCTATTCTTCTCTATGCCAGCCAGCAAGAAACTGCTTTACAAGGTGCCAGTCTTCTTTTTGCTTACTCTTTGGGGCTTGGTATACCATTTCTTATAGCGGGTGGGCTTCTTTCTGCCTTTCTTGGTTTTGTAAAAAGCTTTGGAAGGTTCTTTGGCGTGGTGGAGTTCTTGGGTGGGCTTTTGCTCGTTCTTCTTGGAGTCCTTTTAACTACTGGCAGGTTGGCGGAAATATCCCTTTTACTGGGAGGTTAGCAGACCTTGGAGCTCTTGGTGGTAGATTACGGAATGGGTAATCTAAGGAGTGTTTCCAAAGCCCTTGAAAAGGTGGGCTTTAAGGTTAAGGTTAATTCTGACCCTGAGGAGGTAAAAAGGTCTCCTGCTTTGGTTTTGCCCGGTGTGGGGGCTTTCAAAGATGCTATGGAAAACTTAAGAAGATTAGGTTTATACAAAGAAATCTTAAGGCATATTGAAAGGGGCAAGCCCTACTTAGGTATATGCCTTGGCTTACAGCTACTTTTTGAAAAAAGCTATGAGTTTGGACAAGAGGAAGGCTTGGGAGTTTTGGAGGGTGAGGTTGTACTTTTACCCACCACGGTTAAAGTACCCCACATAGGCTGGAACCAAATATGGAAAAAGAAATCTTCTTCCTTGCTTGAGGGTCTAAAGGATGGAGAATACTTCTACTTTGTCCATTCTTACCACGTAGTACCAAAAAGGCAGGAAGTTATACTTACAACCACCGATTACGGCATTGACTTTGTGTCTTCTGTAGAATACGAAAACATCTTTGCCTTTCAATTCCATCCTGAAAAGAGTCAAAGGGTAGGCCTTAAGCTTCTTGAAAACTTTAAAAGGAGGGTTTATGGCTAAGCTTTGCATAGCTCTTGATACAAGCTTACCGCAGGCTTTGAACCTATTGGAAGCCTTAAGGGGTTATCCCCTTATCTTCAAGGTGGGCTACAAGCTCTTTATATCCTATCACAGAGCCATAACAGACCGTGTAAAGGAGAACAACTTTGAACTTTTCTTAGACCTAAAGCTTCATGATATACCTAACACAGTAAGGGAGGGTGTGCTTTCTGCAAAGGATTTGGGGGCGGATTATCTTACTATTCATATAAGCTCTGGAGAAGAGGCTTTAAAAGAGGCTGTAGGTGTAAAGGGAAAAGTAAAGCTTTTAGGCGTTAGCCTGCTTACAAGCTTGAAGGAAGAAGATATTAAATCCATGGGTGTATGTCTTGGTAAGGATGAATACGTGCTATCCCTTGCCAAAAGGGCTGTGGAGCTTGGTGTGGATGGTATAGTATGCTCTGGGCAAGAGGTCAAAAAATTAAAAGAAGGCATAGAAAAGAGTTTTATAGCTGTGGTGCCCGGCATAAGGTTAGAAGGGGATCCCACAGAAGACCAAAAAAGGGTTGTAGATATAGAAAGCGCCCTGCAAGGTGGCGCCGATATACTGGTAATGGGCAGAAGCATACTAAGGGCAGAAAATCCAGTAAAAAGGGTGGAAGAGATCCTTTTAAAGCTTACTTAGTGCCTCCTCTCTTTGGATACAGGTGGCACAAACACCACAAGGCGGTTCTGTTCCCATATAGCAAGAGTAGGTCTTTTCAAAGGGGACTCCCAACTCTTTTCCAAGCCTTGCTATATCCACCTTACTTGTGCCCAGAAAGGGAGCGTATATATGAATTCTCCTTTTACTCTTTGCCACGTATGCGGAAGCGCTGTTTATGGCAGACTCCATGGCGGTTATAAACTCCACCCTACAATCGGGATAAGGTGTATCAAGGGCATGAACACCTATCGCTATGTGGTCTATTTCATAACTGTCTGCAAAGGAACCTGCTATCGCCAAAAAGACAAGGTTCCTCATGGGTACGTTGGTGGCGGGAACCTCTTCTCCATACGGACCCTTGGGTACTTCTGGACCACCCTCCAACAGGGCTGAAGTAATTAATTTATAGTGGGGTACTTCTACCACTATATGCTCTTTTACCTGTGCGATCCTTGCCAGCTCTTTGGCATACTTTAGCTCAATCTTGTGCTTTTGTCCGTAGTCAAAGGATAGGGCATAGACCTCTTGGAATTCCCTTTTACAAAGCCACAAAAGAGTGGCGCTGTCCATTCCACCGGAGAGTAAAACTATAACTCTTTTCATGACTAATGCCGGAGGCGGGAGTCGAACCCGCACGCCCTCACGGGCACTGCCCCCTCAAGACAGCGCGTCTGCCAGTTCCGCCACTCCGGCTAACTTCTAAATATTATATACCAAAAGTAGCAAAGGTAAAGCCTTTTGTCTGTACCGAAAATGCTGAAGTCTGAATTACCGAGAGGCTAATTCTTTAATTTACATCAACGAGTTTCTAAATATAATAAATAACTATAGGAGGTATACTATGATAGTTTTTGATGAGAGCCTAAGACTAGGAATTGAAGAGATGGATGCGGAACATAAAACTTTGGTGGATATGCTTAACCATTTGCAAAGTCTTCTAAAGGAAGGAAAAAGAACAGAAGCTATGCATTATTTTAACGAGGTTCTTTTATCCTATGTAGAAACCCATTTATCCCACGAGGAGGCTTTTTTGGAGCAAATTGGATATCCAGAGCTGGAATCCCACAAAAAGATCCACGAAGTTTTTAGAAAAGAAGTTTACAGACTTGCACCCCATGTAGAAAGTGGGGATGAAAAGGCTTTCCGAGAAGCCTTGGCTTTGGCTTGGGGATGGCTGTACAACCATATATCCAAAACTGACAGAAAATACGCAGATTGGTATAGAAACCAAGCTGGCTAAGGGATTATATTATTAGAGTGCTCCTTTACAGCTTTCTTTTAAACAGAGGTTTGGAAAAGAGAAAAGCTCAAGAGGAGTTTTTTGACATAGTATTATCCGCCTTTGAAAAGGGTGGTACAAAGATCATACAAGCCCCAACGGGGACAGGAAAGACCTTTGGTTATCTTATTCCCATAATAGAAAAGGGCCAAAAGGCTATCATCTCCACCGGCACAAAAA
>JBKBNZ010000041.1:0-10846 GCA_046294875.1 Aquificaceae bacterium | reverse complement strand
AACCCCCACCACATAGAGTTTCAAGTGCTTGGAGATAAATATGGCAATGTAATACACCTTGGAGAAAGGGATTGCTCCATACAAAGAAGAAATCAAAAGCTGGTAGAAATAGCCCCATCCCTCTTATTGACGCCCGGAAAAAGGGCCTATTACGGCGAGCTTGTGGTAAATACTGCAAAGGAGATAGGCTATTACAGCGCAGGTACTATGGAGTTCGTGGCCGACGAAAAGGGCAACATATACTTCATTGAAATGAACACAAGGATACAGGTGGAACATCCTGTAACAGAGATGATCACGGGCATTGACATAGTAAAATGGCAGATAAGGATAGCCGCGGGAGAACCTTTGAGATACAAACAGGAAGACATAAAGTTTAACGGCTACTCTATTGAATGTAGAATAAACGCAGAAGACCCAAAGAAGAACTTTGCTCCGAGCATTGGAACCATTGAAAGGTACTACACCCCCGGTGGCTTTGGCATAAGGGTAGAGCATGCCGCATCAAGGGGTTATGAGATAACTCCCTATTATGATTCTATGATAGCCAAGCTTATAGTTTGGGCTCCCCAATGGGAAGTGGCAGTGGATAGGATGAAGGCAGCCCTTGAAACCTATGAAATAACAGGTATAAAGACCACCATACCCCTGCTTATAAAGATAATGGAAGACCCAGACTTTAGGGCTGGGAAGTTTAGCACTAAATACCTGGAAACCCACCCCCATCTTTTTGATTACCAAGAGCATAGAGATAAAGAAGACTTTGTAGCCTTTATATCTGCGGCAATAGCCGCATACCATGGATTATAAAGAGGAGGTAAAGGTATGCATGCAGTAGAGATAATGGAAGAGATCCAAGAAAAGTTAAAGGAATATGAAAGGTCTGGCTACAAGAAAAAGATACTTATTACAGACCTCACCCCAAGGGACGGCCAGCAGTGCAAGCTTGCCACACGCGTAAGGACTGACGATCTGTTGCCCCTGTGTGAGAAGTTGGATAAGGTGGGCTTTTATGCCGTGGAAGTTTGGGGAGGGGCAACCTATGACGTATGCCTAAGGTATCTAAAGGAAGACCCTTGGGAGAGGTTAAGGCGTATAAAGGAGGTGATGCCAAACACCAAGCTTCAGATGCTCTTTAGAGGCCAAAACATAGTAGGCTACAGGCCTAAGTCCGACAAGCTTGTTTATAAATTCGTAGAAAAGGCTATAGCCAACGGTATAACTGTTTTCAGGGTTTTTGACGCCCTAAACGACAATAGGAATATAGAGGTTCCAGTAAAGGCAATAAAAGAATTGGGCGGAGAAGCTCACGCAGAGATCAGCTATACAAGAAGCCCCGTACATACATACCAAAAGTGGATAGAGTACGCCCTTGAAATAGCGGAAATGGGCGCAGACTGGCTATCTTTTAAAGATGCCACGGGTATAATAATGCCCCTTGAAACCTACGCCATAATAAAGGGTATAAAGGAGGCTACGGGAGGAAAACTTCCTGTACTTCTGCATAATCACGATATGAGCGGAACCGCAATAGTGAACCACATGATGGCTATACTTGCGGGTGTGGATATGGTAGATACAGTTCTGTCTCCTTTGGCCTTTGGTTCTTCTCACCCCGCCACCGAGTCGGTGGTTGCCATGTTAGAAGGCACACCCTTTGACACAGGCTTAGACCTTAAGAAGATAGAAGAATGTGCGGAGATAACCAAGCAAATACGCAAAAAGTATAAAAAGTACGAAACAGAGTACGCAGGAGTCAATGCCAAGGTTCTTATACACAAGATACCGGGTGGTATGATATCCAACATGGTAGCCCAGCTTATAGAGGCAAACGCCATAGATAAGATAGAGGACGCTTTGGAAGAAGTGCCCAACGTGGAAAGGGATCTGGGCTATCCACCGCTTCTTACACCATCTTCTCAGATAGTAGGAGTTCAAGCAGTCTTGAACGTAATATCTGGAGAAAGGTACAAGGTTATAACCAAAGAGGTAAGAGACTACGTAGAAGGTAAGTACGGAAGACCACCGGGTCCAATTTCAAAGGAACTGGCGGAGAAGATCCTCGGTCCTGGAAAAGAGCCTGACTTTTCCATAAGGGCTGCAGACCTTGCAGACCCCAACGACTGGGACAAGGCTTACGAAGAAACTAAGGCACTTCTTGGAAGGGAACCCACCGACGAAGAGGTGCTGCTTTACGCCCTTTTCCCCATGCAGGCAAAGGACTTTTTAACCGCAAGGGAAAAGGGAGAACTCCATCCAGAGCCCGTAGAAGAGCTTGCAGAAGCTACAGAGGTAAAGCCCGGTACAGTACCCGGAGCAGCCCCCGTAGAGTTTGAAATTGTCTACCACGGTGAAAAGTTCAAGGTGAAGATAGAAGGTGTAAGCGCCCATGCAGAAGCTGGCAAACCAAGAAGATATTATGTGCGCGTTGATGGAAGACTTGAGGAAGTCCAGCTTACTCCACAGGTAGAAGCAATACCCTCCGGTGGTATTCCTCAGACGGTGGTACAAGCAGAAGAAAAGGGCATTCCAAAGGCAAGCCAGCCCGGAGATGCAACCGCACCCATGCCCGGTAGGGTTGTAAGAGTTCTCGTAGAAGAAGGGCAGCCCGTAAATGAGGGACAAACGGTGGCAATAGTGGAAGCCATGAAAATGGAAAACGAGATCCACGCCCCCATTACAGGAGTAGTCAAGAAGATCTTTGTAAAACCCGGTGACAATGTAACCCCAGAGGATGCCCTTTTAAGAATAGAGCCCGTAAAACCAGAAGGGGATACCTATGGATGAAGACCTCTCTTTATGGTAGGGGCATCTTCCTCGCCCCTACTTACCTTTATCTGATAGCACAGATGTCCGTTTTTGCTTACAATTTAAAGCATGAAGGATGAAGAAGGCATCTTAATGAGCCATGATTTTCTTATGGCACGTATATACCTAAGGGAGGATGACAAAGTAGAGGGGAAGCTTGCCTACAGGAGACTCTTAGAGCTTTTAAAGGAGTGGGGTATATCAGGAGCAACGGTTCTTAAATCTATAATAGGCTACGGAACCACAAAAAGCTTTCACTATGAAGGTATTGAGGTGTTGTCTTACAGCTTGCCAGTGGTGATAGAGTTCGTTGATGAAGAAAAAAAAGTGATGAAGGTTTTAGAAACTCTAAGTTCAAGGGGCTTTTCTTTTTTTATAACTCTTGAGAGGGTTTCCCTTTGGCATTCCTCTTAGCGATAGCTTTGGGAGGAGCCATTGGCGCCGTGCTTAGATTTATAGTCTCCAAGTATATACAAACAAAGGCAGGGCTGGAATTTCCTATAGGTACCCTTTTTGTGAATTTGACCTCTGCCTTTGCCATAGGCCTTGCCTTTGCTCTTCTTGTGGAGAAGTTAGATATTTCTCCAAACCTTAGGGCCTTGCTTATAACGGGTATGCTGGGTGGCTATTCTACTTACTCTACCCTCTTCTATGAAGCCTTTTACCTTTTGATAAATGGAGAGTTTGTGAAATTTGCCCTTTACCTTTTTTTAAGCAATCTTTTAGGTTTGATTTTTGTAGCTTTGGGGTACGGCTTTGGTAAACTTTTATAGAGATGAAGTGTGAAGAAGCGGTACTTTTAAGAGTGTTCTTTGGAGAGGATGATAAGTACGAAGGTAAGCCCCTATACAGGTACATGGTGGAATTTTGCAAAAGTAGGGGTATTGCGGGTGCTACGGTTTTTAGAGGGATTTTGGGCTATGGAAAGTCCTCGGTTATTCATAAGGCAGGATTTCTAAGCCTTTCTTCAGATTTACCCATAGTGGTGGAGATAATAGACTGCGAGGAAAAGATCCAGTCTATTCTTCCAGAGCTTTCAAGGATGGTGGAGAATGGGTTGATAACCCTTGAAAGAGTTAAAGTGGTGAAGACATAGTAGAAAACAGCCTTTTAACCTCTTCTAAATGTTTGTAGTTGGTCAGGTCAAGCTGTAAGGGTGTGATGGACACATAGCCATGATACACTGCCCAATAGTCGGTGCCCTTTTCAAGATGCCAACCAAATTCTTCTGCGGTGATCCAATAAAGAGGCCTTCCTGCCGGGTCCAAAAGCTTTAAAACCTTTTCCCTGTATGCCCTTCTTCCTTGACGCGTCACCAAAAAGCCCTTTATCTCCTCGGGTGGCAGGTTGGGTATATTTACGTTTAAATAAACCTCCTCTGGCATACCCCTTTCAAGCACTTTTACAACTACATCTTTGGCAACCTTTGCCACTTGGGAGAAGTTTATATCTTCTCTTCCAAAGGCGGAAAAGGCTATGGAGGGTATGCCCAGTATTCTTCCTTCCATAGCTCCAGAAACTGTACCCGAATAGGTTATATCTTCTCCAAGGTTTGGACCTTCGTTTATGCCCGAACACAAAAGGTCCGGTTTTTTTCCATCAAGAAAAAGGTAATAACCAAAATGAACACAATCGGCAGGAGTACCACCTATCACCGTCCAAAAATCTTCATCCACCCTTCTTATTCTAAGGGGCTGGTTAAAGGTCAAAGAATGTCCCACACCACTTAAATTTCTATCGGGTGCTACTGTGATAACCCTTCCCAGCTTTTTTAACTCTTCCCTTAGGGCTTTTATTCCCTCAGAAAAATAGCCATCATCGTTGGTTAGCAAGAAGGTAAGCATAGCTTATATTTTATCCTTATGGGATGTCCCAAATGTAAAGGTACGGGCTTCGTGGAAAAGGATGGGCTTTTGACTTTGTGTTCCTGTAGGTACGAAGGTGTGGACCTTCAAAAGTACCTAAACATACCTCCAAGGTTTTTGCACGCAGAGTTTGAAAACTACATGGCTATCTCACATTCTCAAAAGTCAGCTTACGAGGTTTGTCTCCATTACGTTCACACTTTTGACCCAAAGGAGGGTAGGGGCTTGACCTTTATCGGACCACCAAGCGTGGGAAAAACCCACCTTGCGGTGGCGGTTTTAAAAGGCATCTACCGACAAAAGAAGATAAGAGGCGTTTTCTTTGATACAAAAGACCTCCTTTATAGGCTACAAAGCCAATCCGACGATAGGTATTATCGCCTTATGAATTTTGTTTTAAAGGTTCCCCTCTTGGTACTTGACGACCTTGGAAGTGAAAGACTCTCCGATTGGAGGATAGAAGTCCTCTCCCACATAATAAGCCATCGCTATAACTTTCTCAAAAGCACCATAATAACCACCAATTACAGCCTTAAAAAACAGGAGGAGGATGATGTGGCAAAAACCTTAGAAGAAAGGCTCTCTTCCGCCATAGTGGGGAAAATCTACCAGATGAACGCGGTTATACACATTACCCACGAGACAAAGGCCTTAGACGGCCAGTAAAAAAGGCCACTTTTACTATATAAACCTTTTGGAATAAAAAGCCTTTGCCAAAGAATAACCTACGAAAAAGCCTCCTATGTGGGCAAACCATGCCACGCCCCCCACACCCATAAGAGGCAAAGTCAATAAGCCGTTTATTATCTGTATAAGGATCCACATACCTATAAAGAAAACAGCAGGAAGCTCTACAAAGGCCAAGAAGAAAAAGATGGGAATAAGGGCAAGGATCCTTGCGTGGGGAAACATCCAAAGATAGGCACCAAGAACCCCGCTGATGGCACCGCTTGCTCCTACCATAGGTATATTACCACCACCAAAAAGAAGGCTTACAATGGTTTGGATAATTGCCGCTCCAAGTCCAGAAAGGATGTAAAAGATAAGATACTTAAACTTTCCAAGTTTATCCTCCACGTTATCACCAAAGATCCAAAGGAACCACATGTTTCCTATGATATGTAGCCAGCTGCCGTGAAGAAACATGTGGGTGATTAAAGAAGCAGGTCTTTCAAAGATATGGTAAGGCACCAAGCCGTATTGATAAACAAAAGTATCAAGCCTTTCCTCTGGAAGGGACACTTCATACAGCCAAACAAGGGAGCAAAGGGCAATTATAGACAGATTAACCACGGGGAAGCTTCTGCTGGGGTTTGTGTCTTTTATTGGTATCATACAATTAGTTTAAGATATTAACCATGCTATTGGCAAGGGATATTAGAAAAAACTTCAAAAAAAGGGAAATCTTAAGGGGGGTAAGCGTAGAGGTAAAAAAGGGGGAGATAGTGGGCTTGTTGGGGCCTAACGGCGCAGGGAAAACTACCCTTTTTAACTGCCTTGTGGGGTTTTTACCGGTGGATGGTGGGAAAATAGAGCTTGACGGCGAGGACATCACCCATATGCCCGCCCACAAAAGGGCAAGAAAGGGAATAACCTTTTTACCCCAAGAACATACCCTTTTTGAAGACCTAACAGTCCTTGAAAACCTACTTATATTTCTTGAGTTTTTTGAAAAGAGCAAAGAATCACAAATGGCAAAGGCAGAGGAACTTTTGGGAGACTTTGGACTTTTGGATTTAAAAGACCAAAAGGCAGGCAGGCTTTCGGGAGGGCAAAAGAGAAGGCTTGAGGTGGCAAGAGCCCTTATACCAAAGCCCAAATACGTATTCTTTGACGAGCCCTTTACAGGAATAGACCCTATAATGATCGCCGATATAAGGTCTCTTATACTAAGCTTAAAGCACCAAGAGATAGGCATCCTTATAACAGACCACAACGTAAGAGAAACCATAAAAATGGTGGATAGGGTCTATATTATAAGTGAAGGTAGGATCTTGGCAGAAGGCGATCCCTATGAGGTAAGCCAACAGCAAAAGGTAAGAGAAGTTTATCTTGGAAAGGATTTCAGCTGGTAGGAGGTTGCCATGAAGAAAATAGTTAGTTCTATAAACCTTAGGGAAGAAAGGCTTCCACCCGGTCAAAGGTGGATATCCGCCCCTATAGTTTATGATATAACAGACCATATACCCCAATGGGACATAAGGGAGTACCGCTTTAAGATATTTGGACTTGTGGAAGAGCCCATTGAGTTTACCTATGAGGAGTTTTTAAAGCTTCCCTCTGTGGAGCTTGTGGCGGATTTCCACTGTGTTACTCGTTGGAGTGTAAAGGAAATATCCTGGGAAGGGGTTCAAACCTCTTACCTTTTACAGTTGGCAAGGCCAAAGGCTAACGCCAAATATGTTATGGTACATTGCCTCGAAGGCTATACCACAAACCTACCTTTGGAATACCTTTATGAAGAGGATACCCTTTTGGCTTACAAGATGTATAATAAACCCTTACCCTTAAGACATGGCTACCCTTTAAGGCTTGTGGTTCCTAAGCTTTATGCGTGGAAAAGCGCCAAATATGTTTGGGGAATAGAATTACTCCAAGAGGATAAGCCCGGCTACTGGGAACAAAGGGGCTACAACATGAGAGGGGATCCATGGAAGGAGGAAAGGTACTGGTAAGGCTAAACAGGTATCTATCCCTTTGTGGTGTAGCTTCCAGAAGGAAGGCAGATGAACTGATCTTGCAGGGAAGGGTGAAGGTCAACGGTCTTGTGGTAAAGGAGCTTGGATGGAGAATAGACCCCAATAAGGACGTAGTGGAGGTGGACGGAAAAGAGATAAAAGGGCAAAGGTTTAGGTATGTTATCCTTTATAAGCCTTGTTGTTATCTTACAGCCCTTGGAGAGGCAAAAGATGGTAAAAAGACAATCCAAGAGCTTATAAAGGATATACCAGAAAGGCTTTATCCTGCGGGAAGGCTTGACTACAACGCGGAGGGGCTTCTGCTCCTTACCAACGATGGAGAGCTTGCCTACAGGGTTATGCATCCAAGATACAAGCTACCAAAGACCTATTTAGTCTGGGTAGAAGGTAAGGTAAGCGAGAAGACCATAAAGGATATGGCAAAGGGAGCTAAGCTTGAAGACGGCTATGCAAAGCCAGACAGCGTTAAGTTGGTAAAGCATGAAAAAGATAAAAGCTTACTGGAAGTTGTTTTTCACGAAGGTAGAAAACATATTGTGAAGAGGTTTGTTTCTCACTTTGGGCACCGGGTTTTAAAGCTAAAAAGGACAGCCATAGGACCTATAAAGTTGGGCTCTTTAAAGCCCGGTCGATGGAGAGATCTAAAAGAGGAGGAGGTGAAAACTTTAAAGAGATTGCTAAAAATGGAGGAGGGAACATGGAAAACATCTTAAAGCTTATAGCCCTCGTTGTAGCCCTCTTTTTTGTGCTCATGTTCTTTTTTAAGATCTACGCCAAAGAAAAGGTAAGAAGGATGGAAGGAAAGGAGATGAAACATCTGGAAGATGGTGTGATCTACTTCTACTCGGAAGGGTGTGGGGCCTGTAGGATGATGAGGCCGGAGGTGGAAAAGGTCAAGGAGAGATTAAAGGTGATGGAGGTGGACGTGGGCACTTCCGAAGGGTTAAAGCTGGCAAAAGAGCTTGGTGTTATGGCTACACCCACCACCCTTTTGGTTAAGGATGGTATAATAAAAAAGGCTTTTGTGGGCTTTGTAAAGCATGAGAAAATTCTTAAGGAGGTATAAACCATGCAATTTTTCCTTGATACGGGAATGGTGGATGAGATAAAACAAGCCCTTGATTGGGGTATATTGGATGGAGTTACCACCAATCCAACCTTGATAGCAAAAACAGGAAGGCCCTTTATGGAAGTGGCTAAGGAGATATTAGAGCTTGTGGATGGACCTGTAAGCCTTGAAACGGTATCAAGGGACGCAAAGGGTATGGTGGAAGAAGGGAAAAGGCTTGCGGAGCTTGGTGATAATGTGGTAGTAAAGATACCTATGACTCCAGAAGGTATAAAGGCAGTCCAAGAGCTTGAATCGGAGGGAATTCCTACCAACGTAACCCTTGTCTTTTCTCCAAGCCAAGCCCTAATAGCCGCCAAGGCGGGAGCCAGTTATGTCTCTCCCTTTATAGGTAGGATAGACGACGCATCCGGCGATGGCATGAAGCTTATAAAAGATGTTATGCAGATCTTTAACAACTACCAAATAGACACTCAAGTTATAGTGGCCAGCGTAAGGCATCCCATGCATGTGGTGGAAGCAGCCCTTATTGGAGCAGATATATGCACCATGCCCTTTGAAGTGATGAAAAAGCTCTTTAACCACCCCCTTACCGATAAGGGCATAGAGCTCTTTCTAAAAGACTGGGAAAAGGTGCCCGGCAGGCCCTTTTAAAGCCTGCCTCCTGTAAGTATTCTAAGAAGGTCGTTTATGATGACAAAGCTGGCAAGGGCTATTATGATGGCGTAGCCTGCCTTTATCCAGGCCTCTTTAAATTTGGGTGATAGGGGCTTTCTCCTTATAGACTCTATTAGGAAAAGGAGTATTAGCCCTCCGTCAAGCACAGGCAAAGGTATAAGGTTAAATATGGCAAGCTGCACCGATATAAAGGCCATCATACCAACGAAGGGCAAAATACCTTGCTGGGCGGACTCACCTGCAAGCTGGGCTATGGCTATGGGACCTCCAAGAGTCCTTATGGAAATCCCACCCGTTATAAGCTGCCATAAGGCTTTTAAAGAGAGCACTGTAAGGTCGTAGGTTTTCTCCACCCCTTCCGAAAAGGCTTGACTTAGAGTTCTCTTTTCCTCTATCCTCTCCACGTAGGGGCCTATGCCCAATAGGGGCAAGCCGGTCCTTTGGTCTATCTTTGGTATAAGGGTCTTTTCCTCTATTTTGCCCTCTCTTTCTATACTTAGGGTTAAAGCATTACCCTTGGATTTTCTTATCTCGCTCACCAACTGGTACCAGCCTTTTACCTCTATCCCGTTTATCTTAAGGATCTTGTCCCCCGGGCTTATATCCACCTGATAGGCTGGGCTGTCCTTTGCCACATAGCCTACCACCGCCGGTAGCCAGGGCTCTGCACCAAAGCCATTAACCCTTGAAAGGCTTTCTTCTATCTTAAGGGTTAAAATTTTCCCATCCCTTAAAACCTCAACCTCCCATTTCCTGCTTAAAAGCCCCTTACGAACTGCATCATCTAACTCTTTCCAATTTTCCACTTTTTTAGAGTTAATACTCAAAATAAGGTCTCCCTCCTTTATACCCAACTTTTGGGAAAGGCTTCCTTCTACCACATAACCCACCACAGGCTTTTCATAAAGATATTTGGGAACTTGCTTATTAACACTAAAAAGGAAAGTAAAAAGCAAAATGGCTAATATGAAATTAAACAAAGGACCGCCAAAGGCTATTAAAATTTTTTGCCAATTGGGCTTGGAAGAAAAAGCTCTTGGATCCTTTACCTCTTCCTCCTCTCCGTACAACTTTACATAGCCCCCCAAAGGCAAGGCGGAAAGTCTGTATTCCGTCTCTCCAAGCTTTTTACCAAAAACTACAGGACCAAAGCCTATGGAAAAGATCTCCACCTTTACACCAAAAAGCTTAGCCATAAGAAAGTGTCCAAGCTCATGGAACCAAACGAGAACACCGATCAAGATTAAAAAAGCTATCACGTATTCCATTCCTTTAGTCCTCCTTCAAGACCTTCACTATTACCCTCCTTTCCCTTGGACCGTCAAAGTCGACAAGGAAAATAGCCTCCCATGTACCAAGGGCTAAATCTCCATCCTCTATGGGAACTATCCTTGAGTTTCCTATCAGGACGCTCCTTATGTGAGCGGCAGAGTTGCCCTCAGAATGGGCGTAGTTATCCCTCCACGGAATAAGCTTTTCAACAGCATAGGCTATGTCCCTTATAACGTCTGGATCTGCGCCCTCGTTTATGAAAACACAGGCGGTTGTATGGGGCACATACACTAAACACAAACCCGACTTTACTCCGGAGCTTTTAACTATCTCTCTAACTTGGCTGGTAATATTCACAAAGCTTGTATGCTTGGTGGTCTTTACCCTTATAACCGCCATCCTACTTTATTTTAAATATACACCTTTCGTTGCCCTGCGCTCTGCAGGCCACTTCC
>JBKBNZ010000040.1:0-10855 GCA_046294875.1 Aquificaceae bacterium | reverse complement strand
CAAAAGCATCCGCAAAGGATGGAGATCAGAAAGTATTGTAAGTGGTGTAAAAAGCATACCTTACATAGGGAGGTTAAATAGGGGCGCTAGCTCAATTGGCAGAGCGCGGGACTCCAAATCCCGCGGCTGGGGGTTCGAGTCCTCCGCGCCCCGCAGGAAGATGGCTATGGAAAGGCTTAAGGAATTTCTAAAAAGTACAAGAAAGGAGCTAAATAAGGTTTCTTGGCCTAACAGAGAGCTTGTCATAAAGGCCACGATTAGTGTTATAATATTTTCTTTGTTTTTTGGTATAAGTTTATGGGCGTTTGACCTGATATTTACAAGGCTTGTGCACTTTCTGCTTTCTTTGAGGGGTTAAGATGGAAGAGTTTAAATGGTACGCTTTGCAAGTGGAAGCAGGTAAGGAAGCTACCGCAAGGGAAAACCTTTTAAAGGTTTTAGAGCTGGAAGGCCTGCTGGATCAAGTAGAGGATGTGGTAGTGCCTGCAGAAGAAAAAGTGGTGATAAAAACCATGGGTAAGGAAAAATACCGCCTTTCCCTGCGTGGCAACAACAGGGATATAAGCGTTCTTGGGAAAAAGGGTGTTACCACCTTTAGAATAGAAAACGGAGAAGTAAGGGTCGTAGAAAGCGTAGAAGGTGACCTATGCGCGGAAGCTCCCCCTATTTCTAAACCGGGGCAAAAGATCACCTGCAAAGAAAATAAAACGGAAGCGAAAATAATCCTGGAGTCTAAGATGTTTCCGGGCTATTTACTCATAAGGGCAAAGATGGACGATAATTTGATGCGTGCAATAGAGAAAACACCCCACGTGTATAAACCTGTTTTGGTAGGTGGAAGGGTAGCCCCTTTGGACGATAAGGAGGTGGAAAGGATAATAGCCTTTGTCAAGAAGGGAGTAAAGCCTGTAAGGGTTCTTTTTGAAAAGGGTGACCAAGTAAGGGTTATAGAGGGTCCTTTTATGAACTTTACCGGCACCGTGGAAGAGGTTCATCCAGAAAAGGAAAAGGTTGTGGTACTTGTTAGCATCTTTGGAAGATTAACACCGGTAGAATTAGACTATTCTCAAGTGGAGAAGTTATAAAGGAGGCATAAGATGAAGAAGGTAACTGCCAAAGTTGAGCTTATGTTGCCTGCTCAACAGGCTACGCCGGCACCACCTGTGGGTCCTGCCCTTGGTCAGCATGGTGTAAATATAATGGAGTTTGTAAAGCAGTTTAACGCAGCCAGCAAGGACTTTGAACCCGGTACAGTTCTCCCCGTTGTTATAACCATTTACCAAGACAGGAGCTTTAGCTTTATACTAAAAACTCCTCCCGTTTCTTACCTTTTGAAGAAGGCTGCCAAAGCGCAAAAGGGAGCCTCCGACTCCAAAAGGCAAAAGGTTGGTAAGGTGACCTTGCAGCAGGTGGAAGAGATCGCCAGGATAAAATTGAAGGATATGAACACAAAAGACCTAAAAGCTGCTATGAGGCAAATTGTAGGTACTGCCAAAAGTATGGGTATAGAAGTAGAAGGTTGGAAGGAGTGAAGCTATGGAAAGAGGTAAAAGGTATAGAAAATGTTTAGAGCTTTACGATAAGAGCAAGCTTTACAACGTTGAAGAGGCGGTGGGACTTTTAAAGAAGCTCCACCAAGAGTGTGGTCCCAAATTTGACCAGACGGTGGAGCTTGCCATGAGGCTTGGAGTAGACCCAAAGTATGCAGACCAAATGGTAAGAGGTTCTGTGGTTCTCCCGCATGGTCTTGGCAGGGAATTAAAGGTTTTGGTACTGGCAGAGGGCGAATACCAAAAGATAGCAAAAGAGGCCGGCGCAGACTACGTAGGCGGTGAAGACCTTATAAACAAGATAGCAAAGGAAGAATGGGTGGATTATGACGTGGTGATCGCCACGCCCGAGATTATGCCAAAGGTGGCAAGGCTTGGTAAGATCCTTGGTCCAAAAGGCCTTATGCCCAACCCAAAGACAGGAACAGTAACCACCAACGTGAAGCAGGCGATCGAAGAGGCTAAAAAGGGTAGGGTGGAATTTAGGGTTGATAAAACTGGAAACCTCCACATGCCCGTAGGTAAAATATCCTTTGATAGTCAAAGGCTAATAGATAACATATACACCGCCATAGATGCCGTTGTAAAGGCAAAGCCATCGGGCGCCAAAGGTCAGTATGTGAAAAACATCGCCTTGAGCCTCACCATGAGCCCCTCTGTGAAGGTGGATATATCCACAACCCTTAAAAAACTACAAGAGTTAGCAGCCTGATAGGAGGTCATCATGAGAAAGAGCTGGGAACAGAAGGGAAAGCTTATAGAAGCTTACAAAGAAAGAATAGGAAAATCAAGCCTGGTCATATTCTTTGATTTCACCTATGTGGATGCACAGGCCGTAACCAAACTAAGGGCAGATATAAAGGAAGCAGAAGGTGAGATGTTAGTTGGTAAGAATACCCTTTTCTACAGGGCTTTTATGGATACAGTTATGAGGGATCATAGGGATGTGCTTACTGGCCCTACGGCCTTTGTCTTTGCCTATGGAGATCCCGTTAAGGTAGCAAAGGTCATCTTTGACTTTTCAAAGGAGATAGACAAGGACAAGCCCCTTTCTAAGATAAAGGGTGGCTATATGCAGGGCAGGTTTCTCAAACCTGCGGAAGTACAAGCCCTTGCAGAACTACCACCCAAAGAGGTACTTATCTCCAAGCTTATGGGAGCTATCCAAGGCCCTATATACGCCCTTGTTATGGCTCTCAAGGCTGTACCTCAAAAGCTTGTGCTTACATTAAAAGCTATAGAAGAGAAAAAATCTTAATAAGGAGGTATAAAAATGGCAACGCTTACCATTGACGAAATAGTGGAAGCCATAGGCAACATGACCCTTTTAGAAGTTGCCGAGCTTGTAAAGAAGCTCGAGGAGAAGTTTGGCGTATCTGCCGCTATGGTGGCTGCAGCTCCAGTAGCAGCAGCAGGAGCACCCGCAGCAGGAGCACCTGCGGCCGAGGAAAAGACCGAGTTTGATGTGATCCTTAAAGCTGCAGGAGCCAATAAGATAAACGTTATAAAGGTGGTAAGAGAGATCACGGGGCTTGGTCTTAAGGAAGCTAAAGACCTTGTAGAAAGCGCACCAAAGCCCGTTAAAGAAGGAGTACCCAAAGAAGAGGCAGAAAAGATCGCTGCAAAGCTCAAGGAGGCCGGTGCAGAAGTAGAGATAAAATAAGTGGCCTATGGGAACGCCTTTGAGGGAAAGCACCCCCTGTGTAAAAGCAGGGGGTATTCTGTTTTTATAGCTTGACAAAAAGACAAAAATGGTTTATATTTATGAGTTTACTCAAACCAAAAGAGGGTTAAAGACATGAGAAAGAACAACACCCCCTTACCAAGAAAGTTTTTTGGTGGAAGGGAAGAGCTTGTAAACCCGCCCTATTTACTATTTCTCCCAAAGGATTCCTTTGAAGCCTTTATTCAATTTAACACAAAACCCACTAAAAGGGAGAAGAAAGGTCTTGAGTATGTGCTTTCCACCTCTTTTCCCTTTAAGGATCCTGACGAGAAGATAGTTTTAGAGTATTTGGGCTACGAGATAGGAGACTGGGAGTGTAACAGATGTGGTTATAAGGCTTATACAGATTCAAACTTTTTGGCAGGCTATGGTGTGGAATGTCCCAAGTGTGGTACTTTGTTGGTTCATAGGGAAAAATACACGGAAGAGGAATGTAGGATAAAGGGCTTTACCTATTCAGCTCCCTTGAGGGTTATGGTAAGGCTAAGGACAAAAACCAAAAAGGGGGAAAAGGTTGGAGAGCCCAAAAAGGTATACTTTGGCGAAGTTCCTATGATGACAAGGACAGGCTCCTTTATTATAAACGGGAGCGAGAGGGTAGTAGTCAACCAGCTTATCAGATCTCCGGGTGTTTTCTTTGAAGAAAAGGAAGAAAGGCAAAAGGAAACAACTGTTATAAGAATGCTCTACAGGGCAAGCATAATACCCGACAAGGGTTCAAGGATAGAATTTGAGCTTTCAAGCACCACCGATATACTATCCTCAAGAATAGACAAGAGAAAGGTAGGAAACACCTTTGTTCTAAGGGCTTTTGGTCTTGAAACTGCCTACCATATACTAAAACATTTTTATCCCGACACCAAAGCCTTTTTCTCTCAAGATGGAAAGGTTTTTGATAAAAACACTGGAGAAGAGTACCATTTAGAGGACCTTGAAGGCTTTTATCTTTTTGCCATACTACGCTATAAGGCAAAGATAGAAGAGAAAGGCATAGAAGAGGAGATCCTTGAGGAAAGGTACATAGAGGATAAGGATCAACTTGAAAGACTTTTAAAGGACGACAGGATAAGGATAGAACTTATAACGGCTGTACCCAAGGAAAGTGCCATAAAGAGTCCCTATGGAAAGATAATGATAGAAACCCTTATCGGTGAAACCGCTCCAAAGGACCAAGACAAAAAGAGTCCTATGAAGATTCCCGCAAGGTTTACTCTAAGGGATATTGCCCTTGTGGATATCTACAAAAAGCTAAGGGCTGTAGAGCCCATGGTTATGGAGCTTGAACACCTCATAAGCAGAGCAAGGTCTCACTTTGACCTCTACTTTAAGGATCTAACCAGGTACGACCTTTCTAAGGTGGGAAGGGTCAAAATAAACGCAAAGGTAAATAGAATACCCAAAGAATTAAAGCCCGCAGACATAGAAAGACTTTCTGAATTTCCACCCCTTGCTTTTGCAGAGGACGTGGGAGATTACAAGGCTGGGACTTTAATCACGCCAGAGATTCTTTCAGAGGTCTTTAAAAAGGCAGAGGTGGTAAAGGTAAGGGATTACACAGAGGGGGATGCAAGGTTCGTAAGCGCCCTTGACCTTGTTAATACCATTAAGTACCTTATAAACTTAAGGTACGGTAGGGAGAAAAAGGACGACATTGCCTACCTTGGCAACAGAAGGGTAAGGGCTGTGGGTGAGCTTTTGGAAAATCAAGCACGCATTGGCATAGCCCGTATGGAGAAGTTCTTTAGGGACAGATGTACGGTGGCAAACCCCGAAGACCCTAACCTGAAGCCCCAAGACCTTTTGAACCCAAGGTATTTAACAAGCGCCCTTTATGAGTTTCTAAAGGGAGGTACCTTATCCCAGTATCTTGACAATACAAATCCCCTATCTGCCCTTACACACAAAAGAAGGCTCTCCGCCCTTGGTCCTGGAGGACTAACCAGGGAAAGTGCCAAGTTTGAAATAAGGGACGTCCATCCCTCCCACTACGGAAGGATATGCCCCATAGAAACTCCAGAAGGCCAAAACATAGGTCTCGTCACCTCCCTTACCGTCTATGCTCAAACCAACGAATATGGCTTTATAGTTACCCCTTACAGAAAGGTGGAAAAGGGCAAGGTTACACACAAGGTAGAATATTTGGCAGCCTATGAAGAGGAAAACTACGTTATAGCCCAATATACACCTATCGACGAGGAAGGTAACATACTCAGCGATAGGGTGTATGCAAGGTATAAAAACGATATACAGATAGTCAGGGCGGATCAGGTGCAATATATGGACGTCTCTCCAAGGCAGGTGATATCTGTGTCTGCTTCCTTGATACCTTTCCTTGAACACGACGACGCCAACAGAGCCCTTATGGGTTCCAACATGCAAAGGCAGGCAGTCCCTCTTATCTTTACCTCTTCCCCCCTTGTGGGTACAGGTATGGAAAGAAAGGTTGCCTTTGATAGCGGAGCCGTTGTTGTGGCAAAAAGGGGAGGAGTGGTAGAAGAGGTAGATTCCAAGAGAGTAATAATCAGGGTTAATCCAGAAGAGATAAACTTGGCAGACCCTACAGACATTGGAATAGATGTTTATGAACTTAAAAAGTTTGAAAGGACTAACCAAAACACCTGCATAAACCAAAGGCCTCTTGTGGTAAAAGGGCAAAAAGTAGAAAAGGGAGAGCTTTTGGCAGACGGCCAATCCACCTACAGAGGAGAGCTTGCCCTTGGAAAGGATGTATTGGTGGCCTTTATGCCGTGGAGAGGCTATAACTTTGAGGACGCCATAGTTATATCGGAGAGGTTGGTAAAAGAAGATGTGTATACCTCCATACACATAGAAGAGCTTGAGGTGGAGGCCAGAGAGACAAAGATAGGTAATGAAGAGATAACCCGTCAGATACCAGGTATACCAGAAAGGCTTCTATCTCACCTTGACGAGTTTGGCATTGTTAAGCTTGGTACCTACGTAAAGCCGGGAGATATACTGGTAGGAAAGGTAACTCCAAAGGGAGAAGCTCAGCTTACACCCGAAGAAAAGCTCCTCCAGGCTATCTTTGGTGAAAAGTCAAGGGATGTAAAGGATTCCTCTTTGAGATGCCCGCCGGGTGTGGAAGGTGTGGTGGTAGATGTTAAGGTCTTTGTAAGAAAGACAGGAGAAAGGAGGAACTACTTAGCGGAACACGTGGAAAGAACGGAAAGGGAAGAGCTTGAAAGAGAACTTGAAAAAAGGAAAAGGCTTATAGTGGAGGGTAGAAATAGGGTAGTAAAAAGCCTTGTGCTTGGTAGGCAGATAGAAAAGGAAGTGCAGGTTAAGAAAAAAACCTACAAGAAAGGCACCATCATAGATGAAAAGCTCTTTGAAGACCTTTTAAACTACATTATTACCAAGCCCGAAAACTTCTTTGAAGATGAAGAACTTTGTCAGAAGATAAACGAGATAAAGGATAGGACGAAGGCACAGGTGGATATGATCACTAAAATCTACGAAGAGAGAATAGAGTCCATAGGCAAGAGGGGCGACCTACCACCCGGTGTGAATGCTCTGGTAAAGGTTTACATAGCCCAGAAAAGGAAGATAAAGGTTGGAGATAAGATGGCCGGTAGGCATGGAAACAAGGGTGTTATATCGGTGGTGCTCCCTGTGGAAGATATGCCCTTTTTGGAGGATGGTACTCCTGTGGATATAGTGCTAAACCCCCTTGGAGTTCCCTCCCGTATGAACGTGGGTCAAATATTGGAGACTCACTTAGGATGGGCTTCCAAAGAGTTGGGTAAAAAGCTTGGAGAGCTTCTCCAGAAGGGTGCGGAAAGGAGAGAGGTAATAGAGTTTCTAAAGGATATATATGCCGTGGGAGATATAAAGGGGGAAAATCAGAAGTACATAGAGGAGTATCTCCTAAGTCTTGAGGAGGAAGACTTTAAAGAGGTAATAAGCCTGTATGCCCAAAGGGGAATACCTATGGCTACGCCCGCCTTTGAGGGTGCCAGCGAAGAACACATAAAGGAACTTCTTAGAAAGGCTGGACTTCCGGAGGATGGAAAGATCGTTCTATACGACGGCAGGACTGGAGAGCCCTTTGACATGAGGGTGACCGTTGGATATATGCACATGCTAAAGCTTATACACATGGTGGATGACAAAATACACGCAAGGAGCACAGGACCTTACTCCTTGGTTACTCAACAGCCCTTGGGTGGTAGGGCGCAGTTTGGTGGTCAAAGGTTGGGAGAGATGGAGGTTTGGGCCCTGGAGGCACACGGCGCGGCTTACACACTCCAAGAGATGCTAACGGTGAAATCCGACGACATAGAAGGAAGAACCAGAGTTTACGAATCTATAGTAAAGGGCAAATACATCTACCAACCGGGCATACCCGAATCCTTTAGGGTGCTTGTAAGGGAGTTGAAAGCCCTTGGCCTTGATGTAAGGTGTGAAAACGGAGCCAACATGCCTTGCGATCAAGTAGAAATAGAGGAGGATAAAACATGAAGAAGGGTCTTTTACCCTTTGAAAGAATAAAGCTTATGCTTGCCTCTCCAGAAGAGATAAGAAGCTGGAGCTATGGAGAGGTGAAGAAGCCGGAAACCATAAACTATAGAACCCATAAGCCGGAAAAGGACGGTCTTTTCTGCGCCAAGATCTTTGGACCCATAAAGGACTATGAATGCTTATGTGGAAAGTATAGGGGTAAGCGTTTTGAAGGTACCATATGTGACCGTTGTGGTGTAGAAGTAACCAAATCCTACGTGAGGCGTCAAAGGTTTGGACACATAGACCTGGCAGCTCCCGTAGCCCACATATGGTTTTTAAAGAGCACCCCCTCCAAAATAGCTACCCTAATAGGGCTCCCTGTAAGGGAGGTAGAAAGGGTTATATACTTTGAGTCCTACCTAGTTATAGAGTATCCCATGGACGAGGAGGAAGAGAAGGCTTTTTCCCAACAGGAAGATACTATTCCCTTAAAGGATGAGCTTGGCAATACAAAGTTTGTAAAACTTCATGTGGTGGATGAAGATACCTACAACGCAGAGTTTGCAGTAAGCCTTGAGCATAAGTACGAAGGAGGTATGGGAGCGGAGATCATCAAAAGGGTTCTCGCCTCCTTAGACTTAGAAGCTTACGCCAAAAAGCTAAGAGAGGAAATAAAGCCTTATAGCTTTGGCTTTGAAGACCTTTCGGAAGAACTCTACCATAAGTACAAAAAGCTTTATGAACGTATGGTAAGGGTACTGGCTGAAAACTTTAACCTTTACGGGGTAGAGATAAAGGTGCCCGAAGGGATGAACCTTAACGAGGCCTTGCATAAGATAATCTGCGGTGAGCTGTACCTAAAGGTAGAGGACGGTAGCGTATCCCAGGAGGCCCTTGAAGGCTTTCAAGCAGGAAAGGAAGCCCTGCAAGCCTACTACGAAAAAGTCCGTCAAAGGAAAAAGGAGCTTCCTGTCTTTGAAAAGATAAAAACCGATATAAGGAACGTAGTCCTAAAGGAAATATCCGAGACGAAGGTTAAGAAGGTTTTAAGGGTTCTAAAGCTGGTGGAAGATTTCATAAAGAGTGGAAACAGACCCGAATGGATGGTCTTGGAAGTGCTTCCTGTGCTTCCGCCAGAGCTAAGGCCTTTGGTAGCCCTTGATGGTGGTCGTTTTGCCACCTCAGACCTAAACGACCTATACAGGAGGATAATAAACAGGAACAACAGGCTCAAAAGGCTTATAGAGTTGGACGCCCCAGAGATCATCATAAGAAACGAAAAGAGAATGCTCCAAGAGGTAGTTTCTGCCCTTATTGATAACGGAAAGCGTGGAAGGGTTATCACTCAAAATGGAAGGCCTCTCAAGTCCTTGTCCGACTACCTACGGGGTAAACAAGGAAGGTTTAGGCAGAACCTACTCGGTAAAAGGGTTGACTATTCAGGTCGTAGTGTCATAGTGGTCGGTCCTGAGTTAAAAATGCATCAATGCGGTCTTCCAAGGATAATGGCCCTTGAACTCTTTAAACCCTTTGTATACAGAAGGCTTGAAGAGAAGGGATACGCCACTTCCATAAAGAATGCGAAGAAGTTGGTAGAACAGAAAACTCCAGAAGTATGGGAATGTTTGGAAGAGGTAGTAAAGCAACATCCAGTGTTGTTAAACCGTGCTCCAACTCTTCATAGAATGTCTATACAAGCTTTTGAGCCTGTTTTGGTGGATGGTAAAGCTATACAACTACACCCCTTGGTATGTCCGCCTTTCAACGCAGACTTTGACGGAGACCAGATGGCGGTACACGTACCCCTTGGCATAACCGCGCAGCTTGAAGCCTACATCCTAATGCTATCCACCCAAAACATCCTATCCCCAGCCCATGGAAAACCCATCACCATGCCCTCCCAAGATATGATACTGGGTGTTTATTACATGACACAGGAGGTGCCCGGGGTACAAGGAGAGGGTAAGCTGTTCTTTAACAGGGAAGAAGTCCTCTTAGCTCTTGAGAACAAAAAGGTCGATATGCATGCCCGCATAAAGCTAAGGCTTGAAAGTGGAGAAGTTATAGAAACCACACCGGGAAGGGTGCTCTTTAACAGCATACTACCAGAGGGCTACCCATTTGTTAATGAGCCCATGGATAAAAAGAAGGTTTCCAAGCTGATAGCGGATGTATATAACAGGTATGGATTGGAAAGAACTGCGGACCTTCTTGATCGCATAAAGGAGTTGGGCTTTAACATAGCCACGAGGGCTGCTGTGTCCATAGGTATAGAGGACCTTCAAATTCCAAAGGTAAAAAAAGAAATAATTCAAGGGGCCTTTGAACAGACGGATGAAATCGCAGACCTCCACAGAAGGGGTATAATCACAGCCAAAGAGAGGTACAACAGGATCATAGACCTATGGTCTGAGATAACCGACAAGGTTTCCAAGAGTATGTTTAACGAGATTGAGGCAAGTAAGATAAAGCACAGAGACAAGGTCTATACGGGAATCTTTAACCCCATATACATGATGGCAAACTCGGGTGCCCGTGGAAACAGGGATCAGATAAGGCAGCTTGCCGCTATGAGAGGTCTTATGGCAAAGCACACGGGAGAGTTTATAGAAACCCCCATCGTATCCAACTTCCGAGAAGGCCTTTCTGTGCTTGAGTACTTTATATCCACCTACGGAGCAAGAAAAGGCCTTGCAGACACCGCCTTAAAAACAGCCTTTGCAGGTTATCTGACAAGAAGGCTCGTGGACGTAGCCCAGGATATCACTATAGTGGAAAAAGACTGCGGAACCAAAAGGGGTATCCTCATGGAGCCCATAGTGGAGGGAGGAGAAGAAAAAGTATCCTTGAAGGACAGGATTATAGGAAGAACCTTAGCAGAAGACGTAAGGGATCCTTATACAGATGAAATAATAGCTCAAAGAAACCAAATAGTGGATGAAAGGTTGGCAGACAAGATAGTACATGCGGGAATAGAAAAAGTTATGGTGAGATCTCCCCTTACCTGCGAGTCCAAGTATGGCATATGTGCCATGTGTTATGGATGGGATCTCTCCCAAAAGAAGTTGGTGGATATAGGAGAGGCGGTTGGTATAATAGCAGCCCAGTCCATAGG
>JBKBNZ010000039.1:0-10868 GCA_046294875.1 Aquificaceae bacterium | reverse complement strand
GCTAACAACAAGCCTGAGATTGCTGCTAAAAATAGACCTTTTAATCTCATGATTTTCACCTCCAAAATAATGTTCTTTTAACATTATATTTTAAAGTACGAGCTTTGTCAAGTTTTTAGGGTGTTTCAAAGTCTCCCGATGGGTATAAAATTTTTGATGGTTTTGACAAAATTTCATCTGTATAGTACAATTTTTCGTCGTAATGAGCAGGTTGAAGGATTACAGAGTCAGGCTTGGCCTTTCACAAGAGGAGTTGTCTAAGATCACGGGCATACCAAGAAGCACGATAAGTTCTATAGAATCGGGAAGAGTTCTACCTTCTGTGGATTATGCCATAAAGCTGGCAAGGGCTTTAAAATGCAGTGTTGAAGAGCTTTTTACAAAGGAGGAAGATCTACCATTCCCGGGCTTTGAAGAGGGCCTTTTTACAAGCTATAGGGTGGAAAACAAAAGGATCCTTATTCCCATCTCTTTGGTGGAGGGAGACAATGTACCCGAGGGTTATTATAGAAGGGGTAAGATCCACTGGTTTTCTCGGAAGGAAACTATAACCTATGCCTTTGCAGGATGCGACCCTTCTTTGAGGATATTTTCCAATCTTGTAAGAGAAGAAGGTATTAGGCTTTTGGTTATAAACTCTTCAAGCCTTGAGGCATTGAAACTCCTGAAAAGAGGCTTTGTACATATAGCGGGCATACACATGGGAAACTTTGAGGATAACATAAGGGTGGCAAAAAGGGTCTTGGAAAAGGGTTATAAGCTTTTAAAACTTTTCTCTTGGGAAGAGGGGATCATTCTAAGAAGAGGGCTGGATATACCTCTTAAGGAGTTGAAGAGTAAGCTTTGGCTTGCAAGGGAAAGGGGTAGCGGCGCAAGGAAGGTTTTTGACCGTCTAAAGAAAGACCTTGGAATAGAAAACTACAAAATCGTCTCTGGAGGTCATGAGTATGTAGCCTTTGGTGTAAAGGAGGGCTTTGGGGATGCGGGTATTTCCATCAGGCTCTTCGCCTATGAAAAGGGGCTTGACTTTATAAGCCTTACCCACGAAGATTACTGTCTTTGCTACAGGGAAGAAAGGGAACAGGATAAGGGATTTTTAAAGCTTTTAGACCTTTTGAGGGGCAAAGGATACTTTCAGCTTTTAAGCCATTTACCGGGCTATGAGATAAAAAGCTCTGAGGAGGTTGTTTTATGAATCTCTTTTTGTTATTGCTTCTTGCCTTTTTTAGCTTTGCAAAGGCTGAGGTCATAAGGATCTTTGCTGCGGCAGATCTTCAATATGCCCTGCGGGAAATAGCAGAGCTTTATATGAAGAAGTATCCAGAGGACAAGGTGGATTTGATCTTTGGCTCTTCTGGAAAAGGATATGCCCAAGTAAAAGCTGGCGCCCCTTACCACTTATTTTTCTCTGCAGATATGAAATATGTGGAAAACCTCTACAAAGAAGGCTATGCATTGGCAGAACCTAAACCTTACGCCATAGGTAGGTTGGTGGTTTGGACGCGAAGGGATTCAGGCTTGGACCCATCCCAGTTTCCGCAAGTTCTCTTTGACAAAAGAGTAAGAAAGATAGCCATAGCCAACTGGGAACATGCCCCTTATGGCAGAGCGGCAAAGGAAGTCCTTGAGTCCTACGGCCTTTTTGATAAGGTAAAGGATAAGCTTGTACTGGGTGAGAACATAGCCCAGACTGCAAGCTATATAACCTCAGGAGCCGCACAGATAGGCTTTATAGCCCTCTCCTTGGCAAAAAGCCCGGAGCTTGAAAAAATAGGGAAATACTGGCTTATACCCGAGGACAAACACGAGAGGATAGTGCAGGGCTATACCATAACAAAGAAGGGAAAAAACGTAGATAGGTTTTACCGGTTCGTAGGCTCCTTAGAGGCAAGGAGGGTCTTTGTAAAGTACGGCTTTGTGCTTCCGGGAGAAAGGCCATGATAACCCTCGAACCCTTTTGGCTTACCATAAAGTTATCCCTTATTACTTCCCTTATTCTTCTGATGGTGGGTATTCCCTTAGCTTACTATATGGCTTATTCAAAAAGCCTCTTTGCCTTGATCCTTGAGGTGATAACCACCTTACCCCTCGTTTTACCACCCACCGTGCTTGGTTTTTATCTTTTGATCCTCTTTTCAAGAAACAGCCCCCTTGGAAGCCTTTTAGAAGACCTTTTTGGTTTGAAACTCCTTTTTACCTTTGAAGGCCTTGTGATAGCTTCTGTAATATACAGCCTACCTATGATGACCCATCCCCTGGTATCGGGGTACAGAAGCGTTCCCAAAAATCTAATAGAGGCCAGTTGGACTTTGGGAAAGTCCAAGTTGGAAACCCTTATAAGGGTAATCTTACCTAATATGAAGGCTTCTATACTTGTGGGCTTGGTGCTTTCTTTTGCCCATACTATGGGGGAATTTGGTGTGGTGCTGATGGTAGGGGGAAACATAGAAGGAGAAACAAGGGTTGCTTCAATAGTTATATACAATGCGGTAGAAGCTATAGACTACAAAACCGCCCATATCTACTCCGCACTGCTTTTGCTTTTATCCTTTTTTAGTTTGTTGGGGCTATACCTTGTAAACAGGAGGTGGGCTTTGTGATAAGGGTAAGGGTGAAAAAGAAGCTTCATGGTGTAGGGGGAAACTTTTGGTTGGATGTGGATTTTGAAATAGGTGCCGAGTTTGTTGTTTTGCTTGGCCCCTCTGGAAGTGGTAAAACCACCCTTTTGAGATGCATAGCTGGCTTGGAAACAGCGCAGGAGGGCTATATTGAGGTTAATGGTACTGTTTGGTTTGATTCAAAGAAGGGTATAAACCTACCCCCTCAAAAAAGACAGGTAGGCTTTGTCTTTCAGGATTATGCCCTTTTTCCAAATATGAGCCTTTTGGAAAATGTAATGTATGGAATGAAAAGAAAAAGCAAAGAAAGGGCTATTGAGCTTTTAAAGAAGGTAAGGCTGGAGGCGTTAAAGGATAAAAAACCCCATCAAATATCCGGCGGTCAAAGGCAAAGGGTAGCCTTAATAAGGGCTTTGGCAAGGGAGCCTCAGGTTCTTCTTTTGGATGAACCCTTATCTGCCCTTGATGAAAACCTCAGGATAAACCTGCAAGAGGAGTTAAAAAACTTCCAAAGGGAATACGCCATACCCACCCTTATGGTAACCCACAGTTGGGAAGAAGCACTAAAAATGGCAGACAGGGTCATAAGGATAGAGGAGGGGAGGATAAAGAATGAGGGAGAACCAAACAGAACATTACTAAAGGTGATAGACAAAAGATTAAAGGATGAGGAAATTGTGCTAACTATAAGCTTAGGGGAAAAAGTGTGGGAGTTAAGCATTAACAAAAAAGACCTATCTTAACAAAAACTTAACAAAATTCTGCTAAGGTATTATAATTAAAGGAGGGTCATGATGAAGCTATTTCAAGAGCTTGAAGAGACAAAAGGTTTAGTTTTAAAAATGGCAGGCCTTGTAAAGGATGCGGTGGATAAAGCCATAGAGTCCCTAAACAAGCATGATGTGGAAATCGCGGAGGAAATTATAAAGAATGATGACCAGATAGACCAGATGGAGGTAGAGATAGAAAGAAGATGTATAAGGATGATAGCCCTGTATCAACCAGAGGCTACAGACCTCAGGCTTATAATGGGTATATACAAAATAGTTTCAGACCTTGAAAGGATAGGGGACGAGGCGGAGAACATAGCAGAAAGATCTATTCAATTGGCTCAAGAGCCACCTCTTAAGCCCTACGTGAACCTTACCCTAATGGCGGCAAACGTCAAAAGTATGATAGAGGATGCGGTGCTTTCCTTTTTCCAAAGGGACGTTTCCTTGGCGAAAAAGGTTATTGAAAGGGATGATATGGTGGATGAGCTATACCACCAAGTACAAAGGGAGCTTATCACCTACATGTTAGAAGACCCAAGGAATATAAAAAGGGCCATACATCTTTCCTTTATAGCAAGACACTTTGAAAGGATGGCAGACCATTCAGAAAACATAGCGGAGATGACCATATACTGGTCTGAGGGCGAGGTGGTAAAACATCAACACATCAAGGAGAAAGAGATGCATTGAAGCTTTATATAGCCTTTGCCCTTTTTCTTATCTTTTTCATCGCCATAAACATAGCCTTTCTTGATAACCTCAGGAAAATTTGGAATATTAGTTACCCCCTTGTTCTCCTTGTTATAAACCTTGACCTTTTGGTTTTGGTAATAGTCTTTATAATATTCTTCCGCAAGTTTATTAAAGTCTATATTGCGGGGAAGAAGGAACCTTTAAGGAAAAAGCTATCCACAAGCCTTATCCTTTATATCATCACACCCCTCCTTTTTCTTAACTTGGCTACAGCCATAATCCTGCTCCAATCTACTAAATCTTTTATAAGTGGGCAATTAAAGGAGATAGCCAAAAGGTCAGAAGAGCTTAGCCATATAATACAGGAGGAAGAAAAGAAAAGAATACAAACCTACAAAGAGGTCTTGAACCTGCTGGAAGTGGATAAGTTTAACGATTTAAAGGATGTAAAAGGTGTGTTCTTGGATGAGAGCTGTCGGGAAGGGGTGGAGGGCAACTATCTTGTGCTTTGTGTAAAGGGCTACAAGGTTTTTATAGAGGGAAGGAAGGATATGCTAAGCTATGCGGAGGATATAAAAAGGGCATCAACGGAGCTTAGAAACATGGTAAAGGCGAGGGATATACTGGGAGGAATATACCTTTATTTCCTTGTTCTTATAGGCTTTGTTTCCTTTCTGTCTACAGTGTGGTTTGGAAACCTTGTGGCAAGGCATATAAGCCTACCACTTGAAAGACTGTCCCAAAAGGCAAAGGAGATATCCAAGGGAAACTTTGACCTTTTGGTGGAGGTGCCTCAAACAGGGGATGAAGTACAAGAGCTTGCCATGAGCTTTTTGACTATGAAAGAAGAACTAAAGAAGTTATACAACAGGCTTAGAAGAGAAAAGGAAATACTATCTACCCTCTTTGAAGCCTTGCCCGTAGGTATAGTTTTCCTTTCAAAGGAAGGGGAAGTATTGCATAACAAAGCCTACGAGGAGCTTTCTAAAAAAGCCAATGTGAGAAAAATCTCCCTTGAGCTTGACATAGGGCAGGTGACCATATACCAAGACCTTGAGCCTATAATGCTGGCGGAAAGGTTCAAAACATGGCAGATGGCGGTAAAAAGGATAGCCCATGAGATAAAAAACCCCCTTACACCCATAGGATTAAACCTTGAAAGGCTTATAAGAAAGGTGGAAAAAGGAGACATGGATAAGGAACAAGTACTTCAAATGGCAAGCCTTATATTGGAAGAGCTTCAAAGGATAAGGAAAACTATAGACCAATTTCGCAGTCTTTCCATAGAGGTAGAGCCCCAATTTAGAGAGCTGTCCCTTGCGGAAGTAATAAGCCATGTGGCAAAGATTTACACGGGTATAGAGATAAGCGTACAGGGGGACGCAAGAATAGTTGGTGATGAAAGGCTTTTGAGGGATATGTTTTTTAACCTATTTAACAACAGCCTTGAATGGGGAGCTGATAAGGTATGGTTGGAGATAGGAGAGAAGAGTGTGGTTTACAAGGATAACGGCCTTGGTATAGAAAAAGGCAAAGAGGAGCTTATCTTTTTGCCTTATCACTCGGAGAACCCTAAAGGTATGGGTTTGGGCTTGGCCATAGTTAAACACATAGCGGAGCTTCACGGCTGGCAAGTAAGGGCCATACCCCACAGTGGGGGCTTTTACATGCTTTTGGAGTTCAAGGACAAAAAGGGCAGTATTTGAAGGATCCTTATAAGATGGTTTTCCCATATAACATCAAGCTCTTCTTGGACTACCTTTTCTTGCTCTTCTTTGGATAGCCTTTTAAAGGCCTGGGATTTTACGCCCCTTTCGTGCAAGAGCAAAGGGACAAAAACCTTACCTATGGAGTAAAAGAGAAAGGAAACTTCTATGTCAGAAAGTTGGGGGAATTTATTAAAGGTTTTATAGGTCTTCACACCAGCCCAGTTGGTCCAATACATTATCTCTGGATCTTGGACCCTTTTTTCATACCCTCCCAAGTACATGGAAAGCATAGCCTTTAAAAACCTCTCCTCCGCCTCCGGGTAGATACTTTCTACCTCCTTGGCTATCTTCTCTAATTCTCCGGGAGTTATCCCTTTGTAATTTCTAAGGAACTGTTCTTTCCAGTTTTCATACCTTATAAACTCATGGTGGGGTAACTTCAACCCGTTTCCTCCGACCTTTCATACTCGGGGCATTCAAGGGTTGTAAGGTCTACTTGGGGTATTATCTCCTTTGCATCTGTATGATAGCCACAGACAAAGCATTCAATAGAAACCGCGTAGCCTGTGTGAGTATGTCCTATGTCCCATCCACAGAGGGGGCATTCGCCCTCTTGAGCCTTGAGAAGTTCCATAAGCCTGTTTCCATTCTTTAAACCTCTCTGGATGGACTTTATACGGTCTATAGCTCTTTGTACCTCCTCGCTGTTCCATTCAGAACCGCAATCCAGGCACCTGTATTCTGCGTAGCTTCCCTCTTTTATAAGGCGGATAACCTTGTTGGAGCCGCAACGGTCGTCAATGCATACCTCCCCTATTAACTTTCTACCAAGTTTATCGAGGATATTCCTAAAGTCTTCCGCTCCAAGCCTCATGGGAACGTCGTAAGCCTTGTACCCGCAACATTTACATTCTGCCTCCACCCTTGGATAGGGCTCGTCGTATTCACATACCTGAAGGGCTATTCTTTTACAATAGGGACAAAGCTCAAGGTGTGTGATACATACCATGGTATCAACCTCCTTTAAACCTAAAGGTAATTATACCCGTTTGTATAACCTTTTCCCTTATGGGCTCAAACCTTATTCCCTTTACAAATTCCAACATCCTCTGGTCTACAGAGGGAGAGCCGCTCCTTTGGATTATCTGTACCCTTGAAACCACGCCAGAGGGCTCAACCCAAACTCTAACCTTCAGGGGGCTTAAGGGTTCATCGGAAACTATCTTGGGTAAAGGTGGCACATAAAGTGTAGCCCTGCCAGAACTAGAAAGCCCAACACCACTTGGAGAAACCACCGCCACTATATTACCTAAATCCTCTCCCCTGCTTCCTTCCTTTTCCACCTCCTTTTCCCTACCCTTTATCCTTTGTTCTATTTCTTGCAATATGGAAGTCTCTTCTTTTGGTTCTCCGGCAGGAACATGCACATCTGCCTTCTTTCTTAAAACTTCCATAGGTGAAGCATCAACCTTTTCTTTGCCCTTTTTTACTATTCCCTCTCCAGCTTTTGGTTTTTGTAGGGCTTGGCTTTTTCCACTCGTAAGCCTTATCTCCTCTATCTGTGGAACCTCTTCCACGTATAAACTCAAAGGCTGTGTAGGACCTGGTATATGAACCTTTATAAAAAGATAAGCCGATAAGAGGCTAAAAAGGATCAAGTTTAAAACAAGGGAGATAAGCCAATATAGGAGGTCTTCTATGTTCTTTATAGTCATACTTTTAAATTATAGTCATGGAGGACCTTGAAAGGTTAAAAGAGGTACAAAGGGAGTGTGCAAAAAGGGTAATTCAAAGGGATGGATTTCAAAGGGTGGAGCTTATCGGTGGCATCGACCTAACCTTTGATAGGATAGAGGAAAACCCTACCAAGGCTTGGGCTTCCCTTGTGGTAGTTAGGCTTCCTGACCTAAGGGTTATATATCAGAAGGTCGTAGAAGGTATGGTTGACTTTCCTTATATACCCACCTTTTTGGCTTTTAGGGAGCTTCCCCTTATGCTTAAGCTTTACCAAGAGGCAGAAATAAAGCCCCATGTATTTTTTATAGACGGGCAGGGAATAGCCCATCCAAGGGGATGTGGTATAGCTTCTCACTTTGGCGTGGAAACAAACACACCAACCGTGGGAGTGGCAAAGACAAAGCTTTTTGGTTATTACAAAGACCTTGGAGAAAAAAGGGGAAGCTTTTCTTACCTTACCTACAAAGGCAACATAGTAGGAGCGGCGGTGAGGACAAAGGACAAGGTAGAGCCTGTTTATGTATCCGTTGGACATCTTATAAGCCTAAAAACTTCAATAGAGCTCGTTTTGAAAACCTCTCTTTACCGCATACCAGAACCTACAAGGCTTGCCCACAACTTACTACAGAAGGTAAGAAAGGGTTTAAAATAGTCATTATGTACTTTCAGGACATAATAATGACCTTGCATAAATTCTGGGCGGAAAAGGGATGCGCCATTTGGCAACCTTATGACATAGAAACGGGCGCAGGCACTATGAACCCTGCGACCTTTTTAAAGGTGCTTGGCAAAAAACCTTGGAACGTTGCCTATGTGGAACCTTCAAGAAGACCGAAGGATGGAAGGTATGGAGAAAACCCCAACAGGCTACAGCACTATTTCCAATTCCAAGTTATTCTAAAACCAGCACCGGAAAACCCTCAAGAGATATACTTGGAAAGCTTAAAGGTCTTGGGTATAGACCCTACAGAGCACGATATAAGGTTTGTAGAGGACGACTGGGAGTCTCCGACCCTTGGAGCTTGGGGCCTTGGGTGGGAAGTTTGGTTAGACGGCATGGAGATCACCCAATTTACCTACTTTCAACAGGCTGGAGGTCTTGACCTTGAGGAGATATCTGTGGAGATCACCTACGGTCTTGAAAGGATAGCCATGTACCTTCAGGATGTGGACAGCGTCTTTGATATAAAGTGGAACCAATGGCTTACCTATGGGGATGTTTTCAAAGTATCCGAGTACCAATGGAGCCTTTATAACTTTGAGAAGTCCGACCCCCAGATGCTTTTTGAGATGTACGAGGTGTATGAAAAAGAAGTAAAAAGACTTTTGGAGGAAGGTTTAGCTTTACCAGCCTATGATTATCTTCTTAAATGCTCCCATACCTTTAACCTTCTTGACGCAAGGGGTGTTATATCGGTCCAAGAGAGGGCAAGGTACATAAGAAGGATGAACACCTTAGCCCAACAGATAGCTAAACTTTATTTGGAAACCATTTCATGAAAATAATCCCCTACGGTGGAGCTAAAAGGGTAACTGGCAACTGTTTTTACGTAGAGGTTAGAGATTTAAAACTTCTCATAGATTGTGGTATGTTTCAAGGGGAGGATGAGGGAAAAAATTACGAAGGCTTTACCTTTGACCCAAAAGGCATTGATTATTTAATACTAACCCATGCCCATATAGACCACTGTGGAAGGATTCCCCTTTTGGTCAGAGAGGGTTTTAGAGGAAAAATTATATGTACGGAACCCACAGCGAAACTTTCAAGGCTTATGCTTTTGGATGCCAGCAAGGTTATGTATGAAACCTATAAGGCTTCTTTTAAAAAATTACTTAGGGCAGGTAAAAGTCCCAAGCCACCTTTATACGAAGAGTACGACGTGTTTGAAGCCCTTGAATACTTCAAGGTTATCCTACCCTACAACGAGGACTATAAACTTTCAAAGGGGGTAATCATACGCCTTAGGGATGCAGGCCATATTCTGGGCTCTTCCTTCGTGGAGATGGAAGTTTATGAAGACAAAAAACCAAAGAGAATTATCTTCTCTGGAGACCTTGGCAACAAAAATAAGCCTATAGTGCACGACCCAGAAATGCCATCCGCCGCCGATTATGTATTCATAGAAAGCACCTATGGAGACAGAAATCACAAAAGCTTTCAAGAATCCAAAGAAGAGCTCCTTGAAGCCATTAGATACACCATAGGAAGAGGTGGCAATGTAATAATACCCTCTTATGCCCTTGAAAGAGCGCAAGAGATACTCTATGTCCTAAGAGAGTTTTATGAAGAGGGCAGATTGCCAAAGTGTAATATATTCCTCGATAGCCCCTTGGCTATCAGCATAACAAGGTTGTTCCTTTCCCATCCCGAGTTTTATGACAAGGAAACTTATAAAGTTTTTCTTCAAAGGAACCCTTTTGAATTGCCAAACCTTCATTTTACAAAAGAGGTGGAAGAATCAAAGGCCATAAACTCTGTAAGCTCTGGCGCCATAATAATTGCAGGCTCTGGTATGTTAAACGGTGGTAGAGTCCTCCATCACCTAAAGTATAACCTTTGGAGAGAGGAATGTTCCATTGTTTTCGTTGGCTATCAGCCAAGGGGTACCCTTGGAAGAAAAATCATAGACGGAGCGGAAAGGGTAAGGATCTTCTCAGAAGATATAGAAGTAAGGGCAAAAATATTTACCATAAACGGCTTTTCTTCCCACGCAGACCAAGAGGGTCTTTTAGAGTGGCTTTCCTTTACCCAAAAACCAAAAAGGGTGTTCCTTATACACGGTGAAGAGGAAAAGATGAAGATTTTTGGCAATGCTATAAAAAGCCACTTGAACTTTGATTGGTATATACCAAAGGAGGGAGAGCCCATAAGCCTTTAATCTAAAACATTTACACTAATAACCCTTCTGTAGATGTTTCTTAGCCTTTCCCTTTCTACGTAGTTTTTAGTTACTCTATTAATCGGCAATATATTACCATCTTCCCTTGTTATACGATGAACCGCATGGTAAAGTACTATGTCCCCCTTTTCCAATCCCCCGTATACCATCACATGCCCCTTCATAAAGATAAGAGTTCTGTAGGGAGGTAAATCCTTTAGCGTATCTTTAAACTCTTCGTATGAGGAAAAGCTCTTTGCGATTACCTTGCCAATTTGGGCTTGCTGGGCAGAATTTCTCGGCATTTCAAGGCCAAAAACTGCATAAAGGCCTTGCACCAAAGAAGAGCAGTCCCACCTTCCCTCCTTTCCTCCCCAGTCGTAAGGAGTTCCCAAAAGGCCATCCAGTATGGATTTGACCTTATCCTCTTCAAAGTTCAAAAATCCTTCTTCTAAACCC
>JBKBNZ010000038.1:0-11246 GCA_046294875.1 Aquificaceae bacterium | reverse complement strand
AAGGCTATGTCGGGAAAGTACACTTTGGATGAGCTAAGCCTTGTGGAAAAGGAAACAAACCTAACAGAAAGCCTTAACATAGACTTGAACCTTATGACTTCAAAGCTTTTAAAGCTAAGAGAGGAAAAGGCTTTAACTTGTACACCGGTAGAACTTGCAAGGGCAGAGGCTTATTACGATGCCCTTCTTTACGAACTGTCAAAAGAGAAACCATCTCCAACACATTTAATAGACTTCTACCAAAAGGGTATAAGGAACATTGACATAGCCTTTGAGAAGATAGAAATTGCCAAAAGGGGGAGCCTTGAATGTTACACAGGTGAGCCTTTTGTTCCCGTAGTTGAAGAAACCAGAGAAATTCCAGAAACGTCAGCGGTTGGCCAGTTAATAGACGAAGAAATCCAAAGGAGAGAGGAGCCCCTAATGGTGGTAGCAAGGGTACATTTTGACTTTAACAAGGCAAACATAAAAAGGGAGTACATTCCTCTTCTCAACGAGGTGGTAAAAACTCTAAAAGAAAATCCCAATATAAGAATTAGGGTGGAAGGCTTTACCGACGATATAGGATCAAAGACTTACAACGATAAGCTTGCTCTCAGAAGGGCACAGGCGGTAAGGGACTATTTAATAAGGGCTGGTATATCCGCAGACAGGATAGAAGTGGTAGGCTTTGGAAAGGAAAGGTACATAGCGGATAATAAAACTTCCATAGGAAGGTTTACCAACAGAAGGGCTGAGTTTATAGTTATACAGGTGCCCGGTCAATAAAAGCATACGCCAAACTCTTTAAAGTTTTTGCCCCTTTTTGCATCCATTATAAACTTAAAAAGCCTGCTTTCTGAACCTGTATAAAGGCTAAAGGTTTTTATAGGCTGGCATTTTTCAAAGCTACCAAGGGAAAAAACCACAAGAGAGCCCCTTTGGGGCTCTTTGTCCCTTATTATCTTTCTTTCTGCGTAGAAGGGTAGGCTATGATGGAAGTATCCTACCTCATAGATAGGAGTCTCTCCCTTTGGGTCAAGCCCCTTTATAAACTCTCCAAGGTCTTTTACCTTTCTTTTTTCCTCAAGCTGGGGCAAAAGGGCAAACTTTAGAAAGATCACCAAAAGAAGCCCAGCCATGGCAGGAGAGGACTTGTAATCCTTGTAAAAAACCAAAAAGGGCAAAGGCAAAAGAAGAAGGAAATACAAGGGAAGGGAGAAAAAGAAGGTAGCAATTAGCAAAGTAAGGGCTATTAGTAGAGAGATAAACAAGCTTGAGTACTTTTTAATCTTAGTCCAATCTTGACCAACCATAAAGTTTGCGGTAATGATAGCAAGGGAGGGGAAGGCGGGAAGTACATAAACAGGGATCTTTTGAGATATAAAGCTAAAAAGTCCATACACAAAGGCAAACCAAACTATGGGAAAGGCCATCTCCCTTTTTGCCTTTACTAAAGTCCAAGCGAGGGCTATGAAGAAGATAAAGGAGTAGGGTAAAAAGCTAACGTTTAAATCAAGAAGATAAAAGTATATGGGATCATCACCGTGGTGTATACGTTGTAGGTTTTCTTTGTAAAAAACCTCCCAAAATTGGCTACCCTTGGTAAGTAATTGGTATACATGCCACCAAAGGCCTAAAAGAAGGGCAAAAAGGCTAAGAAGGTAATACCTTAGCTTTAAAAGCTCCTTTGGATCCCTTAGAAGAAGGTAGAAGAAAACCACGCCCGCAGGTATCACAAAGCCCGCAGGACCTTTTACAAGCATGGCAAAAGAAGAAGACAAAAAGGCAAAGGGGAGGTATAAAAAGTTTTTCCTATTGTAGTAAAGAAGCCAAAGGTATAGGCTTAGGGTTATAAAAAAGGTGAAGGGCACTTCTGGAGAGGCATACTGAGAGTTGGCAAAGAACTGCACCGAGAGGGAAAAGACCAAAAAGCTAAAAACTCCAATATACCAGCTTTTTGTAATTTCTTTGGCTATAAGAAGGGTAATAAAGCCCGTCAAAAGGCCTAATAGGGCGTGCATAAACCTAAGTCCCCACTCATTTACCCCAAAAAGGCTGTAGCCTATTGCCACAAGCCAATAGGTCATGGGAGGTTTATTGAGCCTTAGATCACCGTTGTAATAAGGGTTTAAAAAATCTCCACCTTTTAGCATATTCCTTGTAGAGTCTGCATAAAAGGCTTCGTTGGGAGACCAAACTTGAAAGGATCCAAGGTTTAAAAGGTAAAGGGCAAAGACCAAAAGGCTCAAAAGGTAAAGCATGCTAAAATTATAAACATGAACCTACCCTTTATACCCTTTATGAAGCTAAGGTATTACGCCTATGTAATTTCTATAGTACTTCTCCTCCTAAGCCTTTTTTCCTTGACTTACAGGGGCTTGAACCTTGGGCTTGACTTTACCGGCGGAAGCCTTTTGGAGGTTAAATTTGAAAAAAGGGTAGAAATAGGAGAGGTAAGAAGACATCTTGAAAAGCTTGGCTTTTCCCAGTTTCAAGTACAAGACACAGCCCAAGGAACCACCATCATAAGACTAAGGATCGGAGAACCAAAAGAAAAAGCCCTTGAGGGACTAAGGGAACTTTCTCCCTATGAGCTTATAAGGTCTGAAAGCATTGGTGGTATTATAACCTCCGAGCTAAGGCAAAAGGCCATATGGGCTATATTGGTAGCCATTGGGGGAATTCTACTGTACTTGGGCTATAGGTTTGAGCCTCTTTGGGGCTTTGGTGCCATCCTTGCCTTGACGCATGACGTGCTTATAGTTTTGGGAGCCTACTCTATAACCTACAGAGAGGTTAACCTTGATGTGGTGGCCTCTCTCCTCATAGTGGCGGGCTATTCCGTATCAGACACAGTGGTGGTCTTTGACAGAATAAGGGAAAATCTGCGCATAAGAAAGGCCACACCCTTTGGAGAGCTGATAGACATATCTATAAACCAAACCCTTATTAGAACCTTGATGACCTCTTTAACCACCTTCGTGGTATCCCTTACGCTCTTTCTCCTTGGAGGACCAGCCCTTTCCAACATCATGTTTGCCTTTGTGGTGGGCATCGTGGTGGGAACCCTATCCTCCATATTCGTGGCAAGCGCCATAGTCTTTGACGTAAAAAGCAGACTAAAGCCCAAAGAGGTGGGTAGTGTATAATTTTACCTAATGAGGGATATAATACTTAGAGTTGGAATCCTTGTGGCTTTAGTTCTGTCCTTGGTAGGGGGCTTCCTTTTCTGGGAGAAGTATAAAAAAAGCAAGCTTGAAAAACTTGCCTACAAGGAGTACGAAATAAGCAAATTGGTTCAGGCGGGTAACTACGAGAAGGCAAAGGAGCTTATAAAAGAGCTTTCAAAGGATGGGTCTTTTAAGCCCTTGGCCCTTTCCTACAAGCTTTATATGGGAGAGGAGGATGATAAAACAATAAAAGAGATCCTTGAAAGCCTAAAGGACAAAGACCTAAAAGCCCTTTATACAGAAAGGTATGCCTACTATCTTTTTAAACAGGGCAAAGATCAAGAGGCTATAAAAAGCTTGGAGGCCATAAAGGAAGAGGACTTTAACTATCCAAGTGCCATGCTTTTAAAAGCTCAGATCCTAAAAAAGATGGGTAAAGAGCAGGAGGCCAAAGAGCTTCTAAAGGTTGTAAGAGAAAAGGCCAAAGATACCTACTTTGCCAACATAGCCCTTGCCCTTTTAGGTGAGTAGATGAGGGACTTACTTATAGAGATAGGAACGGAAGAGTTGCCCGCTGGTGTGATAAACCCAGCGGTGGAGCATTTGAAAGATAAACTTTCGGAGATTTTGGGAAGAGAGGATATAAAAACCTATGCCACACCAAGAAGGCTTGCCCTTTTTGTGGAAAACTTTGAAAACAGGCCAATAGAAAAGGAAGAGATAATATGGGGGCCTCCTGTAAAGGTGGCATACCAAGGAGGAGAGCCTACGAAGGCTTTGCTTGCCTTTCTACAGAGAAACTCCGCAAGCTTGGAAGAGGTTTTGCACCTTCAAAAGGGCGAAGGCCTATACGTTGCCATTAAGCGGGTGTACAGGGAGGACACACCCCTTGAAAAGCTTTCCAAATCCTTTGAGGAGATCCTCCAATGGATACCTTTCCCAAAGACTATGCGATGGGACAATTCAAACCTTAGGTTTTCAAGACCTATAAGGTGGATATGTGCCCTGTATGGAGATGAGATTTTACCCCTTACCTTTGGCAAGGTAAAGGCAAGCAACAAAACCTACGGCCATAGGATCCTTTCACCCAAAGAAATAGAGATAAAAACACCAAAGGAGTATCTTACCATACTAAAAGACAACTACGTTATAGCAGACTACAAAGAAAGGCTTGGCCTTATACTTGCCTTTCTAAAGGAAGAAGCATACAGCTTGGGCGGAAAGCCCCTGTATCCCGAGGGACTTGAGGAAGAGGTGGCAAACCTCGTGGAGTTTCCCTTTTCTTTGGTGGGAAGCTTTGAAGAGAAGTACTTGGAGCTTCCTAAAAGGGTTATTATGACCGTCCTTGCCCACCATCAAAGGTTTTTCTGCGTAGAAAAGGATGATAAGCTTCTTCCCTACTTTATAGCCATAAGCAACAACTATCCAAAGAATAGCCTAATAGTAAAGGGCTATGAAAAGGTTATAAGGGCAAGGCTTGAGGATGCCCTATTCTTCTACAGGGAAGACCTAAAAAAACCCTTGGAAAACCTTGTGGAAGACCTCTCTCAGGTGCTTTTCCATCCAAAGGCTGGCAGCATGTTGGAAAAGGTAAAAAGGATAAAGGATATATCCCTCAAAATCGCAAACCTTTTGGGACTTTCAGGAGAGCAGAAAAGAAAGTTAGAAAGGGCAAGTTATCTTTGTAAAGCAGACTTACTTACCCATATGGTAAGGGAGTTGGACGAGCTTCAAGGCTACATGGGATACATCTACGCCCTAAAGGGAGGGGAAGATAAGGAAGTAGCCCTTGCTATTTACGAACACTATTTCCCCACAAAGCCCACAGACCCCCTTCCCTCCAATGAGATATCCGCAGTGCTATCCTTGGCGGACAAGTTAGACAGCCTTTACACCCTTATGAAAATGGGAGAAAGCCCCACGGGCAGCTCAGACCCCTATGGTATGAGAAGATTGGCCTATGGCATCTTTGCCCTTTTAGAAGCCTTTGATTGGGACATAAACTTAAAAGAACTTTTTGAAGACATACCAGAAGGCTTTGAAGAATTCCTAAGGTCAAGGCTTGAGGCTTACCTTGATCCTTACGGCTATGATGTGGTAAGGGCTGTGATTGAGGTAAAGGACGTACTTAATCCCTACGAGGTTATCTCTACGGTAAAAACCCTTGCCAATTTGAAGGAGGAGGAAGAGTTTAAAAATATAGTAGAAGCCTATAGGAGGGTGGTAAGAATACTACCCAAAAACTGGGAGGACCTTATGGTAAGGGAAGAGCTTTTCAAAGAAGAGGAAGAAAAGAAGCTGTGGGAAGCCTTAAGGGACCTTGAGGGAGAAATAGACCTTTTAAGGCTTTCAAGCTTGAAAAATCCTATTGACGAGTTTTTTGACAAGGTCTTAGTTATGGACCCCGATGAGAACATCAGAAAAAACAGGCTTGCTTTGCTCTTTAGAATAAAGAAACTTTTTAACCGCTTTGCGGATTTTAGCAAGATAAACCTTTGAGGAGGTAAGGTATGAGGTATTTAGTTTGGCTTGACGAGGTAGGCATTGAAGACATAGCTTTGGTGGGGGGCAAAAACGCCTCTTTGGGTGAGATGATAAGGAACCTTTCTTCCCTTGGCGTAAATGTACCTTACGGCTTTGTAGTAACATCGGAGGCTTACTATGAGTTTATAAGATACAACAAGCTTGAAGAGGAGATAAGAAAAGTTCTAAAGGGGCTTGATCCCAGCAAGGTAGAAGACCTGGCAAGAAGAGGACACCAAGTTAGAGAGCTTATAAAGGGTGGGGATTTTCCAAGGGAGATGGAGGAAGGTATAAAAGAGTATTATCAAAAGCTATCGGAAAGGTACGGATCCTTTGCAATAGACGTGGCTGTTAGGTCTTCTGCCACCGCCGAAGACCTTCCCCACGCCTCCTTTGCAGGACAGCAGGAAACTTACCTCAACGTTGTGGGCGCAGAAAACGTGCTAACCGCGGTAAAAAACGGCTTTGCCTCCCTATTTACCGACAGGGCTATATCCTACAGGGAATCCTTTGGCTTTGACCACTTCAAAGTAGGAATAGCCATGGGCGTGCAAAAGATGGTAAGGTCTGATATAGGCGCTTCTGGTGTGATGTTTACCTTGGATACAGAATCGGGCTTTAAGGATGTGGTGGTTATAAACGCCTCCTACGGACTTGGGGAGCTTTTGGTACAAGGAATGGTTACTCCCGATGAGTACATGGTTTTTAAGCCCACCTTACAGGCAGGTTTTTCTGCCATAATAGAGAAAAAGCTTGGGAGGAAAGATAGAAAGATGGTCTATGGAACAGGCCAAGAAAGGGTAAAGATAGTAAACGTGCCCTTGCAGGAACAAAAGCAGTTTTCTCTTTCCGACGAGGAGATACTACAGTTGGCAAGGTGGGGCATACTTATAGAAGATTACTATTCAAGAAGAAATGGAAGATGGATGCCCATGGACATAGAATGGGCAAAGGATGGTATGTTGAACCAACTCTTTGTAGTCCAAGCAAGGCCGGAAACGGTACATTCAAGAAAACAGGAGAACATACTAAGAGTCTATAAGTTTACAGAGGACATAGAAGAAAGGGCTAAAAAGAGAATAGTCTATGGCATCGCCGTTGGCGATAAGATCTCCCACGGAAAGGTAAGGGTAATCCACGACCTAAAGGATGCTCACCTTTTCCAAGAGGGTGAGATATTGGTAACCGACATAACAGACCCCGACTGGGAGCCCATTATGAAAAAGGCTTCTGGTATTATCACCAACCGTGGAGGAAGAACAGCCCACGCAGCCATAGTGGCCAGAGAGCTTGGCATTCCCGCGATAGTGGGGACACACAAAGCCACAGAGATCCTAAAAACTGGTATGGAGATAACCCTTTCCTGTGCAGAGGGAGAGATAGGCTATGTGTATGAGGGCTTTGTGCCCTACGAGGTGCAAGAGATAAACCTTGAGAATCTGCCAAAGACCCATACAAAAATAATGATGAACGTGGGAAATCCAGAGTCTGCCTTTAGCTATTCTTCTATACCCAACGATGGTGTGGGGCTTGCCCGTGAAGAGTTTATAATAGCCAACTACATAAAGATCCACCCCCTTGCCTTGATCCACTACGAAGAGCTAAAGGATCTTTATGAAAACCTTAAAAAACAGGGACTTTTGGACGATAGAGGAAACGTAAGCATGGGGGTAATATACAGACATGCCAAAGGGCCTCTTTTGGAAAAGTTGGCAAAGGGCAAAGATAAGAAAACTATAAATTTACAGAAGATAATAGAAGATATAGAAAACCTAACTTTTGGCTACGAGGACAAAGCCCAGTACTTTGTCAAAAAGCTTTCCTATGGTATAGCCAAGATATCCTCCGCTTTTTATCCAAACCCTGTTATAGTAAGGTTTTCTGACTTTAAATCTAATGAATACAAAGGGCTTATAGGTGGAGAACTCTTTGAACCCGAGGAGGAAAACCCCATGCTGGGCTGGAGGGGTGCCTCAAGGTACTATTCAGAAGTTTATAAGCAAGCCTTTGGCCTTGAATGTCAAGCTATTTTGAGGGTAAGGAACAAAATGGGTTTAACCAATACAAAAGTTATGGTGCCCTTTTGTAGAACACCGGAGGAGGGCGAAAGGGTGTTAGAGGTTATGGAGGAATACGGGCTAAGGAAGGGAGAGAACGGGCTTGAAGTTTATGTGATGGCAGAGCTTCCAAGCAACGTGATCCTTGCGGATAAGTTTGCGGAGATATTTGATGGCTTTTCCATAGGCTCCAACGACCTTACCCAGCTCACCCTTGGTCTTGATAGAGACTCTGGCCTTGTGGCACACCTTTATGACGAAAGGAACGAGGCGGTTAAAAGGTTTATAGCTTACCTTATCCAAAAGGCAAAGGAAAAGGGTAGAAAAGTAGGTATATGCGGTCAAGGACCCTCCGACTTTCCAGACTTTGCCGTATTCCTTGTAGAGCAAGGTATAGACAGCATATCTCTAAACCCAGACTCTGTTTTAAAGACCATGCTGGTAATAGCGGAAGCGGAGAATAGAATGAGGGAGGCTGTAAAATGAAGCTCTCTTTTAGGCTACCATCTGTGAAATTACCTACTTTTAAACTATCCCTTGGTAAACTATCAAAAACAGCCTTAGGTATGCAGATAACCGATAAGGTTATAAGGGTAGTGGAGCTTGGAAAGGATAAAAAGCCCCTTTGGGAGCCGTTGGAGGAGATGATAGAGGGCAAAAGTAAAGAGGATGCTCTATCCAAAGTAGTCCAAAGGTATAGGCTGAGTGGTAAGAGTGTTAGTTTGTGCCTTCCTGCCAAGGATGGACTTTTAAAGTTTTACAAATATCCTGCCACCATAAGCAAAAAGGACCTTTACGAAGCCATAGAGTGGTCTGTTAAAAGGGAAAAGGCTTCAATGAAGGAAGAGCTTTATTACGATTATTTTATATTGGAACCGGTAAAGGGAGACAAGCAACTTGGTGTGGTTTTAGCTCTTACACGCAAGGAAACCGTGGAAAACATTAAAAAACTGCTCAACAAAGTTGGCCTTAACTTGCATGTACTTGATTACGAAGTTATATCTATCATAAACTACGGCATTCATTATAAAATTCCCCCACCCTTTTCCATTTTGTATATAGACTACGATCATTCTATCATAACAATTTACTCAGCTACCAATGTAGCGTACTCAGAGATTTCGTGGAGTCTATCAGATTACATTATTAAAGAAGACGATGAATCCTTTGAACATTTCATTGCAGAAATAAGAAGTATTACTGTTCTTAATGATATTACCAGCTTATACATAGCAGGTCCCGTTCTTGCCTATGAAAATGTTACTATGAAATTAATGGAAAATATACCTGTATTGGGTCTTCTTGACCTTGAAAATCTTAAGCCAAACTTTCTTATTCCCTATATTTTAAGTGTAAGGGGGATGGAAGGATGATAAAGATAAACCTTGCTAAGGAAAAAAAAGAGAGGAGAAAAATTTCACCAGGGTTTGACCTAAAAGGTTTTGACGTTAAAAAGCTTACAAAAGCTGGTGGTGAGTATTACTTAGGATTATTGGCTTGGATAGTTTTAGCAGTTATGGTTGTATATTATTTCAAGATAGAAAAAGAAGTGTCTACCTACAAAGAAGAGCTAAATAGACTTAACCAAGAAAAAATAGGCTTGCAGACCCAAGCAAAAAAGCTTTTGGAGGAAAAAAAAAGCTTAGAGGATAGAATTGCAGACATAAAAAAACAGATAGAAGACCTTGAAAGAAGCAAAGACATTATAGCAGGGTTAAAAAACTATTATCAAGTCTTTAACTCAAGCCTTGATTTTTACACTTCTTACGTACCAAAGGGCTCTTGGGTAAATTCCTACCGGCAAACCTTGGATATAGACCAAGAAGTAGTTAAAACAACCATGGATATAAACTCCTTTGACTATCAAAGTATAAGCTCTTATGGAACTCTTTTGGGTAAAAATTCCCAGAAAATTATGATATCTCCCGTGGAGAGGAAATTAAACCCCGCTGGCTTTGAATATTACAGTGCAAAAATTGATTTAGAAAAAGGCATAAGGGAGGAAAGATAAGCCATGGAAAAGTTGATAGCTCAGTTTAAGGCTCTACCCGCTTGGCAAAGGGCATTTTTGATAGCCGGCCTTCCATTAATTTTGTCCATTTACCTTTATATGATGCTTCTTTCCCCTGCTATTGATGAAAGGGATAGACTCCAAAGGGATGTGGAAAACCTAAGGGGAGAGATCCAAAGTTTGAGGGCAAGCCTAAGTCCAAATGTTTTAGAGGATCTAAGAAAACAACAGGAGGAATTGGAACAGGAGTATCTAAGAAAGTCCCAAGAAATAAAAAACCTTGTGGGTGAAATGCCAACGGAAAGAGATACAGGTAAAGTTCTTAGAAACATAGGAAACATAGCCAGGAAAAACAAAACTGTCATACTTAGCATGCAGATATCAAACCCAGAAAAGGTCCAATACTACATGGAAGGTGAGAAAAATCTGGTTAAGGTGTATAATCAACAGCAGATACAACAGCAAACACAACAACAAACACAGCAACAACTACAATCACCACCTCAAGGAATAACTCTCTTAAAAAGCGAACTAAGGCTTACAATACTGGGAGATTACAGGTCTATAAGAAGCTTTCTTGAAGGTTTAAGAAAGGAAGGCATAATATCTTACCCTGTTGAGATAAACTTGACAAGTGAGGGAAGCAGGATAAGGGCAGATCTACTTTTACATATACTATTTAGGGAGGAGGCTAAGCTATGAAAAGGGTTATATTACTATTAATTGCTACCTTGGGATTATCCTTTTCTCAGGATGCCTTTCAAAACCTTGAAGGTGCCGTGGGCTACATAGTAATAGAAAGGCGGGGTAAAGTGGAAAACTACATGGTGGTGCAAGGCAAAGACGGCTCTATAAGAACCATAAGGGTAGATAAAAATCCATCCCAGTTTCTTAGGAAAGAGGAAGATAAAGGAGGAAGGAGATGAGGAGGATATTGATTTTATTACTTCTAATTACCTCTTTGGTCTATTCTCAAACTATAAGGGAGATGAGGTTTGAAAATGTTAGCTTGGAGGTGGTTTTAAAAGCCTTGTCGGAAATCTCGGGTATGAATGTAATATTTGACCCTGAAGTTTCTGGCGAACTTCAAAAACCCGTCAATATAGCCATATACAAGCCCATGCCCGTGGGAGAGGCTATGAATATAATTTTAAAAACCTACGACCTTATAGCGGTACCCGTAGACACAAAAACTTTTCGTATAACCAAGGCAGGTAGTATTACCATAAACTTGGTGGGTTTGGATGATAGAGAGATACAAGAGATAATAAACTTTTTAAAACCTCGCGTAAGCCCATCTGCAGAGATAGTGGTAGATAAGACTTTAAAAACCATAACCATAAGGGATGAAGAAGCAAATATCAAAAGGCTGGAGCCTGTTTTAAAAGATTACAGAAGATTAGCCCAAGCCTTGGTACCAAAAGAAGAGATCCAAACAAGAGTTTTCTACCTTAGGATGATCTCCCTTGACGAGGCGGAGAGAAGAATTAAGCCCTACATTAC
>JBKBNZ010000037.1:6793-11284 GCA_046294875.1 Aquificaceae bacterium | reverse complement strand
AAGGTGTAAAGGCCTTCAAAATTCATTTAGGAAGGTTATAATATCCCACCAACGCATCCCTTACCACTTCATAGGGAACTTCAAGCCCCGTCCATATTCTAAAACTTTCCATACCTTGGTATAAAAGCATGTCAAAACCACTTGCCAAAGTGCAGCCCTTTTCCTTTGCAGCCCTCACAAGGGGTGTTTCCTTGTAGATGATATCCATAACCTTATGCTTGGCTTCCAAAAACCCATAGTCAAAAAGGGGAGGGTCTTCTTCTCTTAAGCCGGATGAGGTGGTGTTTATTAAAAGCTCTACCTCTTTTATTATCTCCTCCGGTTTTTTTACCACTTTGCAAGGGAAGGTTTCACACAGCCTCTGGGCTTTCTCTGTAGTCCTGTTCCAAAGATAAACCTCTGCACCTTCTTTTTGTAGGGCGTAAAGGATAGCCCTTGAGGATCCGCCAGCGCCCAATACCAAAGCTTTAACCCTCCTTAAATCGGGCAATACCTTCATAACAGCCTTTAAAAAGCCTATCCAATCGGTGTTATAGGCATAAACACCCTCGGGGGTAAATTTTAAAGTATTGGCAGAGCCTATGGCTTTTGCGTGTTGGTCTGTAAAATGGGAAAGTTCAAGAGCCTTTTCCTTGTGTGGCAAGGTTATATTTACACCCTTTACTCCCAACGCCCATAGTCCAAGAAAGGCTTTTTCAAAGTCTTCTGGCTTTACTTCAAAGGGTACATAAACCGCCTTTAGAGAAAAGTATTCAAAGGCTTTGTTTTGAAACACTGGAGATAAGGAATGTTTTATAGGATACCCTACAACTCCATAAACTTCAGTGCGTCCGTCAAGGATCATCCTATCTTGTATCTGGGCTGTAGGATCTCTACCTTTTTGACCCAGCTTAAATTACCTTTGATTGCCATATCTACTACCTTTTTCACGCTTGCATCTGCTATGGGACATTCACCACAACCACCCTCAAACTGGAGATAAACCTCTCCCTCCTTTATATCCACTATTCTTAGGTTTCCATGATGTTCTTTTAGGGCTGGTCTTATCTTTTCAAGGATAGCTTCCACTTCTTTAAGTTCTCTTTCTCCCATCTTTATACCTCCAAGCTTGTGTATAAATTTTGTATCGCTTGCCAGAGTTTTTCCTGATCCTTCTCATCCAGGTCCATAAGCCTGCAAAAGCCCTTTATAGTCAGCTTGTCCACCACAACGTCTTCTATATCTTCTTCCAACAACCTTTTGTAACCGTATTTCATAAATATTTCCTTTGCCTGAGGAAGTATCTTAAATAGGTCTGTAAGTTTAGTATCAAAGGTGATCCTTTCCTTCATAGCTCCTTTACCTTTTTCACGAAAAGATGGTATTCGCCATCTTCTTCATAAAGGCCGAGGAATTCTTGGCCTGTTGACCTGCACCAAGCGGGAATATCCTCCACCACGCCAGGGTCGTCTGCTATCAACTCAAGCACCTGCCCCATCTTCATACCTTTCATAACCCTTGCCGTTTCCGATATGGGTATGGGGCAAAAGGTGCCTACCACATCATGTACCACATCCGCCTTTATACCTTTAAGCTCCATGCTTTACACCCCTTTCTGGAGTTATTTTAAAACTTTCTATTATTTCATCCTTCAAGGGCTCTGCCCAAATAGAGTTTTCTTCACCGTCAATGCCTATAACCACCTCACAAGGTTCCCTTTTTGAATACCTACTTACAATACCTGCTATAACTTTTAGCTCCTCTTCCGTTGGTTTGCCTTTTATAAGGGCAAAGGTACCTTTTCCATCTTTTCTATAGGCGTAATTGTATCTGTTTTTAAAGCCCTTGAGAAAATTTACTTCCCCCTCATTCCTGGCTACTATTAGCTTTGTGTTGGAAAAAGGTAGCCTAAGATGGCGGCCTACCGCAAATAGCATAAGGTCATCCCTACTTATAACACCTTCTTTGCTTAACGCTTCCTTGAACCTAAGGGCGTAGTTTTCGTCGGTAAGGTAGCAACAACCTCCAGCCGGTTGTTCGTAATCCAATCCATATTTTTCTGCCAAGGCTATCTGTACTTTCCTGCTTCTTCCGTGTATACCCAAAAGTTTTTCTCTATCTATCCACTTTAGCTTTTCTGGTATGGTTGGAGGGAGGCGTTTTGCAGAAAGGGGCCTAACCACATAGCCCTCTAAGCCAGCTTCCATCTCTATAAGCATAAGCCTTTCAAAGGTTTGGCTCATTAGCCTTTGTCCTAAAACCTCACCGGTTATAACAAAATGGTATCCTTCCTTTTCCATTATCTCCTTTGCCTTCCGGAGCATAAAGATCCTGCAATCTACACAGGGGTTTACCTTCCTTCCATAACCGTACTTGGGATTTAAGATTATGTCAAGATATTCCTTGGATATATCCACTATTTCTATAGGTATTCCAAGATGGGCTGCTGCTCTCAAAGCAGGGTTGACATAAGGCGATCCGTCTTCTCTCTTCAGGCCAAGGCGTCTTTTATGCTCGGTTATACAAAAGCCCGTGTAAAAGTGTAAAGCCTTGATCTCCACGCCCTGGTCCCGAAGGAGGCAGACCGCTAAAGAACTATCAAGCCCTCCTGATAAAAGAGCAACAGCCCTAACCTTCATGTGGAAAGAAACTCAAACTCTTTGCTTTCCTCTTCCTCTTCCTCGTAGCAGTCGGGTATGCGCATGGCCTCTTCTACTCTTCCTTGTTTTAAAAGATAGTCCTTTATGGCCACGTGTAGGGTTTCAAGTCCGAGGTTTGTGCAGTGGATCTTTTGGGGAGGAAGGCCACCAAGCTCATCAAAGATGTCCTTGTAAGTAAGGTTCAAGGCATAGCTTATGGGTTTTCCCTTTACCATCTCTGTAAGTTGTGAGGATACGGCGATGGCAGAGCCACAGCCAAAGGTTTTGAACCTCACCTCTTCTATTATATCTGTTTCCGGGTTTATCTTAAGGGTGAAAAGCATGGCATCTCCACACGCTGGATTTCCGCATTGCCCTATGGCGTTAGCATCCTCCAAAACGCCCACATTCCTTGGATTCAAAAAGTGGTCAAGTACCTTTTCGCTGTATTCAAACATCTTAACACCTCCTTAAAGTAATAGGTATATTATGTTATCTTTTTAAAGGTTTGCTATGAGCTTTATCAAAGATTTGCATTACATAAAGCCTTCTATCAAATCTGAGAAAGTGTTGCTAAGCCTGTGATCATCCTCTACTTCTACATACTTTTGAACTTTAACTTCTCTAACAAAGAGCCTTGAATGGTCTATGGGAACTATTCTGTCAAAAGTTCCATGAAAGATATAAAGGTGGTATTTTGGGTCCTTGGGAAAGTTTACCTTAGAGTCTTGGATTATCTCATAGCCCTTTTGCTCTATATCCACGGCAAAGTCTTTGTGGATGGTAATCTCAAGCCCAGTCTCACACTCTATAAAGTGCAACTCTTCTTCTCCCTTTAGCCACTTTTCACACTTTTCCCTTCCCACTTCTTGAAGGGTCAGAGAAAGGGTAGAATAAGAAGGGGCAAAAAGAAAAACCTTGCTTACCTTTTCTGGTGTGTAAAACCTTAGGTAGTTTAAAGCTATGTATCCACCGTGGGAGCTGCCCGAAAGCCATATTTCCTTGAACTTTTGAGAAAAGCCCTTTACAAGGGCATCAAGCACTTCTAAAGTTTTTGTGGTAGTGGTGGTCTGATAATCCATATCCATGGCAAAGAAGGAGAACACACCTTTCCTTGACCTTTCTACCAAGAGTTTTATCTTGTTTCCCTTTACATCACTTGCAAAACCGTGAAGGTGTATTAAAATAAGCTCTGGATTGGTGTTTTCATAGATAAACATGGAAAAAATTATATTAGATTTAGAGCTTCGTAGAAAGGTCTTCCACCTTTTTGCTTTGTCTCTCTGGTTTATTCCCATAGCCCTTTTCCCTACCCTTCTTACCCTTTTGACTTTCCTTTTGGTTCTGTTTATAAACCTTTTGACGGTTTTGGGCTTTGGAAAAGAAAGGTTTTCTGTGTACTACTCTATCATCTACAAGCTTGAAAGAGAAAAAAACTACTCAAGGCCCACCATACAAGCCCTTTGGGCTAATCTTGGTATTTTCCTTAGCTTTTTGGCTTTTGGTAAAGAGCCCACCTTGGTGGGTGTGGTGGTTTTGGCAGTGGGAGATGCCTTTGCAGGCTTGGTGGGTGTAAGGTATGGAAAGAGGAAAATAGGAAAGAAAAGTCTGGAGGGAAGCTTGGCCTTTTTCCTTTCTACCTTTTTGGTGCTTTTGCCCTTTGTGGGTATGGGGAAAGCCTTTTGGGTCTCTTTTGTCTGCGCTTTGGTTGAAGTCCTGCCTTTTAAGATGGACGATAACTTTACTATACCTTTAACCGCAGGCTTTCTTTACAAAGTTTTTAGTATATAAAGGCTTAAAAGATTTAAAATCCTTGGACAGTTCTTAAAGCATCCCTACAAAAAAATTTTTCAACCTGTAAGGACAATTCACA
>JBKBNZ010000037.1:0-6693 GCA_046294875.1 Aquificaceae bacterium | reverse complement strand
TTAACCGCAGGCTTTCTTTACAAAGTTTTTAGTATATAAAGGCTTAAAAGATTTAAAATCCTTGGACAGTTCTTAAAGCATCCCTACAAAAAAATTTTTCAACCTGTAAGGACAATTCACAAGGTGCCACGAGGTGTGTATTCAGATGATCCTACAAAGGGATATTTCCCTAAGCGTTTTGAGAAGTATAATATAATCATGAAAGTCTTCCTGCTTATAATTCTTCTTCTTATAGACTTGGTTTCTGCGGAGGTGGTGGCCCGTATAAACAGAGAAATCATAACCTCCGAAGAGGTAAAACAGGCTTTTGACGCCTACTGGAGGGAAATTCTCCATCTTCCCATCGCAAGGGCTACCAACAGGGACCTTCAGGAATTTTTAGTAGAGTATGTAAGAAGCAAGATAATAAACATGGAAGCAAAGAATATGGGTATTTCTGTATCCGATAAAGAGTTTAACGAGTATGTGGAAAGGAACATAGGAAGCAAAAGGCTTAGTCCAATAGCCAAGCATTTTATATACACAGAGATCCTTAGCCAGAAGATCGTTGATAAAATAGCAAGGAATATAGAGGTGAAGGAAGGTCAGATCACCGCCTATTACTATTTAAATCTTAGGGATTTTAAGCTTCCTGCTCAAGTTCTTCTTGAAAGGTATTCGGCGGAGGATATGGATAGAGCTAATGAAGTGTATTATAATTTGCTTAACGGTAGACCTGTTAAGGAAGACAAGGGGATAAAGATAGGACAGTCCATGTGGTACTCTATTCAAACACTCCCGGAAGTTGTAAGAAGGCAACTGTACCCTTATAACATAGGTAAGACTACAAAGCCTATAGAAGTAGGTGGAACATACGTAATATTTAGAGTAGCAGACCGAAGGGGTGGTGGTATAATGCCTCTTGAGGAGGCAAAGCCTATAGTGAGAGAAAAACTTCTTAGAGAAAAAAGACAGGAGGTTTTCCAAAGATGGTTTCAGGAAGCTTTAAGAAAATACTCGGTGGAGTTTTACTTTGGACAGTTATAAGCTTTTCTGCCACGTTGATAGATAGGGTTGTAGCTTCTGTAAACTCGGAGCCCATACTGGAAAGCGATGTAAAGATGGCTATGCTCTTTTATGGTATAACTTCAAGGGAAAAGGTCACTGAAAAGCTTGTGGAAGATATGCTTATATACCAATTTCTTCTGGGGAAGGGCATACAGGTGAACCAAGAGGCTATAGATGAAGCTATTCAAAACATAGCTATGGCAAACAACTTGACCCTTGAAGACTTGGCAAAGGAGCTTGCGAAGGAAAACCTTACCCTTGAAGACCTAAGGAGGTTTTTAGAAAGGGAGATTGTGGCGACCAGCGGGTTGCAAGCCTACCTTGAAAGGGAGGTAAAGGTTTCAGAGAAGGAATTGGAACTTGAGGGATTAAAGAGGGGAGAAATAAAAAGGGTAAGAGATATAGAGCTTTTGATCGTAAATAGAAAGGATGAAAGAAAACTTCAAGAAGTCTTTGACCCTAAAAAGAACTTGGAAGATATGGCTAAGGCCTTGGGGGTTTCTGTGGAAAAGCTTAGGGTAAGCAAAGGAGACCTTGTTGAACCTTTGGATAAAGAGGTTTGGCAAGCTTCTGTAGGCCAGATAGTTATAGCGGAAGATAAGGATTATATTTACATAGCCAAAGTTTTATCGGAACGAGAGGCCTTTCAGGGTAAAAGCTTGGAAGAGCTAAAGGAAGAGCTTTTATTGAAGAAGATGCAACAAAGGAAAGAGGAGCTTTTGGCAAGGTTAAGAAGAAACAGCTACATAAAGATATTGCAATAGCTCCCTCAAGCTATGAAAAATAAGGTCGGGATTAAAGTTGGATTTTTTTAGCTCTTCTTGGCTGTACTTTCCTGTTGTCATAAAGACGGTTTTAATTCCCAACCCTTTGGCACCCATAAGGTCTGTGTAGATATCGTCGCTTACAAGGTATACGTCCTTACTCTCCAAGCCCCTTTGGGCATATTCCATGAAATCCTTTGAAGGCTTGCCAAGGTTAGGCAGATCTTCTTCATAGTTGCAAGCGTGAGCTATGGCCTTGGCTATAGAACCTGCACCGGGAAAGTATAAACCATCATCGTCCTTTACTATCCTGCTTAAATTGATAGGAATTATCTTGGCACCACTTAGAAAAACCGCAGAGGTAGCCATCTTTAGCTTTTTAAAATCTAAGTTTCTATCCTGTCCTATTACAAGGGCATCCACTTTGTGATCCTGTACCACCTCAAAGCCCATATCTCTTAGATACTCCTCTACCGCAGGCATACCTAAAAAGAATATCCTTTTTATTGCCCTTCCTTTTAGGTAATCACCCAAAAGGGAAAGGGGGGATATAAACTCCTCCTCTTTAAGTTCAATGCCCTTTTCCCTTAACTCCTTCAGTATAGTATTAGGCGGTCTTGTAGAGTTGTTGGAAACGACCCGGAAGGGGATCTTGAGTTCCCTTATACCCTTTATAAATTCTACAGTATCAGGAAAGGGGTTTAATGCCTTGTCCTTTACCAGAACACCATCAAGGTCAAGAAGGAGGGAAAGCTTCATATTGAAAATTATACAAGGCGTGCGTACCTTTCAAAGGCCTTCTTTATGCCCCTTATTGCTTGGCGGATGCGATGTTCGTTCTCCACAAGGGCAAACCTTACATAGCCCTCTCCATACTCGCCGAAGCCTATACCCGGAGAAACTGCTACCTTTGCCTCCCTTAGAAGGAAAAGGGAAAAATCCAAAGAATTCATATTTAACCAACTGGGTATCTTTGCCCATACAAACATGCTCGCCTTTGGCTTTTCTACCTGCCAGCCTATTCTGTTGAGTCCTTCCACCAGTACGTTCCTTCTTTTTTCATACACTTGCCTGTTTTTTTCCACTATCTCGTAGGGGCTTTCCAGGGCTATTATAGAGGCCACCTGTATGGGTGTAAAAATTCCATAGTCAAGGTAGCTTTTAAGATGGGCGAGGTTTTTTATGAGTGTTTCATTACCCACCAAAAAGGCAACCCTCCACCCTGCCATAGAAAATCCCTTAGACATGGAGTACAGCTCTACTGCTACATCCTTTGCGCCTTCCACTTGTAAAATACTGGGCGGTTTATAACCGTCAAAGCCCAAGTCTGCATAAGCAAAGTCATGTATCAGCCATACTTCCTCCTTTTTTGCTATATTCACCATCTCTTTAAAAAACTCAAGGCTTACACATGCGGTGGTTGGGTTGTGGGGAAAGCTTAAAATTATAGCTTTTGGCTTTCTAAAGGAGGCCTTTAAGGTGTCGTATATCCTCTTTATGTAACCCTCTTCGAAATTCTTCTCTTCCTCCATTATTATAGGCACAGAAATGGCTTCACCACCTGCTATAATTGGAGCGTAGTAGTGGATAGGATATGTGGGATTGGATACAAGTACCGTATCTCCGGGTTCCAAAAGGGCAAGCATAAGATGGGAATATCCTTCCTTTGCGCCTATGGTGAGTAGGGCTTCTCTTTCTGGGTCAAGTTCCACTCCGTACTGCCTTTTATAAAAGTCGCATATGGCTTTTCTCAGACGTGGTATTCCCTTTGATGCCGAGTATCCGTGCACGTTGTCCCTTTTGGCTACTTCACAAAGCTTTTCTATTATGTGCTCTGCAGGGGGAAGGTCTGGATTTCCCATGCCAAGGTCTACTATATCTTCCCCCTCTCGCCTTAGCTTGTATTTTAATTCGTTCACCATGGCAAAGACATACTTAGGCAACTTGCTTACTCTTGGAAACATCCAACTTTCACTCATTTTCCCTTTCCTCTTCCATTTCTTTGCAGTTTATACACATATTGGCCACAGGCCTTGCCTTTAACCTTTCAAAAGGTATTGGAGCACCACAGCTTTCACATATGCCGTAGGTACCTTGCTCCATCTTCATAAGGGCGTAGTCTATCTTCCTTAGAAGCTTTAGCTCCCTCGTTTTTATCCTCTGAAGGTTAAGGTACCTACCTGCTTCTATGTTTGCCCTGTCTATCTCATCGCCTCCCTCAAAAACTACGTTGGAAGGATCCTTTATCTGTTCTTCCGCATGCTTTAGTATAGCCTCTCTTAACTTTAAAAGATCCTCCCTTAGCTCTGCAATCTGTTGCGGAGTTAAATGGAGCATAATCTTATAATTATATTCCTGAAAAGCCGGATGAGAAATTATCTGTAAAGTTCATATAGCCAAAGGCATAAACGGCGTATAACTTTATAATTATATTCTCGTGAAGGAGATAAAAACGCCCTACGTTGCAGTTGATGCCATACTTAGACTTTGGGAAGGCAACCATTTTAAAGGCTTGGTAATAATAGAAAGGCTTTATCCACCTTATGGGTATGCCTTGCCCGGTGGCTTTGTGGAAATTGGCGAAAGCGTGGAAACTGCCATACTTAGAGAGATAAAGGAAGAGACAAGCCTTGAGGCAAGGATAAGATCCCTCTTTGGTGTTTATTCAGACCCCCAAAGAGATCCCCGCTTTCATGTGGTTTCTATAGTTTTTGTTTGCGATGCGGAAGGAACGCCAAAAGCGGGAGATGATGCAAAAAAGGTAAGAGTTTTTAAATTGGAAGAGCTTCCCCTCGACAGTATGAGCTTCGACCATGGCAGGATTTTGATGGACTATTTAAAAAGGTGATAAAATTAATAAAGATCTAAAGCCTTTGGAGGTTTTTCATGACAAAGGAGTTTGAAATCGGAGTAAGCTTGCTAAAAAAAGTTAAAGGAGAGTTGGAAGAGCTTATGCATGTTCAAGATCGCTTGGGTGCACGTAAGATAGTTAACGCTGTTATACATCCCATAACCGCCTCAGCTTACCAAATAAGGGTAGGGGACGGACCTCACAAGGAGGAGCTTTTGGAGTATCTTATGAGATTAGTAAGGGAGATGAGAGACCTATCTGATATTAAGGCTATGCAGGAAACCATAGGAAGGTTGCTCGAAGTTATAAAAGAGCTTGAGGAAGCTACGAAGGAAGCTTAAGCATGGAAAAGGTCACCATAAGAAGCCTTTTCAGGAAAAAGAGGGAAGGGAAGAAGATCACCATGATCTCTACCTACGATTATTTGTCTGCCAAGCTTTGCCAAGAGGTGGGTATAGATTGTATTTTGGTGGGCGATTCTTTGGGAATGGTCTTTCAGGGGCTTGAAAGCACCTTACCTGTTACTTTAGAGGAGATGATATACCATACAAAGGCTGTAAGAAGAGGGGCGAAAGGCAGCTTTGTAATAGTGGATATGCCCTTTATGAGCTACCAGGTAAGCCTTGAAGAGGCGATAAAAAACTGTGGAAGGATTATGAAGGAAACGGGTGCCAATGCGGTGAAGTTGGAAGGCGGTGAGGAGATAGCGGAGTTGGTTTATCGCTTGGTTAATATAGGTATTCCTGTGGTGGGTCATGTAGGCTTTACGCCTCAAAGCGTTAATGTGCTTGGTGGATACAGGGTGGTAGGAAAAGGTGAGGAAGCCCAAAAGGTTAAAAGGGACTTTAAGGCTTTAGAAGATGCAGGGGCTTTTATGATAGTATTGGAAAGCATGCCAAAAGATCTAGCAAGGGAGATAACGCAAGGCTCCAAGGCTATAACCATAGGTATAGGAGCGGGTCCTTACTGCGATGGGCAGGTGCTTGTTTTTTACGATCTGGTGGGTCTTGTGGAAGATATAAAGCCCAAGTTTGTGAAAAGATATTTAGAAGGTGCCAAGCTTTTTAGAGATGCCTTGAAGGCCTTTAAGGAAGAAGTGGAGAAGGGTATATTCCCCTCAGAGGAAGAAAGCTATGGATGAGGCAAGGCTATTAGAGCTCTTGATAAGGCTCGGATATGTTAGCAAAGATAATGCCTACAAAGCGCAGAAGGAAAAGGGAAAGGATGAAGATATTATCAGTACTTTGTTAAGATTGGGCTACATTGATGACTTAAAGCTTATAGATTTCTACCAGAAATACATGCCCAATAGGCTTTGGAGGGGTGGAATAGATGAGGTAAACGTGCCCGAAAGTATAAAAGAAAAACTACCAGAGTCTTCTCTTAGAAAAAGTACCATAGCGCCTGTAAAATATGAGGATGGGAAATTATACGTGCTAACCATAAACCCCTTTAACCAATCTGCACTAAACGAGCTAAAATTCAAAACAAAGATAAACACTGTAATACCTTATGTAGCCCCTAAAAAGTTTATAGAAGATATTCTTAATAAACTTTACCCTGCCGTTGATAAGATAATGGAAAGTATAGAGATGGGTGAGGAAGTGGAGATAGAAAGCGAGCCGATGGAGGAACCCCTTGAATTTCTAACCGCAGAAACAGAGGAAGGTCCTATAATTAAACTGGCAAACTTTCTCATAGCGGAGGCGGTAAACCTTGGCGCTTCCGATATCCATATAGAACCCCAAGAGAAAAAACTCCTTGTTAGGTACAGGGTTGATGGTGTTTTGAAGATATACCATGAATTCCCTGCAAAAATAAAGGATTCTTTGGTAGCTCGTTTTAAGATAATGTCAAACCTTGACATAGCAGAAAAAAGAAAACCTCAAGATGGAAGGATAAGGACGAAATATAAGGGTAAAAAGATAGATTTAAGGGTCTCCACAGTACCTACCGTTTATGGGGAGAAGGTGGTTATGAGGATCCAAGAAGCGGAGAAGTATTTAAACGTCAAGCTTGAAGACCTCGGTT
>JBKBNZ010000036.1:0-11536 GCA_046294875.1 Aquificaceae bacterium | reverse complement strand
TATACCTACGAAGAGGCTATGACAAGGGATTTAAGAAGGGAGTTGGAAAAATGAGAACTACAAACGAGGAGGAGTTAAAGGGGCTTTACGAAATGAAAGGTTTGGAATGTATAATAAGTCTTTCTGGAGCGGTTCAATCCAAAGAATACCTTTATACTTATAAAAAGGAGAGAAAAGATGCTTAAAACATATACCTATCCCAACGAAAAGGGTTATTTTGGTGCCTTTGGTGGGAAGTTTGTGCCAGAAACCCTTATGTACGCCCTTGAGGAATTGGAAAGGGCATATGAAGGGATAAAGGACGACCCAAGCTTTTGGGAAGAGCTAAAGGCTTACCTTAGGGATTTTGCAGGTAGGCCTACACCCCTTTACTTTGCAAAAAACCTAACAGAGTATGCGGGCGGAGCCAAGATATACATAAAGAGAGAAGACCTTTTACATACGGGAGCCCACAAGATAAACAACACTTTGGGACAGGCGCTGCTTGCCAAAAGGATAGGAAAGAGAAGGATAATAGCGGAAACGGGAGCAGGTCAGCATGGCGTTGCAACAGCGACTGCTTGCGCCCTTTTGGGACTTGAATGTGTGGTGTATATGGGAGAAGAGGACGCAGAAAGGCAAAAGCTTAACGTCTTTAGGATGGAGCTTCTTGGAGCAAAGGTTAGCGTGGTAAAAAGCGGGTCAAGGACTTTAAAAGATGCCATAAATGAAGCTTTAAGAGATTGGGTCACAAACGTGGAAAATACCCATTACATAATAGGCTCGGTTGTGGGACCACATCCATTTCCTATGATGGTTAGAGATTTTCAAAAGGTTATAGGAGAGGAGGCAAAGGATCAGATTTTACAGCTTGAGGGAAGGTTGCCCGATGCTGTGGTGGCTTGCGTGGGAGGAGGGTCTAATGCCATGGGAATTTTCTATCCTTTTATAGAGCATCAAGAGGTAAAGCTTATAGGTGTGGAGGCAGGAGGCCTTGGCATACAAACGGGCAAGCACGCAAGCTCTATAAAGGGTGGATCCCCTGGTGTGCTCCATGGTATGAAGTCCTACTTTCTCCAAGACGAAGAAGGGCAAATTCTACCTACTCATTCCATATCCGCAGGCTTGGACTATCCGGGAGTGGGACCAGAGCACGCTTACCTTTTTGAAAGCGGAAGGGCTAATTATGCGTATGCAACCGATGAGGAAGCCCTTGAGGGTTTTAAACTCCTTTCAAGGCTTGAAGGTATAATACCAGCCCTTGAGCCCGCCCATGCAGTTTTAAAGGTGATAGAAGTGGCCAAAGAACTGGGAAAGGATGGCATAGTTATTTTTAACCTTTCTGGTAGAGGGGATAAGGATATGCTTCATGTGATGAAGCATTTAAATCCTATGATATAATATTCCCATGCCAAAGCTTTCACCAAGGGACATAAGAAGGAAGATACAAGGCATAAAAAACACCCGCAGGATAACCAACGCTATGAAGGTGGTATCCGCGGCCAAGCTAAGGCGTGCCCAAGAGATGATCTACGCTTCAAGGCCCTACTCGGACAGGCTATATGAAATGCTAAAAAGCTTGGCATCTCACATAGACCCCCAAAGCCATCCCCTTTTTGAAGTAAGGGAAGAAAAAAGCTGCGACCTTGTGCTTATAACCGCAGACAGAGGTTTGGCGGGCGCTTTTAACTCAAACCTTATAAAAAGGGCGGAGGAGCTAATTTCGGAAAAGCAGGAAAAGGGTATCAAAGTCAATTTAGTGTTGATAGGCAGGAAGGGTGTCCAATACTTTGGCAAAAGAAATTATCCCATCTTGAAAGCCTACGATGAGGTTTTTAGAAAGGAGATAAACTTTGAAGTGGTAAAGGAAACGGGAGAGATCCTTAGGGAAAGGTATGCAGGAAAACAAACGGATGCGGTATATCTTTTAAACAACGAAATGATAACAAGGGTAAGCTACAAGCCAGTTGTTAGAAGCTTTTTACCCTTTGAAAGGCTGAAAGAAGAGGGGGATTACGGAGTTTATGAGTTTGAAGTGGATAAGGAGTTGTTCGTAAATAAAATAATCGACCTGTATCTAAACTACCAGCTTTATAGGGCTATGTTGGAGTCCAACGCGGCAGAACACTTTGCCCGTATGATAGCCATGGATAATGCCACGAGGAACGCAGACGAGCTTATAAAAAGTTGGACGCTTGTATTTAACAAGGCAAGGCAGGAATCTATTACCTCTGAACTTATAGACATAGTTAATGCAGTTGAAGCAATGAAATAAAAGGAGGAAAAGATGAAGGGAAAAATAGTACAAGTTATAGGTGCGGTCATTGACGTAGAGTTTGAAGAAAAGAACTTGCCACCTGTTAGGCATGGTCTAAAAACAAGGCGTAAGTTCATAGACGATAGAGGAAACTGGGCGGAAGAAGATCTTTTCCTTGAAGTAGCCCAACACATAGGAGAGAGCAGGGTAAGATGCGTGGCCATGGGTGCTACCGATGGTCTTGTAAGAGGTCAAGAGGTGGAGTACCTTGGAGGTCCCATAAAGGTACCAGTGGGAAGGGCTACCTTGGGAAGGATATTTAACGTGGTGGGACAACCTATAGACGAAGCTGGTCCTGTGAATGCAGAAGAATACTGGCCAATGTTTAGAGAGCCCCCAGCCCTTGAAGAGCAATCCACAAAGGTAGAGATCTTGGAAACGGGTATAAAAGTCGTTGACCTACTTGAACCCTATGTAAAGGGTGGAAAGGTAGGACTCTTTGGTGGTGCAGGAGTTGGTAAAACGGTTCTTATGCAAGAGCTTATCCACAACATAGCCAAGTACCACAAAGGATTTTCCGTAGTCATAGGCGTTGGAGAAAGAACAAGGGAAGGAAACGACCTGTGGCACGAGATGAAAGAGTCGGGAGTTCTCCCCTACACGGTGATGGTATATGGACAGATGAACGAGCCTCCTGGTGTGCGCTTTAGGGTTGCCCAAACGGGAATAACTATGGCTGAATACTTTAGAGATGTAGAAGGGCAAGACGTGCTCGTTTTCATAGATAACATCTTTAGGTTTGTTCAAGCAGGTTCTGAAGTTTCCACCCTTTTGGGAAGGCTACCCTCCGCAGTTGGATACCAACCCACTCTAAACACAGACGTAGGAGAAGTGCAAGAAAGAATTACCTCTACCAAAAAGGGATCTTTGACCTCTATACAGGCGGTTTACGTGCCCGCCGACGACATAACAGACCCAGCCCCTTACTCTGTTTTTGCCCACCTTGATGCCACCACCGTTCTTGCCAGAAGGCTTGCAGAGCTTGGTATATACCCGGCCGTTGACCCCCTTGAATCCACATCTAAATACTTAGCCCCAGAGTTTGTAGGAGAAGAGCACTATCAAGTAGCTTCCGAAGTGAAAAGAATACTCCAAAGATATAAGGAACTTCAAGAAATAATAGCCATCCTTGGTATGGAAGAGCTCTCCGAAGAGGACAAGGCGATAGTTAACAGGGCAAGAAGAATTCAAAGGTTCCTTGCCCAACCTTTCCACGTGGCAGAACAATTTACAGGTATGCCCGGTAAGTACGTAAGGCTTGAAGATAACATAAGAAGCTTCAAAGAGATCCTAACTGGAAAGTACGACCATTTACCAGAGATGGCCTTTTACATGGTGGGTACCATAGAAGAGGTTGTGGAAAAAGCAAAGGCTATGGGAGCTAAGGTTTGAGGTCTGACGGAAGGAAACCGGGCGAGTTAAGGCCTATAAGGATAATAAGAGACTATCTAAGGCATCCAGAGGGCTCCGTTCTGATAGAGTTTGGAAATACAAAGGTTATATGTACCGTGTCCGTACAGGACGGAGTCCCACCCTTTCTAAAAGGCAAAGGTCAAGGCTGGATAACTGCAGAGTACTCCATGTTGCCAAGGGCAACCCACACGAGGAACATAAGAGAGTCTGTACAGGGAAGGATAGGGGGAAGAACCCATGAAATTCAAAGGATGATAGGAAGGGCTATGAGAACAGCCCTTGACCTTACAAAGGTGGGTGAAAGGACTTTTTGGATAGATTGTGATGTAATACAAGCAGACGGTGGTACAAGGACAGCTTCCATAACGGGGGCTTTTGTAGCCCTTGCGGACGCAGTTATAAAGCTGTACGAAGATGGAGTTTTAACTTCCACACCTATAAAGGACTTTGTGGCAGCGGTCAGCGCTGGAAAGGTAAAGGATAGTATCTTTCTTGATTTGAACTTTGAAGAAGACTCGGAGGCTCAGGTGGATATAAACGTGGTAGCCACAGGGTCTGGCAGGATTTCCGAAATACAAGCCCTTGGAGAAGAACACTCCTTTACAAGAGAAGAGTTTAACCGTATGCTTGACCTTGCTTTAGAGGGTATAAAGCAGCTTATAGAACTACAAAAAGCCTTTTTTGAGGTAAAGGATAGGCTCTTTAGAAGAAAAAACATAAAGGAAGCTATGCTTTAAAGTTTAATCGGGATGCTCTTGCTTTATAAGCAAGATCTCCTCCAAGTTTTCCATAAACACATCCACCAATTTTGGATCAAACTGTTTTCCGGAAAGTTCTTTTATATAGCTTATGGTTTGCTCTATACTCCACGCAGGCTTATAGGGCCTTTCGGATGTTAGGGCATCAAAAACATCAACTAAAGAGACGATGCGAGCGGATATGTTTATATCTTCGCCCTTTTTACCATACGGATACCCTGTACCGTCCCACTTTTCGTGATGTTCCAGGGCTGTGATGGAAGCCATCTGTAATATTTCATTTTGGCTTTCCTTTAATATCTCATGGCCTATTATTGTATGCATTTTCATTATCTACCATTCCTCTTGGTCAAGCCTTCCCTTTTTTAAAAGAATGTTATCAGGTATGCCTATTTTTCCAATATCATGCATGGTTGCTGCAAGCTTTAGATTGTAGCAATAGGTATCATCAAATCCCAGTCTTTTCGCCAAAAAGCTTGAAATTAAACCAACTCTAAGGATATGGTTGTAAGTCTCTGGATCTTTGTACTCTGCGGCATGGGAAAGCCTCATTACGGTTTCCTCGTAAGCCTCTTTTATCCTTGCGTATAGTATTTGTGCCTCTACCGAGCCCGCAGCGAAGGCGGACAGAAGATTTAAAAGTTCCATATCTTCTGCAGTAAAGGAACCGTCAAGCTTGTTTATAGCCTCAAAAACGCCCATCACCCTTCCCCTACTGTCTATAAGAGGAGCAGCCAATATGTTGTATGTGCGGTATCCAGTCTCCTTATCTACCTGGGGATTGAACTTGGGGTGAGAGTAGGCGTCCTTCACAAGAAGTGTTTTCCCGCTCATAAAAACTTCACCCACTATGCCCTTGTGGGCCTCCACCTCTATTCTTACCTTTCCATGAGCCACCAAGGTGTAAAGGGTGCCCTTTCCTTCATCAAAAAGAAACAAGCTACAACGGTCAACAACAAGTATATCCTTTGCCAAGTCTGTAAGCAGGGGTATAAGTTTTTCGGGTTCTCTTTCTTTTGATATTTTACTTGCAAAGTTTAATAGAATTTTTACCTTGTCATACATAGGCTACGCTCCTCAGATAAGCTCTTAACTTATCGGGATTTAGCTTTATGAGATAAGAAGTTTCCTTTTTACCTGTTTCGTTCATAAATTCTCTGGTTTCCACAGAGATAACACCAGCCTTCTCTAACACACCTATACCAGATTCCACCTTTTGAACCTCCATGTTATACTCTGTGGCAAAGGTTTTCGGGTGTAGCTCAACATAACCCTCTTCTGGTGTGTAGTACATATTTTCTTCCATTTTTACCTTTTCCAAAAGGTACATGCCAATCACGTATACAAGCTTTGAGGCAGTTAAATTCCTACGATTTAGATTGTTTATTCTCTTGGAAAGCTCCTTTATGGGGATTTCTCCCCCCAGCATATTTTCTGTGTAATTGCTTTTACTATACCGAGCGCAAAATTCGGAAAAGTCCAAACACAAGCCTATCAATAAAAAAGGCAGTAGGGCTATAATTAAAGGAAATACTCCAAGACCTTGAAAATGCCCTGCCTTTAAAAAGTATTAAGATTAGTCCAGCTGTTAATTGACCCATCCATACAATCATGGTACGTATGTGGATATAGCCAATTTGACAGGGCGAGGGCGTAGAAGATATGGAGGGATATGGGGCAGGTGGTGGAGTTTGAGTAGGTCAGGTATGTAATGTTGATGATGGTGTTGTGAATTTGACCTGTGCGCTTGTGTATGTATATGCATATGCTATTGGGTACAGCTTTTATAGGAGGTTTGTTTGATGATGTCTAATTTCTCGCTCGTCGTATGTATATGATATATATCATATATTTTTAACTTTCTATAAAATCGTATAGTTTTTATCATAAAGTTTTGAATTGGTAAAAAATTTTATTAAAGATCATAAAAATATGCTTAAAAGTGTATGTTCTTGACACTTTAAAAGGAAACATATAAAATAAATCACAAACTTTTTAAAGGAGGTAAGGCATGCTATCAAAGGACAAACTGGAAAGTTATTGGCGGGAAAACCGCAACCTTATGCTTTTGGTACTTTTTATATGGGCTCTTGTTTCCTATGGTGCTGCCCTTATATCGGGCATACTTAACAAGATAGTGATCTTTGGTTTTCCCCTTGGCTACTATATGGGGGCTCAGGGTGCCTTAGTTGTATTCCTGCTTCTAATAGTCTTTTATGCCAAAAAGATGGACCAGATTGACAAAAAGTACGGAGTAGAGGAGGAATAAGATGGTGGATAAGAGTTTTGTAGAAAGGCTTAGGAAGGTGTATGCCATCTATACGGGCGGCCTTATTTTACTTTTGATACTTCTCTACATAGGAGAAAAGCTTTTTAATCTATCGCCTACCTTTATAGGTTATGTGTTTCTCTTTGGAACCATAGCGGTTTATGCTGCAATAGGAATTATTTCAAGGACTGGAAAGGTGGCAGAGTACTATGTGGCAGGTAGAAGGGTGCCTGCGGTTTTCAACGGTATGGCAACGGCCGCCGACTGGATGTCTGCAGCCTCTTTTATAGGTATGGCTGGTGCCTTAGCTCTTCAGGGCTATAACGGGCTTGCCTTTATAATGGGATGGACTGGTGGTTATGTGCTTTTGGGAGTGCTTATAGCCCCCTACCTTAGAAAGTTCGGTGCCTATACCATTCCCGACTTCCTTGATGCAAGGTATGGTGGAAAGATCCCAAGGTTCGTGGGGATAGTCGCCACCATCATAGTTTCCTTTACCTACCTTACAGCCCAGATAACGGGTGTGGGTATAATAGCCAGCAGGCTTTTGGGACTTCCCTTTGAGGTTGGCGTCTTCGTTGGTTTGGCGGGCATATTGGTATGTTCCTTTTTGGGTGGTATGAAGGCGGTCACATGGACGCAAGTAGCCCAGTACATCGTGCTTATAATAGCTTACCTTATACCAGTGACAACTCTTTCCTACAAGTATACGGGAAATCCCATATCCCAGATCTCCTACGGCTTTGCCCTTCAAGGTATAGAGGAAAAATTTGCACAGCTTAGAGAAGATCCCAAGGAGATAGAGGTAAGGGAGATACACAAGAACAGGGCTCAAGAGTTAAAAGCAAGGATAGAAGCACTGCCAGCAAGCTGGGAACAAGGAAAAAAAGAACTTGAAGAAAAGCTAAGAACTCTGCCTGCCGATGATCCAAAGAGGGAAGAGATAGAAAAACAACTAAAGGACTATCCCAAATCTCCCGAAGAGGCAAAGGAAAAATGGACGGATGCTATGAAAAAGGCTCAAGAAGCTTCAAAGCCACCAAAATCCTACATAACGCCGCCTTCCGACGCCAAAGGTATGGCTAACTTCCTTGCCCTTACCCTTATGCTTATGCTTGGTACCGCTGGTCTACCCCACGTAATAATGAGGTTCTACACAACTCCCACCGTGCGTGAGGCGAGGACTTCTGCAGGATGGGCTTTGTTCTTTATACTTTTGCTTTATATCACCGCTCCAGCTTATGCAGCCTTTGGTAGGTACGAAATGCTTAATCTTGTAGGAAAAGCCTTTAATGAGCTTCCCGATTGGGTGCAAAAGTGGGCAAAAGTTAACCTTATAACCATAAAAGACCTAAACGGCGACGGCATCGTCCAGTTTGCAGAGATATCCATACATCCTGATATGATAGTGCTTGCAACGCCAGAAATAGCGGGGTTGCCCTATGTTATAGCGGGATTTGTAGCGGCAGGTGGATTGGCGGCAGCCCTTTCCACAGCAGACGGACTTCTTATAACCATATCTAACGCCATATCCCACGACCTTTATTACAAGATGATAAATCCAAACCTTTCACCCTCCACAAGGGTGAAGATAGGAAAGGCGTTGCTTATGGTGGTTGCTCTGATAGGTGCCTACGTGGCAAGCTTTAGACTTGCCATTATAGTGGAATTGGTTGCTTGGGCTTTCTCCTTGGCAGGCGCATCCTTGTTCCCTGCCTTGGTGCTTGGTATATGGGACAAAAGGATGAACAAGCAAGGTGCCATAGCCGGTATAATCGTGGGGCTTGCAACAACCATTGTATATCTCTACCTTAGTAGGTTCCAAGGTGTGGAGATCTTTGGTATAAAGCCCATAGCTGCAGGTATATTTGGCATGCCCCTTAACTTCTTGGTGGCTTTTATAGTTTCAAGGCTAACGCCGCCACCACCGCAAAATATCCAAGAGTTTGTGGATAGCATACGCTACCCCAAAGGTGCAGTAAAGGCTGGCGCAGAGGAATGATGGAGCTCAAGCAAATACTAAACTACACTCTTGCCTTTTATATGTGGCTCGTCCTTGGGCGAGCCGCCCTTTCCTTTTTTACCACCGACAGAAGAAATTTCTTCTATAACATGCTTTACGTGCCAACGCAACCCGCTTACCGATTGGTCTCCTTTTTACCTTGCTGTCATACCCTTGTTATAGTGTTGGTTCTCCTCATCCTTAGGTATGCGGTAATAAAATTATTGTGATGCTTGACGTAGAAAGATTTCTATCGGAAATAGAACCCTTTAACCACCTTGACAAAAAGGAAATTCAAACCATAGCCCATAATCTATTGGTAGAGTATTACAAAAAGGGAGAAGTGATATTCAAAGAAGGCTCATCTCCTTTGGACTTTCTATACATACTAAGAAGCGGAAGTGTTTTACTTGAAAAGGATGGAGAAATTGTAGAGTATATCCACGAGGGAGAAAGCTTTGGCTATGTTTCCTTGATGATTTCAGAACCACCAAGCTCCACCGCAAAGGCGGTGGAAGACAGCGTAGTCTTTCTATTAAACAAGAAGATCTTTGACAAGCTTATAGGCCAAAGGGAGGAATTCAGAGAATACTTTGCAAAGAAGTTGGCAAAAAGAGTAAGGCTTTCTTCAAAAGGTGGAGAACTTTCCCACATAGAAAGGTATACCCAAGTGCCCGTTGAAAGTATAAACCTAAGGCCAGCGTTTATCTTGGATGCTTCTCAAAGTGTGGAAGATGCTGTTAGATTGATGGTTGCCAAAGATAGTACCTTTGTGCTGGTAAAGTTGCCAGAAGGCGTTGGGATCATCACCGAAAGGGATATTCTCAAAAAGGTACTTGCAAAGGGCTTGAAAACCCAAGAGGTAAAGTTAAGGGACATAGCTACCTTTCCCATAGTATCCATAGATAAAGATAAAAGCCTTTATGAGGCTATGGTTTTGATGGCAAAGCATGGTATAAGGAAGTTGGTGGTTAAAAGAGGAGGGGAAATCCTTGGTGTCCTTGAAGACAGAGACCTTATAGCCTATGAAAGCAAAAACGCTCTGCTTTTGATAAAGAAGATAGACAAGGCAAAAACAACCCAAGACCTAAGATATATATACAATCTCTTAAAGGAACAGATCATAGACCTTGTCTTTTCTGGAACAGACCCCGAAAGGCTTGGAGAATACATATCGGAACTAAACGACCGGTTTATGAAAAGGGCTGTTTATATTACCATAAACAAGCTTGGAGAGGAGCCCTTGGTACCCTTTAGTGTTATGGTGCTTGGAAGCGAAGGAAGAAAAGAACAAAGCTTGAAAACAGACCAAGACAACGCCCTGGTCTATCAAGATTATCCCCTTTTGGACTTTGAGCCAAAAGATTACTTTGAAAGATTTTCAAAGGTATATATTCAAGTGCTTTTGGAAATAGGATTTCCACCTTGTCCCGGAAATGTGATGATTTCAAACCCCTTTTGGAGAAGGTCTTTAAAAGAATGGAGGAGCGCTGCAAAGGAGTGGATAAAAAAGCCCAAGTCGGAAAACATATTAAACGTAGCCATCTTTTTTGACTTTAGGAACGTCTTTGGAGACCAAACCCTGGTGGAAGACCTTTGGAGGCATATACTTGAAACCTTAAAGGAAAACCCAGGTTTTATTCCTTTCCTTGCTGTGGATGCAGTGCGCTTTAGGCCACCCGTAGGCTTTTTTGGAGATTTTGCCGTAGAAAAAAGCGGCGAGCACAAAGGAGAAATAGATATAAAGAAAGGGGGTATATTCCCCATAACCCAAGGCATAAGAGCTCTTGCCCTTGAAAAGGGAATAGAAGAAAGAAATACCTTTGAAAGAATAGAAAAGCTAAAGGATATTGGCGTACTTTCCAAAGAGTTTGCAAGAGATCTAACAGAATCCTACAGGTTCTTATTAAGCCTAAGGTTCAAAACACAGGCAAAGAAGATAAAAGAGGGCAAAGAAGCAGACAACTACATAAACCCGAGGGAACTTTCCAGAACGGAAAAGAGCACGTTAAAAGATACCTTTAAAGTTATAAAGGAATTCCAAGACCTTTTGTACGATAGGTATAACCTTAGGTATTTTGAATGAAGAGGTGGCTTTACAAAAGCTTAAAAAGGGAAGAATGGGAAGCCTTTAACTGGGGGATAGAAAAAGAAAAAGCCCTTGAAAAGGTATGCTTTGTAGTGTTTGATACAGAAACCACTGGATTGGATTTAAAAAGAGATGAAGCCATAAGCATAGGAGCCGTAAAAATAGAAGGCTTAAAAATAGACCTATCTAAGAGCTTTTACAGACTTTTAAAACCATCAAAGGGCTATGGAGAATCCATAAAGGTACACGGCATTACTCCACAAGATCTAAAAGAAGCAAAGGAAAGGAAAGAAGTATGTGAGGAGTTTATAAACTATTCAAGGGGCTGTATTCTTGCAGGCTTTTTTGTACATATAGATATAGCCATGATTAGAGGTTTGGTAAAAAAAGAATGCTCTGGAGTTTTTTACCCTTATGCCATCGACCTTTTGGACATGCTGGAAGACCAAAAGGAAACACCAAGCCTTGAAGGCTTGTTAAAAAGATACAAATTGCCCCTTTCCCTTTTTCACAACGCCCTAGAAGATGCCTACATGACTGCACTCCTTTTACTTAGAAGCATAAAATATGGAAATTACAAAAAGGTAAAAGACCTGCCTTTGAAGGTTTTTTAATTCTGTTTTTCGAAGTATCCCGATTTTCCTTAGACACATCGTTTATTATATATCTTATACTTTCACCTGTGCTATTACACTCCTCTTATTGGCCT
>JBKBNZ010000035.1:0-11550 GCA_046294875.1 Aquificaceae bacterium | reverse complement strand
CCTCGGGTATTATTACCGTACCTCTTATCCCCCATATGGCATCAACAAGGGCTCCGGCCATTATAACCAACAAGCCTATATGAACCACATAAACTCCAAGGCGAGCATACCTTCCCTTTTCTGCGTAAAAGTAGGTTCTCCCCTCCTCTTTATCCATATAAACCTTAAAGCCCATACTACCAAGAAACTGGGCTACCTTTTCCTCCGAGGGGTTAACCTTTAAAGATATAGCCTTTAGATGTTTCTCCATATGCTTGTCCAGCCTTTGAAATCTTTCCTTTGTAAAGGTTTGTACCCACACCCTTGGCAGCCTTTTAAAGGAGCAGGCGGTAAGGTTTATGGCAAGGAGCACTATAAGACCTATGTAGTACCAAGAGCGGAAAAGGTCTGTTATCCAAAGCCTCCAAAACCAATATCCAAGGTCTGCACCAAATCTATCAAGGTAAAACTCTATGGGCTGGTTTTGGGGAACGTAGGTAGAGCCCACCATAGAGAGTAGGGCAAGGAACACCATTATAAAGATGGCAAGGCGCAGGTCTGCAAAGAAATCAAAAATAAAAGACCAAAGGCTTCTTTTCTTTGAGTACTCCTGCTTTAAATGCTCATAAACGCCAAAAAGATAGCCACCAAGGGCAAAGGTAAAAAGGGCTAAACTTCCACCAAAAAGGGCAAAGTAAATAACTCCCCTTTCTTCAAGGTGAAACAAGCCTATTATTAGAACCCCAGAAAATAAAACAAAGGAAAGAACCAAAAAGGAATAATTTCTAACCATGCTAAAAATATAATAATAGGCATTAAAAAATAAAGGTGTGGACCTTGAAGCAACCTCTTAGAGGTATAATTTAACAGATGCATATCCTTTTGGTTGGCCTTGGAAATATGGGCAACAAGTACTTTTGGAAGCTTGAGCAAATGGGCGAAAAGCTTGTGCTTTGTGATATAGACCCTTCTAAAGAGAGAAAGCCTTATCCCTTTTACTGCCATTTTGGAGAGGTAAAAGAGGAGTTGCGTGGAGTTATCGTAGCCGTTGATCCCAAAGATCATCCAACCATAGCCAAGGAGTTTTTAGAAAAGGGCATACCCGTGCTTTTGGAAAAGCCACCAGCCCTTAGCTCAAAAGATTTTGAGGATATCAAGGAATACAAAGGGTTGTACGTATCGGAGGTAGAAAGCTATTCCCTTTGCACAGAGTATTTAAAAAAACCGGAGAAACACCTAAGGATAGAAAGGCTTGGCAGGGGTAAAGGCTACATATCTCCCCTGTGGGATTTAGCCTGGCACGACCTTTATCTCCTTCAGAGGATCTCCAAGGATATAAAGATCCAAGGTTTGCATAAAAAAGATTCCCTCTGGACTTTGATGGGGTATTTGGAAGAGGTGCCTTTTACTTTAACCGTAGCATGGGAACACCCAAATCCCAAAAGAGTTTGGCATGTAGATAATGACCTTATCCTTGATTTTGGAGAGGAAAAGGTTTATAAGGATGGGAAACTTTTAAGGGAGGGAAAGAGGGATAAGCTGGCGCTTATGGTAGAAGACTTTCTAAAAGGAAGCTTTGACAGGGACAGCGTAGAAAGGGCTTATATAAACCTTAAACTTCTTGAAAGCGCCTCTTAATCGTACTTTTCCTTTTTTATCTGCTCCTTATCCACACCAAGTTCAAGGAGCATTTGGGCTATGTCATCCACAAAGGCAGGTGGCCCACATAGGTAGTATAAGTTGGTTGGAATATCTTCTATCTCTTTCAAAAGCATAGAGGTGTTTATTCTTCCCGTATAGCCTTGCCAGTGGGGTGGATGGGAGCGAGTAAGAGTATGCACTACCTTTATGTTGGAATGTTTTCGTAGTTTTTCAAGCTCTTCACGATAGATTATTTCCTCGTAATGGGTGTTGGAATAGAGCAGTGTAGCCTTTACATGCTCTAAATTGGCAGATACTATATACCTTAGAATGCACATAAGGGGCACTATCCCACTACCTGCACCAATTAGAACAAGGTTTGTGCCCATATGGGGCACCCATAGGAACTTTCCGTAAGGTCCCTTTATAAGAAACTCATCCCCTTCCTTTACCCTTTCTGTTAAAAAGGCGGAGGCCTTTCCCCCGGGAACTCTTTTTATGGTTAGTTCAAGGGTTTCCCTTTGAGTAGGCGGGCTTGCGATGGAATAAGCTCTTTTCAAAAGCTCTCCTTGGTAGGGAACGTTTAGCATTACATACTGTCCGGGATAAAAGTCAAAGTCTATACCTTTTATATCAAAAACCAAGGTTTTGGCAGAGGGCGTTTCTTGGATTATCTTTATAACCTTGCTGGTAAACTCCCTTATGGGTTTTTTATCCATTATATCCTCCTTAAAGCGGGGAAAAGTATAACTTCCCTTATGGAATCCACATCGGCCAATATCATAACAAGCCTGTCTATACCTATACCTTCTCCTCCGGTGGGTGGCATACCATACTCCAAGGCAGTTATAAAGTCCTCATCCATCTGCATTGCCTCTTCGTCACCCCTTTCCTTCTCCTCAAGCTGCTGTAAAAATCTTTCCCTTTGTTCCTCTGGGTCGTTCAGCTCCGTGTAAGCGTTGGCGATCTCCTTCCCTGCAATGAAAAGTTCAAAGCGTTCCACAAGGTCTGGGTCTTTGCGATGGCTTTTTGCCAAGGGTGAAAGCAGCTTGGGAAAGTCTAAAACAAAGCAAGGTCCCAAAAGCTCATCTTCCACAAGCATGTCAAAAACCTTGTCTATCAGCTTGGCGTGGGTCAAGGTGTCTGCCTTCGGTATGTTTAACTCCTTGGCAAGCTTTCTTAAGCCTTCCACATCCCTTAGGAAAAAGTCCTTGTCTTTCCCTGTCTTTTCTTCAAGGAGTTCAAAGTATCTGTAGCGTTTGTAAGGGGGTGTAAAATCAATTTCCCTGCCTTGGTAGTTTATCTTAAGAGTACCCAGTATGGAAGTGAGCACATGGGAGAAAAGCCTTTCGGTAAAATTCATAAGGTCTTGGTAATCCCAATAGCCTGCATAGAACTCTAACATGGTAAACTCTGGATTGTGGGTGGTATCCACTCCTTCATTGCGGAAGTTTTTACCTATCTCATAAACCCTGTTAAAACCACCCACTATAAGCCTTTTCAGGTAAAGCTCGGGAGCTATCCTCAGATATAGGTTCTGTTCAAGGTAGTTGTGATAGGTTATAAAGGGCTTGGCGTTGGCACCGGAGGCTATGGGTTGTAGTATGGGAGTTTCCACCTCAATAAATCCTTCCCTGTTTAGGAAATTCCTTATCTCTTGGATAACTTTACTACGCAGTATAAAGATCCTTCTTGCTTCCTCGTTGGCTATTAAGTCCAAGTACCTTTGCCTATATCTAACCTCCACATCCTTTATACCGTGCCATTTTTCCGGCATGGGATGGAGGCTCTTAGCCAAAAGGTTGTAGGTTTCCACCTGTATGGTGAGCTCCCCTGTTTTTGTCCTAAAAAGCTTCCCCTTTACGCCTATTAGGTCCCCCGTATCTACAAGGTCTTGGAACTCTTCAAAGACCTCCTTACCAAGCAGGTCTTCCCTTAGGTATATCTGTATCTTTCCCGTTGCATCCTGAATATGGCCAAAAAGGGCTTTCCCCATGCTTCTTAGAGTTATAAGCCTGCCCGCCAAGGATACCTCCTCGTATTGGGGGTCAAGGTCGTATTCTTCTTTCAAGCTTTCTATGGAAAGCCCTTCACTTTCCTGTGTGGGCTTGGCATCAAAAAGGCAAAGCTTACCCTCGTACCTGCCAAGGCTACCCATCAAAAGGTATTCCTTACCGGCCTGTATCTCTTCTTGGGTTATAGCTAACATCTCAATACCCTTAGAGCTTGCTATTCTAAGGAGAAAGCCTTCCTCTATCTTTGATATCCTTTTTACAAGGGCCTTTACCTTTACCTGTTTTTTTTCTGTGGGCTTTTCGTACCTATTTCTTATCTCACCTATCTGGTGGCTAACTTCAAATTTGTAAGGATACGCCTTTCCCTCTTTCTTTAACCTTTGGAGTTTTTTAAGCCTTGACTCTTCCATAGGAAAAGCATTATAGCACTTTTGGAGTATAATCATACTAATGAAGACAGGCTTTTTGTATGACCCCATTTACCTTGAACACCATGAAAAGGGCCATCCTGAAAACAAAGACAGGCTTATAGCCATTATCCAAGAGATTGAAAGGAGAAAACTCTTAAAGGAGCTTATAACCATAAACCCAAGGCGAGCCACCGCTATGGAGGTTGCTTTAAACCACGACCCCGCTTATATACAAGAAGTTGCCGATTTTTGCTCCGCAGGCGGTGGATACCTTGACCCAGACACCTATGCCTTTTCCCCTTCTTACGAGGTAGCCCTCTATGCGGTGGGTGGTGTTTTGCAAGGTATAGATAAGCTTTTAGAGGGAGAAATAGAAGCTGTCTTTTGTGCCATCAGGCCACCAGGACATCATGCAGAATACGCCAAGGCTATGGGCTTTTGTCTTTTCAACAACGTGGCCATAGGCGCCCATTACCTTCTTCAAAAGGGCTTTGAAAGGGTCTTCATAGTGGATTTTGACGCCCACCATGGCAATGGAACTCAAAAAAGCTTTTACGAAGAGGACAGAGTCTTTTACTTTTCCTCCCACGAATACCCCTTCTATCCCGGCACTGGATCTTCCCAAGAAAGGGGTGCAGGAAAAGGTTACGGATACACCCACAACGAACCCCTTCCGGCGGGTGCCGGAGATAGGGAGTTTAACAGGGTATATTTAGAGGTTCTTCCATCTCTCTTTGAAGATTACAACCCCCAATTCCTTTTGGTTTCTGCAGGCTACGATGCCCACAAGGATGACCCTCTTACCTACTTGCAGCTTTCAACGGAGGGCTTTGGGAGAATAGTGGATAGTCTTTTAAACTTGGCAAAGGGGAAAAAGATTCCAGTACTTTTTGCTTTGGAAGGTGGTTATAATTTAAAGGCGTTGGCAGAATGTGTAAGCTTGACCCTTGAAAGGATGCTGGAGGCATGATGCTAAAAAGGATAAAGAGTTATCTTTTCCAAGCCATATCCTTTATCTTTGTCCTTTACGGCTTTTACCTTTTCCACCTTTTCCTTTTGGACACCACCTTGCGTATAAATCCAAAAATAGCCTACCCCATATCCCTTCTTATAACCTTGACCTTGTTGGGCTTGACCCTTGTTTATTGGATAAAAAAGAAGAGACTACCGCTATAATATTATATTTACGGGCGATTAGCTCAGAGGTAGAGCGCCATCCTCACAAGATGGAGGTCGGAGGTTCGAGTCCTCCATCGCCCACCATTTTATTAGGATTAGATTTAATAGTATGGGCTTAAAGGAAAGCCTTGTAAAGGTTGGAGAATTTGTATATAAGCTGCCCGAGAACACTCTGCAGGGGCAAAAGGTACCTGTTTATTTTTACTTAAGCGACAGGCTTTTTGAACTCCTTGAAGAAGACGCCATAAGGCAGGCGGGTAATGCGGCAACCCTTCCTGGCGTGGAAAAGGCCATTTACATTATGCCCGACGTTCATGTGGGTTACGGGTTTCCTGTGGGCGGCGTTATGGCGACAAACTTAGAAGAGGGTATAATAAGCCCGGGCTCTATTGGTTACGATATAAACTGTGGGGTAAGGCTTATAGCTACCAACCTCACCGTAGATAAGGTTTACCCTGTAAGGAAAGAGCTAATGCAAGAAGTCTTAAAAAATGTACCTGCAGGCGTTGGCTCCACAGGTAAGCTAAAGCTTTCAAAATCCGAGCTATCTCAGGTGGCAAGGGAGGGAGCCAAATGGGCTATAGAAAGGGGCTTTGGCTTTGAAGAAGACCTTGAGCATATAGAAAGCGGTGGAACCCTTCTCAATGCAGACCCTTCAAAGGTTTCCGATTTTGCCTTTCAAAGGGGATCCCAAGAGCTTGGAACTGTTGGCTCTGGTAATCATTTCGTAGAAATACAGTACGTGGATGAAATATACGACGAAGAAGTTGCCAAAAAGCTTGGTATAAGCCTTGGACAGATAACCATTATGGTACACTCTGGTTCAAGGGGCTTTGGCCACCAGATATGCGTTGATTATCTTAAAATAGCAAAAGATGCCCTTAAAAAGTACAATATAGATATTCCAGATATGCAGCTTGCTTGCATGCCCTTTAACTCCCCAGAGGGGCAGGATTACTTTATGGCTATGAATTGCGCTGCCAACTACGCCTTTGCTAATAGGCAGATACTTGGCTATTTAACGGCGGATACGCTAAAAAGGTTTTTTGGCCTTTCTTGTGAAGAGTTAGGTTATAGACTGGTTTACGACCTTGCCCACAACATAGGAAAAGTGGAAGAGCATAAAGTAAACGGAAAGGTTAAAAAGCTCTTGGTTCATAGAAAGGGAGCCACAAGGGCTTTCCCGCCCTATAACCCCGACGTGCCACCTGCATACAGAGATGTAGGTCAGCCCCTTTTGCTGCCAGGTGATGTGGGTAGATACTCCTTTTTGCTCGTGGGTCAAAAAAGAAGTATGGAGATAAGCTTTGGGAGCGCTTGTCACGGTGCGGGCAGGCTTATGTCAAGGACAAAGGCAAAAGAGTTTGCAAAAAAAGAAGGTCTTGAAAAGGTGCTATCAGGTCTTGTGGTGGTGGCAAGGGGTAAGGGCACCGTTGCAGAAGAGATACCCCAAGCTTACAAGGATGTGTCTGAGGTTGCCTTTGTGGTTCATTCTCTTGGCATAGCCAAACTGGTGGCAAGGTTTAAACCGTTGGGCACTTTGAAAGGATAAGTGTTATAATAAAAAACCTTGGAGGAAAGTATGGGCGAGTTTGAGAGGTTATTTGAGAAAAGCTTGAAAGAGATAAAAAAGGGGGAGGTGATAAAAGGTAAAGTAGTGCAGGTGGATGAAAGGAACGTGTACGTGGATATAGGCTACAAGGTGGAGGGTATAATACAAAGGGAAGAGCTTCCTGAAGTAAAGGTAGGGGACGAAATAAAGGCTATAGTGGTTAGGTTTGGCAAAGGGGGAGCCCCCATACTCTCTTACAGAAGATACTTGGAAGGTAGGCTTATAGGCTTTTTAAAATCCAGTTATGAAAAGGGCAAGTTTATAACGGGCACGGTGGTAGGCAAAGGAGAAGAGGCTTACATAGTGGATATAAGCGGTCTGAGGGCTCTTTTACCCTTTAAAGAGACCACCAAAAACCTAAGGGAAGGTAAAAGGGTCATAGCCAAGATAATAGAGCTGAATAAGGGTGAAGAGGGTTTAAAGGTAGTGTTATCCCAAAAGGACTATCTAAAAGCCCAAGAGGAAAAGAAAAAGGAAAGAGTGCTAAGCAGGATAAAGGTAGGAGATATAGTAGAGGGCCGTGTTATAAAAATAGACCCTAACAAGGGTATAACACTTCTTGTAAGAAACGTTCTAAGGGCCTTTTTACCCTTGGAAGAGCTAAGCTGGGGAAGGGATAGAAACCCTTATAACTATGCAGAGATAGGGGAGAGAATAAGGGTAAAGGTAAAGAGGATACCAAAGGATGGCGAGTTTATATTTGTAAGCCTTAAGGAAACCAAGGAAAATCCATGGGTAAAGGCCGAAGAAAGTATCAAAAAGGGTCAAATTATCAACGGTAGGGTGGTGGAGCTAAAGGAAAACGGGCTTATAGTGGAAGTTATGGAAGGGGTGGAGGGCTTTGTGCCAAAGGATGAAATATCCTATGATGGTACCACCTTTAAAAAGGGTGATAAGGTGTCCGCACAGGTGCTTGAATTTGACCCAAAAAGGCGCAAGCTTATACTAAGCATCAAAAGGACACTTCCAAAGCCTTGGGAAGAGTTCCTTAAAACCCACCCAGTGGGTAGTAAGGTGGTCGGCGTGGTTGAGAAGATAGAAGGTGCAAAGGCTTTTGTAAGATTGGGAGACCATGTACAAGGGGTAATCCATAGGGCAGACCTTGATTGGATAAAGCCCGGCAGAGTGGAAGAGGTACTTCAGGTAGGCCAATCTTTGGAGTTTGCCCTTTTGGGTTTGGAGGGAAGACACATAAAACTTGGCTTGAAGCAACTCAAGGAAAACCCCATAGAAAAGGTGTTAAACACCTACAAGGTCGGCCAGAAGGTAAAGCTAAAGGTTAAAAGCGTAAGGCCTTTTGGTGCCTTTTTGGAGTTTCCGGAAGGAGTAGAAGGCCTTTTACCCATATCGGAAATTCCTAAGGGTGTAAAGCTTCAAGAAGGCCAAGAGGTAGAAGTTAAAATATTAGACCTGTCTTCTGACAAGATAACCTTTAGTATGAAGGAGGAGGAGAAGAAGGAAGATATAATAACCATCGGCTCATCGGATAAGGGCTTTACCCTTGGGGATATAATGAGGAAAAAGCTAAAGCTATGAAAAAGAAAATCCTCGTAGAAAGGCTTGTAGAACACCATTTCAAGGATCTTTCCAAAAAAAAGGTTAATAAAATGGTTAATTTTCTCATAGAGGAGATGAAAAGGGGTATAAATTCCCAAGAAGGGCTTAGAATATCCGGCTTTGGCTCCTTTAAAAGAAAAGGTAAACGTATATCTTTTAAGGCCAGCAAGAGCTTGAATTACAGGCTTAAAAGCCTTAAAATGTAAAATTGACGGGGTGTGGCGCAGGCGGTAGCGCGCTGGCATGGGGGGCCAGAGGTCACGGGTTCAAGTCCCGTCACCCCGATTTTTAAAACGGAGGGATCATCATGGTAGTGATCGCACAACCTATGGAGCAAGATTTAGAAGCTCTGGTTTTGAGGGTTTTCCTAAAGTCTATTGATGTTTTGGGAGGTCTTTCCAAGCTGGCAGAGTACAAAACCCTAACTTGGCTCCCCTCCTTGGCGAGGGCTGTTTATTGCGTAGTTTTGAGGGAGGAATATTTGAAAACGGAAGAGGAAATAGCCCAAAGAGTTGGCCTTACCCAACAAACGGTAAGGAACATCTTAAGGGCTGATCCAAAGGCAGCCATGGAAAAGTTAAAAAGCTTGGAAACCCTTATAGAAGAGGAAAAAAAGGAGCTAAAGGTTCATACGGCTGGTGGCGTAGCAAAGCTTGCTTACAAGTTGGTAAAAGAAGGTCATGAGGAGCCAAAGGTCTTTCTCCAATACTGTGAAAGGGTAGCTTATGCCTTGGATATTCCATGGGCTTATATGGTCTTAAAAAGGCTTAAAGGTACCGACTTTCCCATAAACGCAGCAGAGGATATATTAGAGAGGTTTGACAATATATACATAAAGGGAAGGAATGCAAAAGAAGTACTAAAGGAGCTTGATTATCCTATTAAAAACCCAGCGGATTTGCTGCATAGGATAAAGGAAAACCTTAAGATGCACGGCCTTGATTAGTAGCTTCCTCCTCCCCTAAAATTCTTTTTTCATAGATAAGGGCAAGGGTGAAAAGGGTAGTAAAGATTATGGGACCCAGAAAGATACCCACAAAGCCAAAGGCTAAAAGCCCGCCAACTATGGAGAAAAAGAGCACTATATAGGGCATCCTTACACCCATCTTCATTATAAGAGGCCTTACAAAGTTATCTATGGTGGATATAACAAGCATGCCATAAAGGAACATAAAAAGGCCCGAGTAAAGGCCTTTTGCCATAAAGGTGTATATAGCGACGGGAAACCATACAAAGCCCGCACCAAAGGGAGGTATAAAGGAGCTTATAAAGGTGGCAAGGGCAAGCAAAAGGGCGTAATCTAAACCTACAAGCTTGTACCCTATAAAGCCTACGGTAGCTTGGGATATACCTACGCCTATGGATCCATAAACAGTGGCTATGACCGTTTTATACACGGTTAGAGAAACCTGCTCTATGTCTTCCTTGTGCATGGGGAGGAACCTTTCTGCAAATTTTACAAACCTTGGTCCATCCCTTAGAATGAAGAAAAGGGTAAGGAGAAAGACAAAGGTTTTAAAGATAAAGCTACCTACTGCAGGCACCAGCTGTGCCAACATGTTTAATCCCCTTTGAGCTAAATCTCTAAGGCTGTTTATGGCAAGGTTTTTAAACTCCTCCGAGTCTATGTAGGCTATAATCTTGTCTATCTCTTCCTCTGAAAGAAATCTCTTTACAAAAGCCTGATCCTTTAGCTGGTTTAAAAGATCCAAATAAGAATGGTTTTGGGTAAAACTTAGAAACAGCTGAAAAATCTCTATACTTTGCCTTATGGCCAAGGCTAAGATAAGGCTAAAGGGGATCACAACCAGGATAAGCACGATAAGGGTCAAAATTATGGCGGAAGAAGTATTTCCAACTTTACGGGAAAGTTTTATATGCACTGGGTACAAAACTAAGGCAAATATGACAGCCCAAAGAATAGGCCTTAAAAAGGGCAAAAGCATAAGAAAAGCCAAGGCTGTAAAAAAGCCTGTCAAGGAAAGGAGAAAATAAAAAAAGACCTTTTCTCTCACAGGGATAAATTATAAGACATGGAAACGTGTCCTAAATGTGGTGCCCTCCTTGAGATTATAGAGTGTTGCGGTGGTGGTATATATAGATGTGATGCCTGTGGAGAGTACTACTTTTATGGTGAGCTTATAGAGTTTCAAAGGGATTCTGAGGAGGCCTCTTTAAAAGCTCAAGGGCAACCTGAAGGGGAGGAACCCCCTCCACCACAGCCTTGTACACACCAAGAGTGATAGGTGCATGGATATTTAAGGTTTTAGAAAGCTCATAAACCGCCTTTACCGTATGGACGCCCTCCACCGTTTGGTTTAGCTTTTTTAGGGCCTCTTCTACAGAAAGCCCCTGTCCAAGGAGATAGCCAAAGCTTCTATTCCTTGATTGAGGAGAGCTTGCGGTTAAAAAAAGGTCTCCCACACCAGAAAGCCCATAAAAGGTTTCCCTCTTGGCTCCTAAGGCAAAGCCTATCCTTACCATCTCCGCAAGGCCTCTTGTGATAAGGGAAGCCCTTGCGTTCTCTCCAAGGGAAAGACCGTCGGATATACCACAAGCTATGGCTATAACATTCTTTAAAGCACCTCCCAACTCCACGCCTACAAGGTCTGTAGAGAGATACACTCTAAAGTTTTCACTGCTTATCTCTTTTCTTATTTTTTCCATCTCTTCTATACTTTCCCCAGCCAGGACAAGGGCTGTAGGCAGGCCCCTTGAAACCTCGCTGGCAAAAGAAGGACCAGAAAGACAAAAAACCTCTACCCAATGGTCTATTTCCAAAAGCACCTGAGAAACCCTTTTGTTGGTGCCTATCTCAAGACCTTTTGAAGCAGAGATAACCTTTTTCCCCTTTAAGCTTTTACCCTTTAAAACCTCTCTTATGGCTTGTACAGGAAGCGCCACGATTATATAGTCGGAATAATTCAGCGCTTCTTCCAAGTGAGTGGTAGCTTTGATACCCTCTAAGGTAAGGCCCTCTATGTAAGGATGCATTCCCCTGTTTAGTAAGTCCACCGCTTGAGGGTTTCTGTCAAAGACTAAAACCTCGTGGTTGAGCCTTTTTAAATGAAAAGCCAAAGCACAGCCCCAACGACCACCACCAAGGACAGCAAATTTCATGGAGTTAAATTATAAGCTTAGAGAAACTTGAGGGAAA